>JAZSPB010000038.1:0-9090 GCA_045537235.1 Eubacteriales bacterium
CCTCGGTCGTGACGTTCGGTCACAAAAAAAGATAAACGGCTGATGTCCGCCTGCGGGCGGGGGGGAGGTCGCTTTTTTGAAAAAAAGCTCCGCAAAAAAATTTTCTATTGCGCCCTTGGTAAAATTTGAGCGAACATACTGCACCACATGGGGGTCCGCTATGTTCGCACAAACTACAAAAAGGGCGCAATAGAAAAGTTTTTGCGGAGCTTTTTTCAAAAAGCGACCTCCCGCGCCCGCAGGCGCCACGAGTCAAGCTTCTTCGGGATAGACAGCGCGGGAGCCGCCGATGTATTTGGGGCGAGTTCTTGCGCAGAGGATGTTAGCCATACCGATGGTTTTGACGGAGAGGCGGACGGGGACAGCCACACGTCGCAAATGCATACCGATCAGAGTTCCGCCGATATCGATACCTGCGTTGGCAGAGACGGACTCAACTGCCACGGGGGACTTGAAATTTTCATAGGCAGTGGTCGCGAAGGAGCCGCCTGCCTTGGGCATGGGGCGAACCGAAACGGGTTCAAGTCCGTGTGCCTCGGCGTACGCACGTTCGACGATCAAGGCACGATTGAGGTGCTCGCAGCATTGAGCGGCGAGGTAGATTCCCTTCTCTGCGAGGATGGGAGCCAAGGCATTGTAGACCGCCTTTGCGGCATCAAGGCTGGAGCCTTTTCCGATTTTTTCGCCTACGATCTCGGAGGAGGAGCATCCGATCACGAGAAGGTCGCCGGACGAAAGACCGGCTATGTCGATTAGCTCGCGCACGGCGAGTTCGGTTTGGGTTTTGATGGTTTCTAACATATGATTCACTTCCTTATTTTTTGATGGGGAAAAAGGGGGGATGGGGGGCATGGATGCCGCCCGTGCAAATTGCAAAGGTTGGGGTTTTTCATTGACATTATATTATACACCTTTTTTTTCAAAAGTGCAACTGTTTTTTTGAAGAAATTGGGAGGTGGGAGGAAAGATATGGAAATGACGTTGTGTGCTGATCCTTCGCAGGGTGGGTGTTGCTTCTTGGCTGGTCCAAGAGAAGTAGGAGTTGCTTCGCACCTCCCCGAAGAAACGACCTTTCGCACAGCCGATTGCTGCACAGCCCGATTCACGTTTTCACTGTCCCTCGTTTCACGTTGGATCGTTAGCGGAGCGGTGCCATGCGTTACTTGGGGCTATAGACATAGAGAACACATAATTCGCTTGTTTCCTCTGTCGTTCGCTTTACGTTGAATCGCTAGAGGAAGGGTGCCATGCGTTACTTGGAGCTATAGACGTGGGGAACACATAATTCGCTTGTTTCCTCTGTCGTTCGCTTTACGTTGAATCGTTAGAGGAGGGTGCTATACCTTGCTTGGGGCTATAGACGTAGGAAATCACATAAATCGTCGATTTCCTCTGTCGCTCGATTGGCATAGATTTCGAACCTACACGTCTACAGTCCCACCAACATATGGCACCTCTCTTCTAACAAGTCTGCGTAAAACGAACGATAGAGAAAATAAACAATTTGTGTAACTCCCTACGTCTATAGCCCCAAGTAACGCATGGCACCTCTCTTCTAACAAGTCTGCGTAAAACGAACGACAGAGAAAATCAACGATTTAAGCGATTCCCTACGTCTATAGCCCCAAGCCGCGCATGGCACCCCTCCTCTAACGATCCAACGTGAAGCGAGGGACAGTGAAAACGTGAATCGGGCTGTGCAGCAATCGGCTGTGCACCAAAAGGTCGTTTCTTCGGTTCCTTCTTTGGACCAGCAAAGAAGGAACATCACCCAGCGAAGGTTTAGCACACAACGTCATTTCCATATCCCCCCTCCCCTTCCCCCCCGCCCCTCCGGGGCACAAAAAAAAGATGCCCCCCAAAGGAGAGCATCTCAAAAAACCATTATTCAGCAACATCCTCAGCAGGAGCCTCTTCAGCCACTGCCTCATCCACAACAGCCTCATCCTCAGGCATAGCCTCTTCTTCAGCCTGCGCCTCATCAAGAAGTACGCGAATGGAAAGGCTAACCTTCTGATTATCATCATCGATATCGATGATCTTAGCATCTACAACCTGACCAAGCTCAAGCTCGTCGGCAGGCTTTGCGATGCGCTTCTGGGCGATCTGAGAAATGTGGATCAGTCCGTCAACACCGTCAACGATCTCGGCAAATGCGCCGAAGGGCATCATGTTCACGATCTTTACAGCAACGACATCACCGATGTTGTATGTATTTCTGAAAATAACCCAAGGATTGGTGTCTTCGGTCTTGTAGCCAAGAGAAATACGCTTCTTCTCGGCATCGAAGCTCTTAACGAATACCGTGATCTCCTCACCGATGGAAACCACCTCTGCGGGGCTCTTGATACGCTTCCAGGAAAGCTCGGTTGCGTGTACCATTCCGTCAACACCGCCAAGATCTACGAATGCGCCGTAGCTGGTCATGCTCTTGACCTTACCGGTATACTGCTTGCCTTCCTCGATGGTTGCCCAGAACTCGGCCTCGCGAGCCTTCTGCTCCTCACGGAGAACCACACGGATGGAACCGATGGCCTTCTTGCCGTAGTCCTTGACCTCGATGACCTTCAGGCGCTGGGTGGTACCCACAAGAGCATTCATGTCGCCGCCCATGGGAACGCCGGACTGCGATGCGGGGATAAATACGCGGACAGAATCCACGATGGCAACCACGCCGCCCTTTACAGCGGAAGTGATCTTACCCTCAACGATGTCACCGTTCTGGCTTGCTTCCACGATCTTGATCCAGTTCTTGTCGGAATCAACGCGCTTTTTGGAAAGCTCGGCAACGCCCTCTACATCGCTTACGCGAATCACGAACGCGTCCACGCTGTCACCGACCTTGAACTGCTCGGTGAGCTTTACAGAAGGATCGTCGGTAATCTGCTCGGACTTGATAATGCCGGTGACTTTAGTGCCAACATCAAGCTGCAACTCGGTATCGGTAACATGGGTTACGATTCCGGTAACGGTGTCTCCTGTATTTAAAGTTTTGAATGATTCGTCGAGCATTTGGGCAAAGTTTTCTTGTTCACTCATTTTCCTATAAACCTCCTCTATTATGTCACTGGGGGTCGACGCCCCGGCGACAATTCCCACTTTTTCGTGGGTATATATGTTCGGATCCAAGCCACTCAATTCCGACGCCGACTCGATTCGGGCGGTGATCGGACAATGTGCCTCGCAGATATCCGCGAGCTTGGCGGTGTTGGAGCTTTCGCGTCCCCCCACCACGATCATCACATCGCTCTCCTTGGCCAGTGCCTCGGCTTCGAGCTGTCTTTTTTCCGTAACACTACATATTGTATCAAAAATAATCGGATTTGTACAGAGTTTTTTGATAAATTTTTGAGTTTTTTTCCACTTCGACAAATTATAAGTGGTTTGAAGGGCAAAAATCGGAGTTTTTTTATTCAAATTGCACAAATCGCCTTTTTCGACCGCCTCGCAAAATCTCTCCGGGCTGTCAAAAACATACTTTTCTCCCGAAAAATAACTCATGATCCCCACCACCTCGGGGTGCTTTTCGTCACCGAAAAGGATGAACATTTTGTCCTCGCCCGAGTTTTCCGCGGCGATGCGGTGGATCTTCTTGACCAAGGGGCAGGTGCAGTCCTCATAGGAGAAATGGGGGTACCTTTGAGCCAACTCCGCCAACTGTGCCTCGGTCTCTCGCGGGATACCGTGCGCGCGGATAAACAGCTTTTGGGGTCGCTCGGGGGTGGCTTCGGCGGCAAGCTCGACCATCTCATCAAGGGTGACAGATCGAACGCCTTTCTCGGTCAAACGGTCATTGTACACCGCATTGTGGATCAAATGCCCCAGCGTGAACAGCCGCGCGGTGCCGCCTTGCAAAAGGGATTCCTCCAGCTTGTCGGCCGCACGTTTAACACCAAAGCAAAAGCCCGCATTTTCGGCAACCGTTACTTTTCGCATTTGCTCAGCTCCTCTCCCAGTGTACAGACGCGATCAAAGATATCGTTGGAAATTCTGGCATACTCCCCCTTCTCCTCCGCGTTGTAAGCAAAATCGGCAAAGGGGACGGGACGACCGATGACCACGGTGGTCTTGCGGAACAGCTTGGGGGTGTTGTCCTTGCGGTGGATGAACACGGGAACCACGGTGGCATTGGCATGATAGGCGATCATGGCCGCGCCGTTGCGCACCGTCGTGGCACGGGGATCCTCCCCCGGATGTCGGGTACCTTGCGGAAACATTCCCACGCACTTCCCTTGCTCAAGAAGCCTGATGGAGTGCTTGACCGCCCCCACATCACCGCCGCGACGATCGACGGGAAATCCGCCCAAGGAGCGCATGAGCCACGACAGAACGGGAATTTTAAACAGCTCCTTCTTGCCCATAAAGCAAACTTGATGCTCCATCGCGGCGGTAAGCACAACGGGATCGGACGCCGAGATGTGGTTAGAGCACACCAAAAAGCCGCCCGTTTCCGGCTCATTTTCCCGTCCGACCACGCGGATACGGAAGATCAGCCGCACGATGCCGCCGAAGGTGAAGCAAATAAATCGATGAAATCGGGAATTTCCGCTTTTTTTATTGGGTTGCTTTTTTTCTCTCATTTCTTTTCCGCCAATTTTTCGTTTATGATCTTCAGCGCCGCCTCCAAGGTTTCCTCGACCGTGAAGCCCGAGTTGTCCAGCATAACGGCATCGGGTGCGGGGATCGCGGGGGCTACGGCGCGGTTTTTATCATTGTTGTCGCGCTCGGTCATATCGGCCAGCACCTCCTCAAAGGTAGTCTCGATCCCCTTCTCGCGAAGCTCCAGCAAACGGCGCTCGGCGCGGCACTCATTGGACGCGGTAAGGAAGATCTTGACCTCGGCGTCGGGAAGGATGACCGTTCCGATATCCCGTCCGTCCATCACCACGCTGTTGGCACGGGCAATCGAACGCTGGGTCTCCAAAAGAAATTCACGCACGGTGGGAATGGCGGACACCGCCGACGCGTACATGGAAATTTCTGGCTCGCGGATGCGATCGCCCAAATTCTCGCCGTTGAGATACACACACTGAGTGCCGTTTTCGTACTTGACCTCGATGTGAATTTCGGGCAGGATCGCGGTCACTGCCGCGCCGTCCTTGGGGTCGATGCCGCGAGAGCGGACAAAATAGCCGATGGTGCGATACAACGCACCCGTATCGACATAAACGATGCTTAAGGTTTTTGCCAAAGCCTTTGCGATACTGCTTTTCCCGGCACCGCTGGGACCGTCGATTGCGATTTTAAACATTTTTGGATTCTCCTTTTCAGTTGTTTTTTGGGGAGTTCTTGTTTGATTGCTTGGAAGATGGGATTCTACGAGGAAGGCGGAAATGAAAGGCTTTGCCGGACATCACCCGACAAAGTTTTCGCACAAGACGTTATTTCTTCGTCTTGCAAAAAGCCGAAACGAGCCACCCTTCTTCCCCATACTCTACTCTCCGATCGCTGCGCTCTCCCCCGCCACAACAGCGGTCGAAAACGCGATCTGGAGATTAAAACCGCCGGTGTAGGCATCAACATCCAACACCTCACCTGCGAAATACAGACCTTCCACCGACTTTGCCCTCATTGTCTTGGGGCTGATCTGCCGCACATCCACGCCGCCCTTGGTGATGATGGCCTCGTTGATGGGACGGAAGCCGTCAATGGGCACGGGCAGGCATTTGAGAAGCTCACACAGTCGCAGCCGCTCCTCTCTTGTGACCGAATTGACCTTCTTGCGAGGGTCGATACCCGAAAGCTCCACGATCACGGGGATCATTTTCTGCGGCAAAAGCTCGTCCAACGAGTTGGCGAAATCCCGATTGGCAAACTTGCCGAAATCATGCAACAAACGGGTATCCAAGGTCTTCATATCCAGCGCGGGCTTGAGGTCGATGTGCGCCTCATACCGTCCGGACGCGGCATCGGGAATATGCGCAGAGGACGAAAGCACCAGCGGACCCGTTAGTCCGAAATGGGTAAACATCATCTCACCGAAATCCTCATAGACCGCCTTTTTTCGTTCGCGGTCGAACACGGTGAGCGCTACATTTTTCAAAGAAAGCCCTTGCATTCGAGGGCAGATACGACTACGGGACACCAACGGCACCAGCGAAGGCAAAAGCGCCGTCACAGCAAGCCCCGCCGACTCGGCAAAGCGATAACCCGCACCGTCCGAGCCTGTCTGTCGGTAGGACATTCCGCCCGTACAAACGATGACCGCGTCAAAGCGGTAGCTCTCGCCCGCACGCACGCCCACGGCACAGCCGTCCTCCACGATCAGTTCGGTCACATTGCGGTGAATCACCTTGACATTCCGCTTGTTGCAAGCGCGAACCAAGGCATCCACGATATCCTGTGCCCGATCGGAGCAAGGAAACACGCGTTTGCCGCGCTCGGTCTTGAGCGGGACGCCCTCGGTTTCAAAAAAGGCTTTGGTATCCGCTGTGGAAAATCGGTTGAGCGCGCCGTAAAGAAAACGGGGGTTGGTGGGGACATTGCGGAGAAACTCCTCATTGTCGCAATCGTTGGTCACATTGCATCTTCCCTTGCCCGTGATGCGCAGCTTCTTGCCCATTCGGTCGTTTTTCTCGAAGACCGTGACCGCCGCTCCCATATCGGATGCCGCCACCGCCGCCATCATGCCCGCCGCGCCGCCGCCGATCACGGCTACCCGTCTGCGGTCAATGTCCGGATTTATCGTACACATCGTATTCATCCCAGATCTCTTCCAATTTTTTGAGCCGCGCGGTCAGCTCCTGTTTTTTCTTTCGTCCCACCGAGACGACGATGGCATTGATGATGCTCAAGGGCGCCACCAAGGAGTCCACAAAGGATGCCATGTCGCTGTTCGCCGTCAGCAAATGATCGGCATCGCGAGCGATGGGGGAGGTCTCACGGTCGGTCAGCGCCACCACGTCGGCACCGCTCTTTTTGGCAAATTCCACGGCCTTGATGATCCTCTTGGAGTAGCGGGGGAAGCTGATGGCGATCATCACGTCGCCCTCCCCGATGCGCATGATCTGCTCGAACATTTCGTTGCCCGAGGTGGTCTGCACCAAGGTCAGGTTATCAAAGGCCATTTGCAGGTTGTAGTGTAAAAAGCCCGCCAAGGTCGCGGAGGAGCGCACGCCGATGATGTAAACGCGGTTGGCGTTGATGATCTTGTCCACCGCGCCGTCAAAAGCCTCGCGGTCGATGCCCTCCAGCGTCCGTCTTATCTTTTCCGCATCGGACAAAAGCACCTGCTCCAGCACGTCTCGGTCACCGATGATCGAATCGGATACTTCCACGCGTTGGAAGGAGGTCAGGTTGGTGCGTACCAACTCGCGAAGGGCGCTCTGGAGCGCGGGATAGCCGTCAAAGCCCAACTCATTGGCAAAGCGAACGACGGTGGATTCCGAAACATTCACCAGTTGTCCGAGCTTGGCTGCGGTCATGTATGCTGCTTTTTCGTAGTGCTCCAAAATATATCGGGCAATGTTTTTTTGTCCTTTGGACAGCCCGTCGAATCGGCATTCTATCACTTTAAGAAGATTCAATTCCATGCCGTTTTCCTTTCAAGCAAAATAAGAATATGTCGTTTAAAAATACATCATTTATTATATAACTTATCTTTTCGTTTGTCAACACCTTTGGGGCAAGATTTCTGGGGTTGAGGGAAAGCGTGGGGCTTTTTTTGACACCTTTCGACAGGGGTTTTGCTTTTGGGCTTTTGGTTTATTTCATGTTTTGCTTTGGGAGGATATTGTTGTGGCTTTTGTTTAGATTGTATGTGTTTTGTTGAAAAATATGAAAAAATAATGTCGAAAATTACAAGCACTTTTGGTTTGGGAGAATGGAGGGTTTAAAAAGATGTGGAATTCCCCCCTATAATCTCGCCCTTCCCCCAAAACAATGGACTTGATTTTCCCAAACATTTGTGATAAAATAAAAAAAGAAGGCGCTGCCACATCAAATGACTGAATTTTGGAAAGAAATTCGGACAAATTGGGGGTTATCGGTGCGATATGTCCGTTCGCGAACGAACGAAAAATCTTTGACTCTGTAGGGGGCGACGTCCTCGGTGCCCCGAAAAGAATGGAATTTTGCTTTGTAAAATAAAACACAAAACCTTGTTTTATAAAAGATTTCACCGATTTTTCGATACATGATCGTTCGTTTCGGGGCGCCGAGGACGTCGCCCCCTACGGGGTGGTGATAACGGCTTTGTTTCCGCATAGCCATAACAAACTCCCGATAAATCAAAATTTGAAAAAATCAACCATTTATTGTGACATAGCCAAAAAGAAAACAAAAAAGGCGGGTCCCCATGAATCTTTGCGATATCAAAACCATCAAACAAATCATGTCAGTCTACGGCATCAAATTCCACAAAGAATTTGGTCAAAACTTCCTCACCGACCGCGGCGTGGTGGAAGACATCGCTGACTATTGCTGTAACGGCGACTCCAAAACCATCCTGGAGATCGGTCCCGGCATCGGTACACTGACTGCGGCTTTGGCCGAGCGATACGAGCGAGTTATTTCCTTGGAAATCGACCGAGGTCTTATCCCCGTCCTGTCCTATACCCTCGACAGCTATAAAAACGTAACAGTCATCAACGAGGACGTGATGAAAGCCGACCTTGAGAGCATCCTCTCCCCCTATTTTGAAGAAGGTGTCTCGGTCTGCGCCAACATCCCCTACTACATCACCACACCGATCCTGATGAAGCTGTTGGAGTCCCGTCTCCCCTTCGATTACATCACATTGATGATCCAATCCGAGGTGGCAGACCGACTTTGCGCCAAGCCCGGCAGCAAGGACTGCGGTGCCATCACCGCGGTGCTCGCCTACTACGGCGAGGCTGAAAAACTCTTCACCGTCAATGCCGACCGCTTTGTACCGCCCCCCAAGGTCAATTCCTCGGTGGTGCGCATCCGACTCTACCGCGAGCCGCCCCAAAAACCCCTTGACGAAGCACTGTTCTTCAAGGTCATCAAAGCCGCCTTCGAACAGCGGCGCAAGACGCTCCTCAATGCCCTTTCCTTCGGCTTCCCCGAGCTGACCAAAGAGCAACTCGCCGAAGCCATCGCCGCCGGCGGTCACCGCCCCGACATCCG
>JAZSPB010000159.1:0-16465 GCA_045537235.1 Eubacteriales bacterium
AACTCGCTTCATCAAATCAACGGTAACATCATAAATACCTATTTCAAGCTCAGCTAATGAGAAGTATCTACTCTTATAGTTTTCATCGATGGTTTCGCTGATGTCGAAGCTATGCTTTACTGTATCATTCTCACAGAAAGAGATTCTGAATTTTGGCGTGGAATCGCCAGCAAAAGATTTGCTCACATCCCACAGCATCTCTTTTCCGCTTATTACAAAAGGCGAGAATTTGAGTTTTTCCTTCAAACAAACTGTTAAGATAGGAATAACAGCGATATTCTCAACTTTTACGAATACGATAATTTCATTCCTACCATCTTGCAGCATAGACCAGAGAGTTTCGCCAAACTTAAATGAATTGAATGCCACACTCTCGGACAAAACAGTGTTGTTATTCAAGAACACTTGATAACCCATTTCTGTAGGTAAATCAATAACAAGCTCCGCTGAATTCGAGTAATTTTTATACCACAAATCTTCTCCGTACTGCATTGAAAAATCGCCATCTCCGATTTTCCATCTTAACACGGGCGGAGAAAGAACAATATCTCCGTCATCAAACGGAATCACTATGTCGCCTTGGTTGATATCAAACGATACGCTTTTATCATATTTCTCTGTATGGAAGCGCACCGTACCAAGGTTTTCGTCATCAAAATACAGCTTTTTATCGTAGGTAATGCTTATACTGTTGAATTTTACAACGTTGTAGGATGCTTCGATTTTGTTATCCGTATAGCTGAAAATATTGATTTTCTGCGGTTCGCACACATTGAGCAGTTCCGTGATGAAAAAGGTTTTATATCCTTCGCTTTCTTCACAAGTGAACGCGTTCAATCTAAAATCGGTAGATTCGTAACGAACACCATACTTGGATATGTCAACATCAGACCTTACGACAACTCGTAGTTCGCCATCAATAACGATGAATTCTTCGCCGTCATGAATAAATTTTGCATTATTCTTTCTGTCCGCAGAAATTCTTATGCTGCGTTTCTGTTTTTCAACTACGAAGAACACCGTTCGTTTCGGATTTTGTAACAGCTCGCCCTCTTGCGCCTGAAGAATATACAAATTTGGTTCACCCGAAACTTTCTTTATACTTTCGGGATACGCAGAGAAGTCCTCCAATTTAGGGGCAAACAATATATAGTTTCCGGGGAGGCATTCTTCTTGCAGGATTTCTCTATGATCTCTAAAGAGAAGATACTCTCGGAACAAGCTTGTCTTTGAGTTGTAAATGACATCTCCACAATGCACGATCTCCAAAGTACAATCTATTATGCCATCCTCAAATACGAGATTATCCGCATACAAACTCAGTTCCTTTGTTGCCATGGTAAGGCCGGAACCGAAAGTACGCATCTCTTGCTGATCCACAAGCTCTCCGTTACGATAAACATTCAACAGAGGCATATCGTAAAAGTTGTTTTTTAGACGAATACTTGGTATAGTTAGAATAGCTTGTTTACCGTTATAGCTATATTTAGGCCGAATTGTTGAGTAATCGGTTATTGCTCGTTCATATGATTTTCTCTTGGGCCTGGCAACACCAAAGCTTTTTTCTTTTTCCGTCCACCAATCACGAACAAGGATATTATAATATCGATTGTTATCAAGGATTTCGCCACCAAACACCCTGTCCAACAAGGAGATTGTGACTTCGATATACTTGACCATTTCTTCGGGACTGTCGATCGCCATTCGCTTGATTCCTGCACGCAAAGAATATACGCCGCTACCAAGCTTGAGGTCATCCTCCAAGGATTTCTCATAAGAGAAGGTTCTTTTAAGTTCCTCAGCAACGAGAGCAAATGTGTCATCGTTCTTCGTATATGTAAAATTCATATCCTCGGAATACAGATTCCAACACAATTCCAAAAAGGATTCCGTAGAGTTGACCGGAGCGAATGCGTGCGCCAAAATAGTGGCGTAATAGCGTTTCGCGCATCCTGACAAATATATGATTTTTTTCTGTATACCGAGTCTTTCAATCACACCTGTAAGATAATTATATAACTGAGGATAAATACGGATAAAATTATCCACTCCTATAAGTTTTCTGCCAATACAATCCCAAAATCTATCTTCATCAGATTTCCATGTTTTTATGGCATTTACCATAGCAACGAACATAAGTTGATCATAGCCCATTAAACTACCACTATAATTACGAAGTTGCTCGCCCGCAAATTCATATATTTGCGCCAACTCTTCGTCGGAAAACACATAGTTACCGACAAAAGTTTCATTCATTGCTTCGTTTATCTTTGGTAACAACTCTTTCACGAGATCCTCCTAATAATGGTTTGTTATTCTGCTGCGTTGCCTTCTTTTACCCAAGCATCAACCTCGGATATCTTAAACTTCCAAAGTCTGCCAACCTTTGAGGCAGGCATTCCGCGCTTTGCAATCCAAGTTAGAACAGTATCGCGGCTAACACCAAGATGCTCCATAATCTCTTTGAGAGAACACCATCTTTCTGTTTCGTTGTTCATACGAACCTCCTTCGACATAAAGGTATAAGAATTTACTTTATTATACAATATTTTTGGCGTTCTGTCAATCTGTTATGAGTGTTTATTGTGGTTTTATGATGGTTTATTAATAAGGATAAAAAGACGGCGAGATTTCTCCCGCCGCCATAGGTTATTCGGTTAGTGTTTCGATAGCAATTTGCATCCCAAGTTTGAAAGCGTACTCAAAGATTGCCGCCTCTGCCAAGCTCATATACTCGCTCCAACAATCGTGGAATTTCTCAAAGACCTCTTTCTGATCATCAGAGAAGCTTTTCTCCAAGTCCTCGTGGTGACGCGACATATAGCCGAGCAGTTCTTTCATTTCTTCTGAGTTAGTTCTACTGTCTTCTTGCGGCACGATGTTTCCGTGCCACAGCTCGTTGATAATTGACCTCATTGATAGACCACCTCCTGCAAGACGATTTCTTCTGCGCTCACCTTGATGTTATTCATCTCGGCAGTCCACCGAAGCGCGTTGTGAGCCTTCAGAGCTTCGTCTATGCCTCGTTCTTGGGCGAGGCAATTATGTCGTTGAGCATTGCGTGAGCCTGCAAGTCGATTTCGTGTAGATATTCATTCAATCGTCCTTCGGTGAGCAGGGTGATGTACGCTCCACGACGATGGTTCTTCATAAAGTCAAAGCGCAGGTTGGCATACTTGCCGAGGGTATAGTTTTTCTGCTTGGGAAGTGCAAGATCGGGGTAGTAAAGTCCGTTATGTTCGGTATAAGTAATTTTGTTTTTCATTATAAATATCCTTTCTTAAATTTCGTTTCCGTTTGGCATCAACTATCAAGGATATTTACTTGGGTGGTGCTCGGGCGTGATACCAACAACAGCAAGTCAGCATCACATATCACCGAACACAAAAAGAAATCCGAACCCTTCGCCTACCGGCTTTGGGTTCGGATTTCTACTGTTTGGTGCGGGCGAAGGGACTTGAACCCCCACGGTGAAAACCACCAGATCCTAAGTCTGGCGCGTCTGCCAATTCCGCCACGCCCGCATTTTCGGGCGAAGGGGAGCTCCGCCCGTATTTTTTAGTTGAAGTAACCGAGTCTGTAAAGAAGCTCTGCGATCAGAACGGCGCCGCCGGCAGCACCGCGAAGGGTGTTGTGGGACAGACCGACAAACTTATAGTCGTAGAGGCTATCCTCACGAAGTCGACCTGCGGTCACGCCCATACCGCCATAGATGTCGCGGTCAAGCTTGGCTTGAGGACGGTTATCTTCCTCAAAGTAGGTGATGAACTGTGCGGGGGCACTGGGAAGCTCCAGCTCCTGAGGCATACCGCGGAAGTTCTTCCAATCCTCAAGGATCTGCTCCTTGGTAGGCTTGTTCTCAAACTTTACAAATACAGCCGCTGTATGACCGTCGGTTACGGGAACGCGGATGCACTGGGTGGTGATGACGGTGTCATTTGCTTTGACGATCTCGCCGTTTTCTACCTTACCCCAAACGCGGAGGGGCTCCTGCTCGCTCTTTTCTTCCTCACCGCCGATGTAGGGGATGATGTTATCGATCATCTCGGGCCACTCGTTGAAGGTCTTACCTGCGCCGGAGATTGCCTGATAGGTGGTGGCGACCACTTCCTTGATGCCATACTTACGCAGGGGGGTCAACTCGGGAACATATGCCTGGATCGAGCAGTTGGGCTTGACGGCGATGAAGCCGCGCTTGGTGCCAAGGCGCGCTCTCTGTGCCTTGATGACCTCGAGGTGCTCGGGGTTGATCTCCGGAATGACCATGGGAACGTCGGGCGTCCAGCGGTGTGCGGAGTTGTTGGAGACCACGGGAATCTCGGCTTTGGCATAGGCTTCCTCAAGGGCGCGGATCTCGTCCTTCTTCATGTCAACTGCGCAGAAGACAAAGCTGACCTTTTCACCGATCGTTGCGATGTCCTGTGCATCGTAAACGACCATATCTGCGTACTTTTCGGGCATGGGAGAGGTCATCTTCCAGCGGCTGCCAACAGCCTCGCGATAGGTCTTGCCTGCGGAACGAGCCGATGCGGCGAGAGCCGAAACTTCAAAATAGGGGTGGTTTTCCAAGAGCATCAAGAAACGCTGACCGACCATACCGGTAGCGCCAACGACGCCGACTTTCATCTTTTCCATAAGTATATATCCTTTCGTGAAATTACAGAAAATAATAATTTATATTAGCATAAAAATCCGCAAAAATCAAGGGTTTTTCGAATTTTTATACTTAAATATATTGGTTTTGTAGGATTTGTATGCCTACGCTTCCTCGGACTCCTCAAATATTGGTGAATATTTATGACGGTTGAGCACGGAAAAGGCGAGAATGGCGGTTGCAAGCCCCATGACAGTGTTCAAAATGACCGAGGTGCGTGCCATGGATTGGGAGGAGAAAAACAGATCTGCGAGAAACAGTGCGAGCTTCAGGGCAGGTGCCGCGAGAAGGATCTTTGCCACGCCGACCTCTTTCGTGAGACTGTGAGCCAACCCCAATTGCAGGAAAATGCCGACAAGCGAGGCGAGTTTGGATATTTGGGTGAGTCTCACCATGATCTGCTGAATGGCATATGGATCCCAACTGCGTTCCAGGAGCGGCATGATGATGGAGGGGAAAAAGGAAACAACGAGTTGATACAGAACTGAAAAGACCGTGAGTCCGAGGATACACGCCACCGCGCGACGGGTGCGAGGGCTGTTGCCTGTTTGTGTCAGGAGCAGACACAGCACCATTGCAGTGAGTGCATTTTGCAGATAGCCCGCATATAGCTTGGTATAAGAGAGCGAGGCCAAGAGTTCGCCCAAATTGCCGCCCGGGAGGGAGGAGAGGTCGCCCGAGACGATAAAAGTGTAGGCAATAACCGTGGCGGACGAGAGCAGAAATGTGCCGATCAAAACGAGAAAGGCAATGACGGTTCCACTTTTCAGTCGCTGTGTGTCTTCCTCGTCATAAGAGCGCTTTTCGATCCATGAAATAAACCAATACTCCAACCCCAGACCTATCGCGGAGAGAAGACCGCTGCGGAGAACACCGAGAAAGCCGAGAACCGAGCGGTTTAGGGCAAGGTCGAGCATTGCTGCGAATAAGAAGGCGATAAGCAGTGCGCCCGAAAGCTTTCCGATGTTGGTGAAAACCGCGCGATAGTAGGTGCTTTTCTCCTCTGCGATGACCGAATAGTTGAAACTGATGCCGCGCGTCTTGAAGGTGTAGAAAAAGTAGAGGTAGCCCAGCACTTGAAGAATGAGAATGAGGTGGTTTACGGGCATATCGGCAAAGGCTTTTCCGCGTGAGAGGGGTATGGTCACAGCGTATCCCGCAAGGGCAGCCACAACAAAAAGCTTGCCCGCGCCGAGAAAGAAACGGTGCTTGTCAGCCACCATGCGTTCGTCGTCCTTCCACGGAAACCGAACCGCGCCCGTGATGAGAATGCCGAGCCCGAAGAGGACGATGGTCAGCTCGGTGAGAAGGTAGGGCAGGAATAGCCGCCCTTGCGCGAGAATGAAGTAGGTGCCTCGCAGTGCGCCGTAGAGAAGGGATACCAAGGTGGCATACAGGATGCCGCGCTGATAGATCTTGCCGCTTTCGGCATTGATACGTTCGTCGTTAAACATTTTGTTCCTCCCAGAATAGGTCATCTAAAGTTTTTCCAAGGGCATGGCAGATGCGCAGGCACAGTGCCAGTGTGGGGTTGTAGTCGCCGTTTTCGATCATATTGACTGTCTGCCGCGAAACACCGATGATCTTGGCAAGCTCGGTCTGAGAAACACCGCGAGCTTTGCGTGCTTGTTTGAGTTTTTCGTTTATCATAGTCACCTCTTAACGGTCTTGAAAAGGATCTTCCAAAAGGAACAGCGTTTCTCCGAGGATGCAGTAGCAAATGTCATGCCCGACGAGGTTTTTTGCCTCCTCGTGTCCGAAATGGGCGGAGGAGGTGTATTCCGTTCCGCCGTGATTAAGGCAAATTCTTGCCGCACCGCGAGTAAAGCCAAGCTCCCAGTTGGAGACCCTTCCGTGGAAATGCTCTGCTGTCTGTGCCGCTTTTTCATAGCGGATGGCGCAGACCAAATTGTAAATGCCGGGGGTAAGAAGGATCATTCCGCAGACCGTTCCGAAGGAGAGTCCGAAGGAGAAGACCCCTCTGACCGTACTTCCGCACACAATGAGAAAGAAGGAGAGGATGGCAAGACCGATGTAGATGATGCTTTGTTTTCGGTATTGTTTGGTTGAGAAAAAAGGATTTTTCGGTTTCATGATACCTCCGATTTGTCAAATATAATTGACTTTTTTATTATACACGGTGGATTTGGAATTGTCAAGTATATTTGACAATTTTGTTTGCTTTTTTTACGGGGGTGTATCGTTTTTTTATGATAGCGGAAAAAGCGGATGTTTTTTTGAAAACCCAAAAAGACGGTTGTTTTTTTTAAACCAAAAAAGCCGTCATGAAGACACCCATGACGGCTTTATACTTTTTTGACTATAAAATCTCTTTATAGATCACACTCTTATGTACCCCTCGGTCACGGGCTACAGCCTTGATCGCATCTTTTTTGCTCATGCCCGAAGCCATATAACTTTCCACATGGGCGGCGATATCCGTGCCCGACCAATCGGCAACGGCGGGCGTATCGGGACACCCTTCCACGACCAATACATATTCCCCCCGAGGTGCGTTTGTCTCATAATAGGCAACCGCCTCTCCCAGGGTCGTGCGCATGGCCTCCTCGTTGAGCTTGGTCAATTCGCGGCAAAGGGAGATACGCCGCTCGGCGCCAAAGGCTGCGGACATATCGTCAAGGGTGGCTTTGAGCTTGTGGGGAGCCTCATGGAAGATCATAGTGCGATCTTCGCCCGACAACCGTTCCAACCGCGCACGGCGTTCCTTGTTTTCCATCGGAAGAAATCCCTCAAAGCAAAATCTTCCCGTGGGGAGTGCGGAGAGAGTCAAGGCAACGATAGCGGCGCAAGGCCCGGGGACAGAGGACACGGGAACACCCGCTTCAGCACACAGTGCCACGATATCCTCTCCGGGGTCTGAGATGGCGGGGGTGCCCGCGTCGGTTACAAGTGCGCAGGACTCACCGCCGCGCAGACGGTCTACGATCTGTTCGCCGCGCTCGCGCTTGTTGTGTTCAAAGTAGGACACCATAGGCTTGGAGATGCCGAGGTGTGTCAGCAGACGCATGGAATTTCGGGTGTCTTCGGCGGCAACAAAATCCACCTCGGACAGTACCTTAACCGCGCGCTCGGACAGGTCACCGAGGTTCCCGATAGGGGTAGCCACAAGATACAGTGTGCCGCGTTCCACGCGATTTTTTTCGGTTTCGGTGCTCATAAGAACTCCTTTCGGTAACGAAATAATAAGCAAAAGAATAAAATAAGGGTAGGATAGCGATGTGACGTGACGAAGCGCGATTTCTCCGTCCGCCGATCCCAACATAACTACGAAGGGAAGGGAATTATGGCAACAAAAATCTACATAGACCAAGGGCACAACCCCAGAAATCCCAACGCAGGAGCCGAAGGAAACGGACTTCGCGAGCAGGATATCGTCTACCGTGTGGGGATCGCCCTGCGCGATCTGTTGGTAGCAAACGGCAACTTTGAGGTGCGTCTCTCGCGTCCTACTGCCGATGCGCAGATCGGTACCTCTAATGCTTCCAGCCTGCGATTGCGAGTCACCGATGCCAATTCGTGGGGCGCCGATTATTTTATCAGCTTACACACCAATGCCGCCACATCGCCTGCGGCAACGGGAAGCGAGGCCTTTGTCTATGCCATTCCGTCCTCCGCCGCTTCCTTGGCCGAGGACATTCTCCAACGCATGACCGAGGCTACGGGACTGAACGACCGAGGGGTGTTTGCACGTCCGAGCCTGTATGTTTTGCGGCGAACCGCCATGCCCGCCGTGCTGGTGGAGCTTGGATTTATCACCAACCCGTCCGATGCTCGGCTCATGAATGAGAATCCGAGACTGTTTGCTATGGGGATCTATCAAGGCATTTTGGATTATCTGGGCTTGTGATCAAAGGTCGTGGGAAGGAAGTGAAGAAAAGCCCACAAAAACGCTTGTCCCCCACCCATATTGTGTTTTGTACAAACATAACGATACCCCCGTGTGGCACAGTATGTTCGCACAAACTTTGATGAGGGCGCAGGTCAAAAGTTTTTTGCGGAGCTTTTTTTCAAAAAAGCGACCTCCTCTGCGCCCGCAGGCGCTTATAACATTTTACGCAAACCGTCTTCGTCGATCACGGGGATGCCGAGGGCATTGGCTTTGGTCAATTTACTTCCTGCCGCCTCGCCTGCTACAACGTAGGAGGTCTTGGAGGACACCGAGCCTGCGACTTTGCCGCCTTTAGCCTTGATCATGGCGGCGGCTTCATCACGGGTCAGGGTGGGTAGAGTACCCGTCAGCACGAAAGTCAGTCCCGCAAGATCGGTCGCCGTGGGGGCGGCAACCGCTTCGGTGACCAGCCCCGCATCGATCAGGCGGCGGCAAAGATTTCGATTGCTTTCGTGTGAGAAGAAGTCAACAACACACGTCGCGGTGATCTCCCCAAAGTCCTCAATGGCGCAAAGGTCTTCGACGGTCGCGTCAAAGCATGCCTCAAGAGTGCCGTAGCGAGCGGCAAGGGCAGCGGCGGCTACCTCTCCGATATTTCGGATGCCGAGGGCGTGGAGAAGACGCTCAAGCCCCGCGCTTTTAGAGGCTTCAATGGCGGCAATCAGATTTTCAGCCGATTTTTTGCCCATGCGTTCCAATCCCTCGATGTCCTCGATGCGAAGAGAATAGAGATCGGCGGCATCTTGAATGACATGGTTTCGCAGAAGAAGCTCAATGATCTGAGGACCGAGACCGTCAATGTTCATGGCACCCTTGGAGGCAAAATGCTCGAGGGCGCGGGAAAGCTGAGCGGGGCACTGATTGTTCAGACAGCGAGTCGCCGCGGCTTCGTTTTCGTCATAAAACAGAGGCTCTCCGCAGGAGGGACAGTGTTCGGGCATATGAAATTCTCTCTCATTGCCCGTGCGTTTTTCGGGATGTGCCGAAACCACCTCGGGGATGATATCCCCTGCCTTTTGAACGGTCACGGTGTCTCCCAACATAATGCCTTTTTCGCGGATAAAGCCGATATTGTGAAGGGTGGCGCGGGAAACGGTGGTGCCGGCCAAGCGGACAGGCTCCAGCACGGCATTGGGCGTGATGACACCCGTACGTCCCACGGCTACGGTGATGTCCAACAGCTTGGTCTGCTTTTGCTCGGGGGGGAATTTATAGGCGGCGGCCCACTTGGGGGCATTGGTGCCTTCGCCCACCGTCACGCGGTCGGAGAGGGAATCCATCTTGATGACTACGCCGTCAATGTCATAGGATAACTCATCGCGGAGTGTGCCGATGGTTCGGATGTGGTTGAGAACAGCCGCCGCACCCGTTACGCATACGCGGTTTTTGAGAACGGAGAAGCCCAGCTCGCGCAGACGGTCGAGTATCTCGGTATGCGAGTCGGGATTTTCACGGTCGGTATAAAGGTTTCCTTCTTGAAGATTGAACACAAAGATATCCAGGTTTCGCTCGGCCGTAATGCGGGAATCCAATTGGCGCAGAGAGCCTGCCGCGGCATTTCTGGGGTTGGCAAACAGCGATTCACCCGCCAGCTCGCGTGCGTCGTTTAACTTTTCAAAGGCGGCTCGGGGCATATATACCTCGCCGCGCACCGTCAAGGTCAGTGGCTCGGGGAGCACCAACGGAATGGAACGCACGGTTTTGATGTTGAGTGTCACATCCTCGCCTACGATGCCGTCGCCGCGGGTTGCGCCGCGTGTGAGAATGCCGTTTTCGTAGGTCAGTGCCACCGAGAGTCCGTCGATCTTTGGCTCAACCGAATATTCGGCGTTTTGCACAAGGGCATCGGTGCGGTCAATAAAGTCCTCCACCTCTTCAAAGGAAAAAACGTCGGACAGCGAATTCATGCGCACTGTGTGGGTCACCTTTTCGAATTTGTCCAAGGGCTTACCGCCGACACGTTGGGTGGGGGAGGCGGGATCAAAGTCCTCGGGATGTTTTTCCTCAAGGGCTTTAAGCTCGGCGTAGAGCTTGTCATACTCATAGTCGGACATCTCGGGGGAGTCGTATACATAATACAGCCGCGCATGGTATGTCAGCAGTTTGCGCAGCTCGTGGATGCGTTGAATTTCGGCGTTGGTTTGCATAGTGTGCCTTCCTTTGGTTCATAGATAATAATATTGTATCAAATTTTACGGTCAATGTCAATAAGCGGACGGAGAAACATCGGTCGTTTTTTGCTATAATGTGTATAATTTGCACAAAATATGTAACGAAAATAAAAATTTTTGTTATACTCTTTACAAACGGTTAAAAATGTGCTATAATAAGATTGCGACGAGGAAAACTCGACGTCGACCTCCCTTGGAGCGTCAAACTTCCGCGGGAAGTCGAGACCAAAGCCAAAGAAAGGAAGGCCATTTAGTATGAAGATCACCGTGAATGCAAGACAGATGACTGTGCGCGAGAGTTTGAAAGAGTTGGTATTCAAAAAACTCGAAAAACTCGATAAGTATTTTCCCGCAGAGGGCGAGGCAACGGTAACGTTCAGTCGCAAGCACGATAAGGAAAATCTTGAGATCACGATCTTCGCGGCGAATACCCTGTTCCGCTCGGAGATCGAGGACGAGACCTTCCAAAACGCACTGGACCGCTCCATTGACACCATCGAGCGGCAGATCCGTAAAAATAAAACTCGCTTGGAAAAAAGATTGCGCGACGGCGCATTTGCCGATTCCTACCCCAATGAAGATGGTTGGGAAGAGGAGCCCGAGTTTCGTATTCGCACCAAGACCTTCTCCTATAAGCCCATGTCGGTAGAGGAGGCGATCCTTCAGATGAATCTTCTTGACCATGAATTTTTCGTGTTCGAAGAGGATGCAACGGGGGATGTGTGCGTGGTGTATAAGAGAAAGAACGGTGAGTACGGTCTGATCGCGCCGGAAAAATAATTGAAGATATTACAGGGTGTTGCTTCGGCAGCACCCCTTTTTAAGGAGAGACAAAATGAAATTATTGATCGCTTATGCAACCAAGACGGGGACGACCCTTGACTGTGCTGAGATGTTGGGAGAACATTTCAGCGGACATCAAGTGTTTCTTGCCGATCTTGAGAAGGAGATGCCGTCGGTGTCGGATTTCGACGCGGTGGTGATCGGAAGCCATGTGCGTGCGGGGAAGATACACAAGCGCGCAAAGCAGTTCGCGGCAGAATGTGAGGGGACAATAGGGGACAAGCGGCTGGCGTTGTATTTGTGCTGTTGCTTCAGCGACGCGGCCGATGACTATTTCAAAAAGAACTATTCCGAGGCGCTTCTCGAGCGATCGCTGACCAATATGTGTTTTGGCGGCGAGATCCGAATGGATCGGCAGAAGGGCTTGGATAAGCTGATCATGAAGATCGCAGTTCATGCCATCAAGTCCAATAATCAATCGGAAGATCGGGATGTGGATATTCCAATGCCCGCGATTCTCCCCGAAAATATTCGGAGAATGGCGGATGCGATCAAGCAGGGCGGCGCCGTATAATCACACACCGTATGAGGGCGGAGCATAGTTCGGTTTTTACTTTTTGGAGTCGCCAAAGCAAAAAATCTTGATATTTAGAGCGTCACTCTAAAGGACAGTTTTGCAAGAATACGGTATATCGCGAAAGAGGTATGCTGTATTTTTGCATTTGTGACCACAAATGCAGTGCTTGTCAAGAAAATTGATAAGTCATAGATGAACAAAAAAGGCTTCCTTGTGCCAAGGGAGCCTTCTATCGATTTGCTATCCAATTTTCTGTACAAATTGAAATTTAATAACCATCGTGTGATAAAGGAAATTCCGTATGTACAAATGTGTAATTTCCATGATTATCAAGATTGAATTTCTCTTTGTTTCCTATCCACGAATAATACGGCGATATAAAAATCTCAATCAAATGAGCTTCCTCTCTGTCACCATATAAAATATTGCTACGATAGTTATATACATAGAAAGAAGATTTACGACGTGTAGCGTTGTCTTCAAAATTATTGTTTTCAAATATCAGAATACCTAATTCATCTTGATTAACAAAAAACAAAACAACTTCATACTCATCATTTACGGGTATACTTACATTTTCAAAGCACCCAAAGTCATAATCAACCTCTGAACCCTCTATTGAGGTGGTGAGAACAGTTTCGGCCCCCTTTCTTTCGGCAATGACCATATTATAAATTTCTTCATAAACATTATCGACACGATAAAGTTTACCCGTGATTACTCCTTTGGTGAACATATTTGTCAAAGTGAGTGTAGCAACAACTATTATAGTAATTATAACCGCGATAAAAATAATTATTTTCTTTTTCATAAAAATACCTTTAACAATCTCATAGATTTTATCCACACTTCTATTATAGCACAAAAACCGCAGAAAGTCAATCTGCGGTTTCTGTTTTTCCTGTCGGTAGGTAATGTACTCTCAAAACTGTCCTTGAGAGTACAACCCATTGCTCCGCCCTTTCTTTTTTTCCACCCGCTTCACCATCACAATGCACATCTCATAAAACAATTTTTGTGCATTTTGACCAAAATAAAATTCTTGACAAATGACCAAAAATATGATATACTCTATCAGTACGCAAATGCCCCATTAGCTCAGGCGGTAGAGCACTTGACTTTTAATCAAGGTGTCCGGGGTTCGATTCCCCGATGGAGCACCAGAAGACTGTTTTTCGAAACGGTCTTCTTTTTTTGTTTCGGGGCGCCCACAGGCGCGCACATCCATCAGGACTTCTTGACTTTTTGTTGAGGGAATGGTATAATGTAAAAAATAAGGATTCTTTGGGAGGTTTTGGGATGTTTATTCGGGAGTCGATACAGACAAAGGTACATAAAAAATATGATGTCATCGTATGCGGCGGCGGTGTGGCAGGAATTTCTGCGGCTCTGGCGGCGGCGCGAGGCGGCAAAAAGACCTTGCTGCTTGAGCGACAGTTTATGCTGGGAGGTCTTGGTACGGCGGGACTGATCACCATTTATTTGCCTCTTTGTGACGGATATGGGCATCAAGTTTCTTTCGGTATTGCCGAGGAACTGTTGCGCCTTTCGATCTCTGAGGGCTATGAAGACCGTTATCCTGCAAACTGGCTGGACGGTATTGGTACACGAGGCGAGGAGGATCCCCGTTTTCAAGTGCGGTATAATGCGCAGTTGTTTGCCATTCTTGCGGAAAAATTGCTGATCAAGGAAGGGGTCGACGTGCTTTACGGCACCTATGCGGTCGGCACACAGGTGACGGACGGCAAGATCACGCATATTATTACCGAAAATAAGTCGGGACGTTTGGCTTATGAGGCCGGCTCTGTGGTGGATGCGACGGGAGATTGCGATATTGCGGCTTTTGCCAATGCGCCCACGGATACCTTCCGCCAAGGGAATATTTTGGCGGGGTGGTATTATTCGGTGGGAAAGGAAGGATATGCGCTCAATATGGTGGGCGCCTCCGATACCCCCGAAGAGGAGAAGGTCAAGGGGAAGGACTACACACCGTTGGCTCCACGTCGTTTTGGCGGTTTGGACGGCGATGAGATCTCCGAGTTCGTTTGTATGTCTCACACAGCCACCTTTGAAAATTTGATGAAGAAACGGGAGAACGATCCCGAACGGTTGCCCGTGACCATATCGACTGTGCCCCAGCTTCGCATGACACGCAAGATCGTGGGTGAGTATGAGCTTTCCAACAAGGAGGAGCATACTTACTTTGAGGACTCGATCGGCATGGTGTCCAACTGGAAGCGGCGCGGTCCCGTCTATGAGGTGCCTTTCCGCACCCTTTACAGCGCCAAGATCAAGAATCTGATCTGTGCAGGTCGCTGTACATCGGTCAATGAAACACTGTGGGACGTAATGCGCGTCATTCCGTGCTGTGCCGTGACGGGTCAGGCCGCAGGAACCGCCGCCGCAATGACCGATGACTTTGCGGCATTGGATGTCAAGGCTTTGCAGGCAAAATTGGTGGCTGACGGCGTGGTGCTTCATGAGAAGGATGTTTTTTGAGCGAGATGTGAGACTTTAGAGCACCAAATGCTTTTAAAAGCTGTAATCGATCAAAAGCGTTGTTATATTAACCAAAAATCAAATACTGTTTTTGTGCAAAAAACCAAACTTTGGAAAATTTGAAGAATTTGCCCCCTTTTTTTCGGTATTATACAATGAAGCCGCAATAAAAGGGGGTATTTCCGATGCAGAACAAAATTTAACGGCATTCAAACAAGTTTTTCAAATTAAAAGAAAGGATTTTGCTATGATTTTGCTATGAAAAAAGGAAGCGTTTTGGTTTTATGCATTCTTCTGAGTGTATTCTTGGGACTGCTTCCCGCGGGAGCCGAGTTGATCTCGCCCACTGCTGTGGTAGACCCCGGAACGCAAATTCAGCCTTATGAGGCAAGCACAAGTTTTATCGACGGACAATATTACATGAATTCCGCGGTAACGGAAACCTTTTTGAAACGGGCATCCACCACTTCGTTGGGAATGGATCGTTATGCGGCGAACAATGCCAATTTCAAATGGATCATCGAAAACCAAACGGATGGAACCGTCGTCCTTCGTTCGGCCTATCAGAGCAACTATTTGCTTTACGGTGCGGGAGAAGCGGTTCGCCTTGGAGCGGTTTCCGAAACGGCAACCATTGCGAGCAATTTTAAGTGGCGTACTTATATGGCCACGGGCGGCGGTGTTCTGTTCTTGAACGTGGGGTACAACAAGGTGCTGTATTATGACGGTTCGCAGCTGTCTTTGGCAACGCGTCCCACTTCATCGGACTCCGACTACAGCAATGCGGTTTGGAGAACACCCTCGGTTTCCTTGTATGTGAACTTGATGTCTTTTACCATTTCGTACGGGACTGCCCCAAAGGCAATCGGGCAGACGGTGAACTGTACCATAACGGCGACCCCGTCCAATGCGACATGGCGTCATGGAGCCAATTATTTGTGGGAAAGCAGTGATACAGACGTGGCTACCGTATCGAGCAGCGGTATGATTACGGCTGTGGGGGCTGGAACCGCGTGGATCACGGCGACACACAAGGCGACGGGCGCGGTTGCGGAAACATCGGTTACGGTGGATGAGACGAAACTGAATGGGGGAATCTATGCTATTTGCCTATTCAGCGAAAGCTACGATAATCTTGTGGCTGATCAAGAAAAAATGAATAAGCTTTTATGGGGCGACGGAAGTGATTCCCCGGAATTCCTTTATTCGCTTGGCTTTGACGAGGATGATTGGCGTTTGATTTTATATTCAGACGGAAACTACCGAATTCAATCTATGAATAATACAAGCACTTATTTGGCGATTGACGGAGGGGCGTTGGTTTTCGAATCGTTCAGTTCGAGTGATACCTCACAGCTTTGGTCGATTACCAAAAATGAAACCGGCTCAACGGCATTGGGACGATATCTTATTACCAATGTTGGAACCAATCAATACCTCGGCTGTGAAAATTTAGGACAAATACTGGTTCCCGAGCCGAGCAGTACCGCTGTAGAGTGGTCGATTATAGGTGATTTGGATGTGGCTATTCTTTCTGCGCCCGAGGAGTTTTATAATCGTTCAAGCTTTTTTGACGACGCGGCGCAACAGATGAGGCTGATGGGGTATACCAACATATATCACAACCGCGATTTCGCGGATTACGGTGTATCCCGTGAAGAACTTTTTGCCTATATGCGCAAAGCGGAAATTGTATTTATTCGAGGTCACGGACAAAAAACCAATGTGATGAGCTCGGATGGTTATTTGACCAAGGAGTTTTTGGAGGCGGCCGAATCGGATTCGTTCGCTAACACAGAACTGATCGTTTATGCTACTTGCTCAACTGCCGAAGGGGGCGAATATGCCGATAATATGGTGAATGCTACCTT
>JAZSPB010000005.1:0-2709 GCA_045537235.1 Eubacteriales bacterium
GATATAACGGTGGTACGTTACCCATTGGATTTTCGATAGACAAGGATAAAAACTATCACGTTGATCCAATCACCTCGCCGTACATCGTGGAAGCCTTCACGATGTACGATGAGGGACGAACGATGAAAGAGATCGTTGCAGTTCTTAATCAACACGGTCTTAAAAATCAGCGTGGCGGCGAACTCAATTTGAATAGTGTGTCAAGGTTGCTTCAAAATCGGTTCTACATCGGTGAATACAAATACCGCGAGGTTCTTGTTCCCGATGGTATTCCGGCAATTATCCCAAAAGATCTGTTTGACCGAGTTCAAGAAAAACTTGCCAAAAACAAAAAGGCTCCCGCGAGGCATAAAGCGGAAGACGATTATCTGTTGACAACAAAGCTGTTCTGCGGTGATTGTCAGTCCTTGATGTTTGGTGAAAGCGGGACAAGCCAAAGCGGAGCAACCTATCATTACTACAAATGCTCCAGTGCTAAAAAGAAAACGGGATGCAATCGCAAGCCCGTTAAGAAAAAGTGGATTGAAGATGCGGTGCTTGACCAAGTCAAGACGGTTCTCCATGACGATGTTTTCATTGGAGATGTAATACACAAATATTTAGAGTATCAACAGCAAGAAAACACGGTCATCCCATATCTTGAAAAGAGCCTTTCCGACACGCAACGTTCCATTGACAATCTAATAGCGGCTATCGAACAAGGAATTATCACACCGTCCACCAAGCAACGACTTGAGACGTTGGAGGTTACTAAGCGCGAGTTGGAAGATAAGATCTTAATTGAAAATATGAAACGTCCCTTACGAACCGAGGATGAACTTTGGGCTTGGTTCCGCTATATGCGAAACTTTGAGCTGACGCGCCTTGAGGAACGCAGACAGCTTATCGATGTTTTCGTCAATACAGTTTTCCTATACAATGACCGATTTTTACTCACCCTAAACTTCGGCTACGGCTCAAAAACCGTGCTCTTTGCGGACATTCCGTGTTCGGATAAAGTTGCATGTGGGCGACCAAAAAACAGCCAAAAACAAGCCATTTTGACTTGTTTTCGGCTGTTTTTCTATCTGTTTTTCACAAAATCGGCTATTTTCGGTTGACCACATGTTTGCCTTGATTTCGAACCTTTGGACTGTTTTTTCACCGTGATTTTCCCTTTGTTTCAAAAAACCCCTTTTCTTTGCTTACTGCGATGCAAATTTTGAGGGCTGACAGTTTTTTCTGTCAGCCCTCGTTCTTATCATCTCGACAAATTGGAATTTGTTAGTTAAGCGTAGAAGGGACATCTTTTTTCAATGCATTGATTGTTTTGTGCCGAATGTACACACTTAATTTTATCAAGCTCCATTTCAACGCCAAGGTATTCCTTTGAAAACTCCACGGCTTTGATGATGGATATGTAGGAATCGCGCTTACAGCAACGGGGCCCGCCGACTTCACCAACTGCACCAAGTGCGGAAGATGTCATCTTATTTGATAATCCCCACGCTTCGTTTGCAAGAGGTGTCGAGCCTGTCACAATAGACACGAACATTCCGGCACTCACGCCTGCACCGCAAGCTCCCCAAAATCCGCAAGCACCGCCGGGAACTTTTCTTCCACGCACCTGCATCTCGGAGAGTGCTTTTACAAGATCAATATCACCGCCTGCGTTCTTATATGCAGTAAGCAATGCCGAACCTACCATCACGTGATGTTCGGGGCCGTGCATATGGCAGAACGGCAGAGCCATCAGCTTTTGAATGATCTCGATAGGTTTCTTCGAGCTTTCCGCAAGGCATACGCCAATAATACTGTCCATTCCTTGCGTGTGGCATTCGTTACATACGTAATGACCGTTTACGCAAGCTGTTTTGCTATTTTCTTTTTTGTGGCAGATGGCGCATTCCATCAGCTCATCATCTTCTAAATATTTCAGCGGCGCACCGCAAATCAAACACTCATCTTTCATTATAAACCTCGTCAAATTCTTGTTTATCGGTGAGTTTATTATAACATATTTTTATGAATATTTCAACCGTTCAAAGCTATAAGGGCTGACAGTTTTTTGCTGTCAGCCCTCTGTGCGTTATGCCGTTTTCATCTTTTTCTTCTCGGCGGCGATTTCCTTTTTCTTTTGCTCTATCATCTTGGCAAGCTCCTTTTCGCATTCCTCTCTCGTCTTGGCGTACACATTGAATTTTTTTCGGCTGCCGTCGGGGAGTCTTGGGAAGTAGCTTCCTTCCCACAGGTGATCGTTTATCTGATACACGCATCCCGTGCCACTCTTGCGTACCTTGGGCTTCCACGGCTCGAAATCCCCCTCAATTTCGCTCGTTTCGGGTTGCCGTGGCTCATCCTTCGCTTCGGGCATTTCTGCGTTTGTACCGCCGATTTCTCGGTCTATCTTCACCGCAGCCTGCTCTCGCATCGTGTTTGTCACGTGGCTGTAGGTGTTCAGCGTGGTTTCCGAGCTTATGTGACCTATCATAGCGGAGAGCGTCTTGATATCCATGCCGTTTTCGAGTGCCATGGTTGCGAAGGTGTGGCGCAGGTCGTGGAAGCGTACCTTCTTGCAGTGGGAGCGTTCAAGGATCAGTTGGAATCGGTGATACACCGCCGTGGGATTTCTTGGTTCTCCCTCTTTCACGGGAGATGGGAACATCCACTCTCCCTTGGTCTGCTTCTTCAGCTCTGCGAGAAGCTCCACCATATCGTGCGGAAGGAGGA
>JAZSPB010000075.1:0-9825 GCA_045537235.1 Eubacteriales bacterium
TAAAATTTGAGCGAACATACTGCACCCCATGGGGTACCGCTATGTTCGCTCAAACTACAATAAGGCGCAATAGAAAAGTTTTTGCGGAGCTTTTTTCAAAAAGCGACCTCCCCCGCCCGCAGGCGAGATTATTTGTAATCAATGCCCGTTATACTGTTATCCACCACGCTTTTGAACACGACAGACGTGGTAACAGTGAGTATAATTTCTTCAAGATAAGGGACATTGTGATGATCCGTGACACAAACCACCATCTTCTTATCGGCACCGGAATATGCCCCCTTAACATCGACCACAGTGGCTGTCTGATTCAGATTTTTTGCTATTTTTCTGCATAGCTCTTTCGAGTCGGAGGTTATGATCTCATATTTTACGGCATGGTGTTTTCCTGCGCGAACGCGGTTACTGACACTGCCGGTAATGAAAGAATACAGAATGCTGCAAATCACCGGCTCCATCCTCATTCCGTATACAAAAAATGAGCTGAATGCAATGAGTAGATTTATAAAGAAAATGACATTCATCAAATTGAGATAGGGCTTTTTCTTTTTGACGATTGCCGCTATAATGTCGATGCCACCGCTGGAGCTGTTCAGATAGAGTGTAAGGGCATACAGTATCCCGCGAATGACACCCGCTGCAATGGGTGCCAAGACCACACTGCTCCCCGTCTCGGTATGGTAACCAAAATCTGACGGTACCATAGTTTTCAATAAAATCGAAGTTACCGAAAACACAGCAATATACAGTGTGCTTTTCACGGCAAAATCACGGTTCAAGCAGAAAAAGGCGAAAAGAACAAGGGGAATGTTGGCAAGAAGTGAAAGATATCCTATGTTGACACCTGTCAGATCTTGTATCATTGTACAGACACCGTCGATTCCCGAAGGCGCAAAACTATTGGGAAAGATAAAGACCGCATAACTGAGTGCGGAAAGCATGGCGATCACAGAAACGGAAAGCAATGATAGCGCTTTTTTAATAAATTTCATAAGCTTCAAATTATCCTTCAAAAAAATCTTGACTATATTATAAAACAAGATTATAATATAGTCAAATACTTTTAAAATATAGTTACCATAGAAATAAACTATAGAGAGGAATAAAATATGTTCAGCAAATATAAATACGTTTATGCGGTATACAAGGAACAGAGCTTTACACGGGCGGCAAAAAGTCTTTTTATATCCCAGCCTTCTCTCAGCGCGGCAATCAAAAACATAGAAAATGAGGTAGGAGCACCGCTTTTTGAAAGATACGGCGGAAAAGTTAAGCTTACCGAAATAGGCATGGAATACATTTTCGCCGCCGAACAGATCATGAGTGCAGAAAATGATTTCAAACGCAAGGTAAATGATATTTATAGCCTTGATATGGGAAGCATAACCGTCGGAGGAACAAACTACCTGTCATCATATGTTCTGCCGAAAATAATTACCGGATTTTCATCTTTGCATCCGAAAGTGGAGGTGAATTTGGTTGAAGCCAATTCCCAAAGCCTTGGGGCAATGATAAAAGATGAGCAAATAGATATTGTGATAGACAGCTTTGACGGCATCAGCGAGCTTTATGAAGGATACCCTCTTGTCCAAGAGCAAATATTTTTATGTGTGCCGTCCACGCTTGCGGTAAACCAAGCCTTCAAAGACTACCGCGTAACTCCCGAAATCGTTCGCGGCGGCAGAGACAGAATAAAGTCAATACCGTTTATCCCCATAGAATGCTTTAAAGATGAAAACTTTATCCTTCTCAAGAACGGCAACGATATGCATTACAGAGCAATGAAGATATTCAACAATTGCGGTATTACACCGAAGGTACTATTCAGTGTTGACCAGCTTAATATATCATATGCCCTCGCGGAATCGGGAATGGGACTTTGCTTTGTGACAGACACCTTGGTCAAATACGGAGGCATTCACGGAAATGTATCATTTTACAATGTTGGCGAAGAGCATTGCAGCCGAACGCTCTATATCGCCTACAAACGCGGAAGATACTGTACCCGCGCCATGAAGGAATTTATTGCGATAGCAAAAGAGCTCATCGTTTGACAAAAGGCACTTGCGACAAAATTTTGCTGCAAGTGCCTTTGTGTTGCCCTCATCCTTTATTGGTAGGCATCAACCGAATCCACGGTCGGTTTGCCTTGGACGACAGTCATTATTTATGCTTGTTTCAAGAAATGGAGCAACGAATCAAAATCTCCATTGGGGAAAGCGGAAATATCTCGGTTCTTCTTGTTGATCAGTCGGTCGGTTAAGAGGAAAACCTTCATGCCGAGAGACGCCGCGGGGATCATGTCCTCCTCTACATCGTTGCCCACCATCAAGCAATCCTCGGGTGCCAAATTCAGCGCTGCGAGGATATCCCGATAATACTCGGGATTGGGCTTACAGTGAGATGAATTTTCATAGGTCGTCACCAAAGCAAATTCTTCGGGAACAAGACCCGCTTTCTCGGCGCGCATATGAGAGAAGATCGCGGGGAACATGGGGTTGGTTGCCAAAACCGCGATACCGCCCGCTTCGCGAACCCATTCCACAACCCTTGCCGCTCTTGCATCCTCTCCGCACAAAGCCATCAACTTGCTCGCTTCAAGACGATAGAAGGAATCAAACAATTCTTTGTCTACCTTGCCCATCCGCCCCTCGAAACAGTCCCAAAAAACAGCCTCGTTGGTTTTGGTGCCGTCATTCTTAACCATGGCAACCGAGCCCTTCATAATGCTGTCCACCAGTGCTGTCGGCTCAAAGCCGTGAGGTGCCAGCCACTTGGCGATCGCACCGAAATAGCTCTTGGTAAACACATCTTGATCCATTGGAAGAAGCGTTCCGTCCAGATCGAATAAAACCGCCTTAAAATTCATAAGTGCCCCCCTTATTTTCTAAAACTAACGGCAATCAGAAACGGGGAGCTTTCTTCTTGCGCCCCTTGCTGACGGCATCTATGGCACGGGCGATATTACCATCCATAAAACGGCTCACACGATCCACGACATACTCGGGATTCTCACTCTTTCCTTCGTCCAACCACTGAATGGTGATTCCCACGATGGCATGGTGATAAAAATCAACGATCATCATCTTATCATTCTCATCGATCTCCAACCCCACCGAAAGCTCATCCGTGATTCCGGAAAGGATCTCCCCGACCAACTGGCTCATAGTGTACTCCACATACTCCAGTCCCAGGTTGGGGAATGCGCCGAACAGGCAAGACTCATCCTCACGAGCCATTTTGAGCACATTCAAATATCCTTCTTCCCATGTGCTGTAGGTGTAATTGTCACCCAATGCAGCAAGGAAGTCCTGTGTCAATGCCCAGTCAACAAGACCGTATATATCACCGAAATGATAATAGAAGGTCTTGCGGTTGATCCCGCTTTGCTCTGCCAATTCACCGATGGTGATCTTTTCCAAGGTCTTCTCGCGAAGCAGCTGCTTCAAGGAGTTCGTCAACAGTTTTTTCGTTTTCGACATAAATAATACCAGCCTTTCTTGGTTTTAAAACATAAACTGCCCATCCCCAAATAAGTAGGGGGACACTTCCGCATCCCCCCTGAAGATTATTTATTCTGCCGTGTCATCATCGTTTTTCTTTCTGGGCGCGGTCACCTTGTTCAGGACCACAACCGAAAGAACAATTACCCCTATAACGATAAAGATACCCAACATACCGGCACCCATCACGGGGAGCCATTTAATAAAGTTTCCGGGCTCGAAGATCATCTTCGGAGCCTCGCCCGATCCCGCATCTGCATCATCGGTTTCTCCGTCCGTCTCCGCCTCCGTGGAAGCCTCGGTCTCGTCACCCGATTCCGACTCTGTTGCAGCATTGGTCTCTTCGAGCTTTTCTGTCTCGGACTCTGTCTCGCTTGCTCCCTCGGCAAATGCACCGAGAGTAAACAAGGAGAGGGACAGGATCATTACCAAAACAACGGAAAGGATCCATTTCATATTGATCATTTTTCTCATATTCATCACCCTCCTTTAGCCTACAAAGAATGGAGCAAGGCTGAGGATCAAACCACCTGCGATAACCGACGCGATCTGTCCGGATACATTCACACCCATGGAATGCATAAGAAGGAAGTTCTGAGGATCCTCCTTCAGACCCATCTTGTGAACGATACGTCCCGCCATGGGGAACGCGGAAATACCGGCTGCACCGATCATGGGATTGACCTTCTTCTTGAGGAAAAGGTTGAGCAGCTTGGCAAACAGAACACCGCCTGCGGTATCCACGATAAAGGCCACAAGACCAAGACCGAGGATCAAGAGGGTCTGGGGAGCCAAGAACTGATCATAACGCATCTGGGTAGCGATGGTGATACCCAAGAAAATGGTGATAAGGTTAGCCAAAACCTTTTGTGCCGTCTCGGAGAGCGAATCCAGCACGCCGCACTCACGGATCAGGTTGCCGAACATCAGGAATCCGACCAAAGCAACCGACTCGGGTGCCGCAAGACCTGCGATTATCGTAATAACGATGGGGAACAGGATCCTGGTCATTTTGGAAACCGACTTTGCCTCATAAGGCATACGAATCTTACGCTCCTTCTTGGTGGTCAAAAGCTTGATCACAGGGGGCTGAATGATGGGAACCAACGCCATATAGGAGTAAGCTGCCACCATGATCGCGCCCACATAGTTGGAGCCAAGAGCCTGTGCCACGACAATGGAGGTCGGGCCATCAGCCGCACCGATGATCGCAATGGATGCCGCATCCTTCATCTCCGGGAAGAAGATGGATGCCATACAAAGCGTAAAGAAGATTCCGAACTGCGCCGCCGCACCGAAGATCATCAGCTTGGGGTTGGAAAGCAGGGGTCCGAAATCGATCATCGCACCGATACCGATAAACAGGATCAAGGGGAACAACTCATTGGCAATTCCCGCTTCGTAGAGGATGGTCAGCGCCTCAACACCGTCAAAGATCGGCAGGTTGACCAAAATGGCACCAAATCCGATGGGAAGAAGGAGAGTAGGCTCCATCTCTTTTTTGATCGCCAAAAAGATCAGCACGCCGCCGATCACCCACATGGCGATCTGTCTCCAGTCCAAGCCCATGGGGATCAGACCTTTAAGCATCTCTAAAAACATAGTTCAACGTTCCTTTCACAAAGATAAACATACATATTTATTTTATCACCCTTTTGTTGTTTTGTCAACTGCTTTTTTGACTTTTTGCATTTTTTGTCATCTTAACTCAAAAAGTCTTTCAAGCCACAAAAAATCATTCCGCTTTCCCTTCGCCCACAAGTTGGCGTACCCATGTGCCTCTTCGCAAAAGAATAAAGCCAAACAGTGCCTTGATGATCTCGGCGCTCTGACAAATGGCAAACAGCCAATGAATATCCATATCGGTAAAGCGAGACAGCACAAAGGAGATCGGCATCACCACCGCCCACATATAAACGCTGTCGAACAGCAATGTCACCGCCACACGTCCGCCGGAGCGAAGTGTGAAATATGAGGAGTTGGCAAATGCGCAAAACGGCATGGTCAAGGCCGAGGTAATGATCATGTACGTTGCCAATCTCCGCACCTCCGCCGAGGTCTCATAAACGTGGGGAAACAGGGTGGAAACGCCGATCAGAAGTGCCCCCATTCCCACGGCACACATAACGGAAAAGGCCATCATCTTGCGATCGGTGTCCTTTGCCTCCTCCAGCTTTCCTGCGCCAAGTAAGCTACCGACGATAATGGCGATGGAGCTGCCCAAAGCCATGTAGACCACATTGAACACATTGAAAATGGTGGAGCTGATATTCTGCGCCGCCACCACATCCAGACCGCGTGTGGAATAACACTGATTACGAAGCATCATCGCAATTGCCCAAAGCACCTCGTTCGCCATAAGCGGCAAGCCCTTGAGCGCCACACTTCCCACAAGGGTGCGCGGAATGCGGAAGGAGCGATACACCCCCTCAAGGAACCGACATTTTCCAAGATGGCGATGTCCCCAAAGAACCAGTATAGCCAACTCAACAAAGCGGGAGATCACCGTAGCCAAGGCCGCCCCCGCCACCCCCATTGCAGGGGCTCCGAGCTTACCGAAGATCAAGATATAATTGAGCACAAAATTGGTACCCACCGCGGAAACACTGGCGATCATGGGCATAAAGGTCTCGCCCGTCTCACGCATGGTAGAGGCATAGACCTGCGACACCGCATAAGGGATCATTCCTACCAACATGACCCAAAGATACTTCTGTCCTTCGGAGAGCGTTAACGCAAGATCGCCCTCGGCGCTTCCCGCATGGAGGAACAGAGAGATCAACGGCTCGTCAAAGACGGCAAAAGCCGCCATTCCCAATGCTGCCGCCACGAGATTGATCAAGAGCTTCAACCGAAAGGTATGCCGCTCCCCCTCCACGTCGCCCAAGCCGTGGTACTGCGCCGTGAAGATCCCCGCCGCCGAAATCGCACCGAAAATGAGAAGATTGAATATGAATACAAACTGATTGACGATAGAAACACCCGACATCGACTCGGTTCCCAGTCGCCCAACCATAATATTATCCAAAAGACTGACAAAATTGGTAATTCCCTGCTGGATCATAATAGGCACCGAAACGCCCAACACCGTACGGTAAAAAGCGCGGTTGCCGATAAACCTCTTAATCAACATTATTTTCCTCTCCGCATCGTGATATACGAAAGGTATTTTACCACAATCTCCTCCGCCTTGCAAGGTGTTTATCAAATTTTCCCCTCTATATTGAAAATCCCCCCAAAATATGATATAATAATTATAATTTATCAAGCTCACCTGTCGGCGCGGGGGATCGCATTTTAAACCTTTCTTCGAAATTGCTGCTTTTCTTTCAAAAAAGCTCCCTTCCCGCCCGTAGACGACCTTGCGAAAGGAGAAAACCATGATTTGGTGTATTGAAGATGATAGCGGCATTCGAAATATGATGATATACACTTTGCGAGCAGCGGGCTTTGAAGCGGAGGGCTTTCCCGACGGCACGGCCTTTTTTGCCGCTTTGGAGACCGCCTGTCCTCGTCTGATCCTATTGGACATCATGCTCCCGGGAGAAGACGGTATCACCATTCTCGGCAAACTCAAGCAACAATCTGCTACCCGTTCGATCCCTGTCATCATGGCCACCGCCAAAGGAACCGAGTATGACAAGGTCACAGGACTGGATCTGGGCGCCGATGACTATCTGGTCAAGCCCTTCGGCATGATGGAGATGGTCTCCCGTGTCAAAGCGGTCTTACGGCGTGCCGCCCCCAAAAACGAGGGCAATCTGCTTTGTGTGGGCGGTCTTGTTCTTGACCCCGATCGGCACACCGTCAAGATCGGTGGCGAGCGAGTCGAATTGACACGCAAGGAATACGATATGTTGAGTCTCTTTATGAAAAATCCCGAACGCGTTTTCACGCGCGAGCAGCTCCTTTCCTCGGTTTGGGGCATTGACTTCGCCGGCGAGACCCGAACGGTAGATGTGCACATCGGCACACTGCGTGACAAGCTGGGCACATACGGAAAATGTATCGCCACCGTCCGCGGTGTGGGCTACCGAATGGAGAACGACGCATGAAAAAACGCATTTTTCTGTCCATTCTTCTCACGAGCTTTGTTGCCCTCCTCTCCCTCGGCGGAGCGGTACTCCTTGCTTCCGACCGCCCCGCGCTTTTGGGTATCTTGATCCTTCTCATTCTCGCGGCGGTTGCAAGCGTGTCCTATTTTCTTGCATCTCACATCGTCAAGCCCTTGGAGGATCCTGCGCCCGACGCCCCCGTTCCTGCCGAAAAATATCGCGAGCTGGCACCTCTTTTGGCTCGTCTGCGCAGTCAGCAAGCCGAGTTGGTTCGTAAAAATGACGAGTTCCGAACCGCCACGGACAGCATGAACGAGGGACTTGTACTGTTGGGTGAGAGCGGCGGTATCATCAGCATCAATCGCGCCGCGTCGGGTCTTCTTGACATCGAAAATATGCCCTCGGAGATCGAAGGACTGGTGGAAAAAGCCAAACGCGGACAGCGCGCCGAGCGCATCATAGAGCGCAACAATCTGTCCTATCAGTTCAATGTCAGCCCCATCGTATCCGAGGAAAAGACGGTCGGTTTCGCGCTTTTGATCTTCGACGTGACCGAACGCGAACGCTCCGAGCAAATGCGTCGCGAGTTCACCGCCAACGTCTCCCACGAGCTCAAAACACCGCTGCACTCGATCTCGGGGTGCGCCGAATTGCTGGTGCAGGGTATGGTCAAGCCCGAGGACGTGGGACAATTCGCCCGTCAGATCTTTGCCGAATCGGCTCGAATGATCCGTCTCGTGGATGATATCATTAAGCTGTCCCGTCTTGACGAGGGCGCCGAGGACACGGGACGCAGCGAAGTCGACCTGTATACCCTGGCCGAAGCCGTGGTCAAGGAGCTTACCCCCGAAGCGGAAAAGGCATCGGTGACCCTTCTGCTTTCCGGCGACCATGCCACCCTCTGCGGTCTTCCTCAAATGCTCTGGATGATCGTGTACAACCTATGCGACAATGCCATCAAATACAATCGTCCCGGCGGCTTTGTCGGTGTGTCGGTGGAGCAGACCGACAACCAACTGATCCTCTCGGTCAGAGACACGGGCATCGGCATCCCCCCCGAGCATCAAGCTCGTGTTTTTGAGCGCTTTTACCGCGTGGACAAAAGTCACTCCAAGGAAATGGGCGGAACCGGTCTCGGACTTTCCATCGTAAAGCACGCCGCCCGTCTGCACGGTGCCGAGATCGAGCTGGACAGCGTCCCCGTCCGAGGCACCACCATCCACATCCGTTTTCCCATGGACGAAGAATTCATCAACACAAAGGAGCAACTATGAAGATCACCGTTCTCGATGCCGTAACCTTCGGCGCAGACATTGACCTCTCCCTCTTCGCCGCACTGGGCGAGCTTCGTATCATCCAAATGACACAGCCCCACGAGATCGCCGCCAACTGTGCGGGTGCGGACGTTATTATCCTTAACAAGATCAAGATCAACCCCACTACCCTCCCCGACTTCGGAACCGTCAAGCTGGTATGTGTTGCCGCCACGGGTGTGGACAATATCGATGTGGAGCATTGCCGAAAGCACGGAGTTGCCGTATGCAATGTCCGCGGCTATTCTACCGACTCCGTGGCACAGGTCACGGTAGCCATGGCGCTTTCTTTGGTCTGCCATCTGCCCGCCTACAACGACTATGTCGCCTCGGGCAAATATTCGGCATCGGGCTTCCACAACCATTTGGAGCCTTATTTCCATGAGCTGAACGGTATGACCTGGGGCATCATTGGATACGGCAATATTGCCAAACGTGTGGCGGTCATTGCCGAAGCACTGGGATGCCGCGTTGCCGTATACAGCCGAACCCCCGCTCCCGATCGCGAAAACATGGAGATCGACGAGCTTTGCCGCCGCGCAGACATCCTTTCCATCCACGTCCCCTTGAATGACGGCACCCACCACCTCATCGACCGCCGCCGCATCGGTCTCATGAAACCCTCCGCCATCGTAATCAACGTAGCAAGAGGCGCCGTGACCGACGAACAAGCCTTGTCCGATGCCATCGTCGAACAACGCATCGGCGGAATCGGTGTGGACGTATTTGCCCCGGAGCCTATGCCTGCCGACCACCCCTTTGCCGCCATCGCTGACCGCGAAAACGTCTGCCTTACCCCCCACATGGCTTGGGGCGCCCACGAAGCACGCGTCAGATGTATGCGCGAAATCGCAGAAAACATCAAAAGCTTCGCCTCAGGCGGTACCCGAAACCGAGTCGATTGAGTGTTGTGTCTTGCGCCTGCGGGCGCGGGAGGTCGCTTTTTGAAAAAAA
>JAZSPB010000167.1:0-6264 GCA_045537235.1 Eubacteriales bacterium
CAAAAAGAAAAAAGAACAGCCGCCCCCCGATCCTGAAAATACCCATCAAACCCCAACTCCATCGCGCGCGCCAGCGCCCACTCATACTCAAAGGTAGTGACCCTCCTCCCCAACGCAGGAAACCTTTCCCGATCCACAAAATCAGGCGTATATTGACTCATCAACGATAGTCGGATCTTTTCCACAGGAACGATCTGCGCAAGCCGATCCAAAACCGCGACCGAATCCCGCCGCCCACCGGGAAGCACCAAATGACGCACCATAACACCACTCGTCATCATTCCATCCCCCCCAAACTTAACCTCCCCACATTGACGAAACATCTCCGCAATGGCCGCCGCCGCCACCTCTGCATAATCAGGCGCATGAGAATACGCCGCCATCTCTGCCGACACATACTTAAAATCCGGCAAATAAATGTCCACCAGCCCCTCCAAAAGGCGAAGCATTTCTACCGACTCATACCCACTGCTGTTCCAGACAATAGGCACCGAAATTTCTTTCCGAAGCCGCTCCAAAACAGGAATCAATGCGCGTGTGTAATGGGTAGGTGTTACCAGATTGATGTTGTGAGCCCCCTCGGAAACCAGCCCGACCATTCTTTCTGTCAGTGTGTCGGCATCCAATATATCTCCTCGCTCGCCGTCCCGAATGGCGCGATTTTGGCAAAAGACACAACCGAGATTGCATCCACCGAAAAACACAGTACCCGAGCCGCGCGTGCCGCTGATACAAGGTTCTTCCCACATATGGAGTGATATGCGCGCCACCAAAAAATCACGGGGCGCGTGACACGCACCGAGACGGGCGCTTCGATCCGCGCCGCACTTGCGCGGGCAGTCATAACATTTTATCATAGCTTCCTCCCGATTCTCCGAAGTTTCGGTACTGCGTCGGGGAGACCCCCATATATTTCCGAAAAACACGGCTGAAAATATAGACATTGTCAAAGCCGAGGGTATCCGCGATCTCGCTGATGCGGTTGTAGGTATAGCGCAGCATATTGCAAGCGGCATCCATACGACGGTGGTTTTTGTATTCGATGGGGGACATCCCCAGCTCGCTTCGGAACAGACGACGCATCTGGGATTGACTCAAATGACAGAGTGCGGCCATGTCAGCCATGCGGAGCGGCTCCTTATAGTGGATATCAATGTGCCGCACGGCAGGCAGGATACGAGAGGAGACGGACGACGAACTGTCCTCATTCCTCAAGAGACAGCCCAAAAGCGCAAAAACCGCCGCGTTTTTCTCCAACTCCCCCGCACCGTTTTCCAAGGTTTCCAACATCTCGCGCATTTGAGAGATGTTTTTCGACAGCTTGACGGGATGGTCGGAGAAGGCGGTTCGTTGACCGTCCACCGAGATCTCGACCTCGATCTGGAGACACTCGGTGAGACCTTCGTTGAGTGTATAGCGATAATGAGCCCCCTCGGGCAGATAGAGGATGTCGCCCGTTGCGAGGGTCAGCTCACCGCCGTCGAATTGATAGAAAAAGGATCCGTCGGTCACGCACATGAAGGCCGAGCGCTTGCGTCCGCGGACGGTAAGTACTTTCAGGTGGTGGATATAACGAATGAAAGAAAGACAGTTGACCGAGATACGATCGGGGGAGACCTCCGAAAGACGGCAGATGTTCATGCCGGCACCTCCATGCGCGAATAGTATAAATATTATATCAAATAGGGCATTGAAAATCAAGGGGGATTGAAATAAAATATGGATGAAAAGGAAAAGCCGAACAGACAGTACGATATTGGTTCTGTTGAGAACGGTTTGCCTCTCAATTTATTACGGAAAGAAGGAAAAAGGATGAAATCTATCGGAACTCTCAAGATCAAGTCAGCCCAAGAGATCAAGCAATCCCGTGTCAGTATCGGATTTGAGTGCTACGATCGTGACCTGTTTGATCCCGAAAAGTGTTATGATCGCGTGGCCGAGAGCGGTGCGAAATTTGCTCGCTGTCAAACGGGATGGGCGCGCACCGAGAAGACGAAGGGCGAGTATGACTTTGCGTGGCTCGATGCGGTTGTGGATAATTTGAGCAAGCGAGGTGTTCAGCCTTGGTTCAATGTGGGATACGGCAATCCCATCTATATGCACGACGCGCCCAACAGCACGGCGGTTGGTTGTGTTCCCACGCTTTACGGTGAGGAGGTGGTTGCTGCGTGGTGCCGTTATGTCAAGGCACTTTGCGAGCATTTCGGTGACCGAGTGACTCACTATGAGATCTGGAACGAGCCTGACCTTTCGCATTTTTGGTATTCTGAAAAGCCGAGTGGGGAAAAGTTTGGGCAGTTCTACAAGCTGACTGCCGAGGTCATTCGGTCTGTCTTGCCCGAAGCCAAGCTGGGCTTTTGCACTTCTGAATCGAAGGGGGACTATCTCAAGGAGATCTTTGCGCAGCTCAAGGCTTGCGATCTTGATTTTCTGTGTGTTCACAACTACGATCGGAAGTTGGAGTTTGGAAGTCGCTTTGTAGGCTCTTACAGTGGGTATGATTTTGTGAATGAGCTTTTGGAGCGCTATGGGTTTACTCATGTGGAAATGTGGATGGGCGAAGGCGGTCACGCGTCGTGGCATCCTGTGGGACACGGGCAGTGCCGTCTTGGTGGCGGAAGCGAGCATCGGCAAGCGGTTTGGATTCTTCGACGCGTTTTTGGCGATTTTCGCAAGGGGCTTCGGTTATCTTCTATCTTTATGGTTGTTGATTTATGGCAAAAGCCTTATGAAATGGCAGTTGAAGTACAAAAAAAGCCTGCGGCGCAGGGGCTTCTTCGTGGGGTTTCCTACGAGCCAAAGCAGGGGTATTATGCGTTTTCCCGTTTGGCTACGGTTTTGGGAGGGGACACGCTTCCTGTTCTTTCCGAGCTGTCGGTGGCGCTTTCCACGCCGATCAAGAACGCGGATCCTTCACCGGTTACGGTTTGTTATACGGTGGATGGCAAGGAGTTTTATGCGTATTGGGTGCCTTATGCCATTGAGGACGAGCGCGGTGTTACGGGGACGGCGACCTTATCCTTTGATGGGGATTCTCGGATCAAGGATCCGGTGGTTGTTGATTTGCTCTCCGGGGAGGTTTGGGAGCCTTCGGAGGGGGAGTGGGATCCTCAAAAGAGGGTGATTTCCAATTTGCCCATTGGGGAGTGGCCTTTTGTGGTTTGTGAAAGGGGAGGGGTTGGCATTAACTGATGTTAGTGTCATGTCAAGGTTTTGTTACTTCTTTGCTTGCCCAAAGAAAGGCGGCACTAACTTCGGTTAGTGCCGCCTTTCTTTTGACAAGCAAAGAAGCAACACTTCAATCCAAAACACCGTATTGCAATAATCAAAAATCCCCTAAAAACAAAAAAGCGCCGCGGACAAGGGGGGGCTTGCCGCGGCAAAAGTAAGGGGGGTACGCGGTACAGGGGGGTGTACCGCATAGGGCGATGGAAATACAAAATCGTATTTCCAACTGGAATTATAACATGAGATACTTGACAAATCAAGACAAATACGGTATAATAAGGTGACAAATGTTGGCTTTTGCAAGAGAGGTGAAGAATTTTGGCATTTTATGAAGATAGGCACGACTTCGACGCCAATTATGTATTTTGGGGAGACGGAACCGACTTTAGTTTTCCCATGCACGTTCACCGTTGTCCGGAGGTGTTTGTAGTGACATCGGGTTCTATTTCCGTGATCGTAGAGGATCGGGAATATTTGCTTGGCGAAGGAGATTCGGTGCTCATTTGGTCGCATCAGGTACATTCCTATCGTACGGATGCCAAAAGCACGCACGAGCTGTGCATTTTCGCCCCTGAGCTGGTGCAACGCTTTTTCACGGTTCACGCCTCGACGATTCCGCAAACCCCCGTTATGCGTGCGACCGACGCGCCTCATGTAAGGAAATTGATCGATGCTTTGAAGGTCGAACGCGACATTTTCGCAGTCAAGGGCTTGCTGTACCTTTTGTGCGGTGAGTTCGAACGGTGTCTGACCTTCTGTGAACGAGAGCGGGGACGCCATGAGACGGGAACTGCACTTTTGACCCAGATCCTTTCCTATGTCAACGATAACTATCAAGGTGATTGCTCGCTGGATTCAATTGCTGATGCGCTTCGCTATGAGAAGACCTACATTTCCAAATTCTTCTCCCGCAACGTGGGTATTACGCTGGCCGAGTACATTCTTCAGCTTCGCTTGGCGCGAGCGTGTAATTTGTTGCTGAATACCGATGAAAACATCATTGATGTGGGAGCGGCGAGCGGCTTCAACTCGTCTCGAACCTTCAATCGAAATTTTTTGGAGCATTACGGTGTGACCCCTTCTCGCTATCGAGCGCAAAAGGGCGGTACGATCACGCGGGTGACGGGAAACTTTGATCTTGAAAAGAGAAGATTGAGCCGAGACAACAAAAAGGAGGGAACAAAATGAAATTTCAGCCTCAATATGAACAGATCACATCTCCTAAAACGGTTCGTGATATGCTCAATATGAGTGTGGCTCGATTCGGGGATCGAGTGGCATTTATGCAGAAGGAGAACGGACGGTACAAAAACTATTCCTACCGTCGGTACCGAAATGACGTGGAGGCGCTTGGCACCGCGCTTTTGGGACGCGGCCTTTTCGGCAAGCACATTGCGGTGATCGGGGAAAACGGCTATGCATGGGCGGTCTGCTATATGGCGGTCGTCTGCGGTGTGGGCGTGGCGGTTCCCGTGGATAAGGATCTTCCCGATGGTGCTATGACCGATATTCTCGGACGCGCAGACACGGCGGCGGTTCTTTGTTCGGACGCGGTGGCGGCGCGATTGAAGACGTACTCGGAGAAAACGGGTATCACCGTGATCGCATTTTCCGAGCTGGGCGCGTTGATCGAATCGGGACGGGCAGTCATTCGCAGCGGCGAGGGCGGCTTGTTCTGTGTTGAGCTTGACCCCGATGCGGTGTCCGTGATCCGCTATACCTCCGGCACAGGCACCGAACTGCGTGGCATTATGCTTTCCAATATCAATATTACATACACGATAGAAAAGACCTTCGCCCTTTTGGATGTGAACGAAAAGGATGTGTTCTTCTCGGTCTTGCCGCTCCATCACGGGATCGAATGTACGGTTGGTTTTCTTGGCGCACTTTGGCGCGGAGCCGCCGTCGCCTTTTGCGAGGGGCTGGGACGCATGATGAGCAATCTGAAAGAAGTGGCACCCACCGTCGCGGTCGGTGTTCCGTGGCTTCTGGACGCGCTGTACCGTCGGTTTTCCCGAGAGCTGATCGAAAGCGGTACGGAGAAGCGTTTCCGCACGATACAAAAGCTTGCGGGGCGTTTGAGCGGAAGAGGCGCGGCTGCCGCGCTGGGAAAGACCGCTTTTCCCGGTATCCATCGGATGCTCGGCGGTCGTATGCGCCTGATGATCTCAAGCGGTGCGGCTATGGCTCCGCAGGTCGTAGAGGGGCTGAACGTGCTGGGATTCCGCGTCGCGCAGGTCTATGTGCTTGCCGAATGCACCTCCATTGTGTCGCTCCATTCCGGAAAAGGACTTTCCCGCGGCTCGGTCGGCAAAGGCTTGGAAGGCAGTACCTTGGATATCTATAACGCCCAAGAGGATGGCGTAGGTGAGATCCGCTGTAAAGGCAAAAATGTCATGTTGGGCTATTACGGCGATCCCGAACGTACAGCCGATGTCAAGCGCGGTGAATGGCTGTATACAGGCGATATGGGTCGTCTGGACAGCAACGGCAATTTGCATATCATCGGTCGCAAAAAGAACGTCATCGTTACCGCCAAAGGTCGGTCAGTGTTCCCCGAGGAACTTGAACTTTGCCTATTGAAGGACAGCTTCGTCAAAGAAGCCATCGTCATCGGCTTTGTCAACCAAGCCAAAAAAGACTGCGAGCTTGTCGCCGTCATTCACCCCGACTACGATATGTTCCGCACCATCTTTGGTGACCATTTTACCACCGAACAGGTAGAAGCCGAGCTCGGTCGAGCCTTTGACGAGGTAAACGCCACCGTTGCCCCCCACAAACAAATGACCCACTTCCTCATTCGAGAAAAAGAGTTCGAAAAAGGTCCCTCCCGCAAAATCAAACGCGCCCTCGTCGGTGAGGTCTATCGCGACGGGTTTGTTGTGAGTGTGGAGGAGTAAGGGAACGGCGCCTGCGGGCGCGAGAGGTCGCTTTTTTGAAAAAAAGCTCCGCAAAAAACTTTTCTAATGGGCCCTTATAAAATTTGAGCGAACATACTGCACCCCATGGGGTACCGCTATGTTCGCTCAAAATATA
>JAZSPB010000029.1:0-3950 GCA_045537235.1 Eubacteriales bacterium
CCGCAAAGATGATAAAATAAAACATCCCCCAAGAAAGGAGGCACCGAAGGTGACCCCACCCTCCCAACTTCCCATAGCCGTACTGGACTCCGGTGTTGGCGGCATCAGCGTCCTTCGTGAGCTGCTCAAGATCATGCCCAACGAAGACTACCTATACTTCGGTGACTCCATCAATGCCCCCTACGGAACGCGCACCAAAGCCGACGTACTGGAAATCACCCGAAAAAACCTATCCCTCCTTCGCGCCCGCGGCATCAAAGCTCTGGTCATCGCGTGCAATACCGCCACCAGTGCCGCCGCCACGCCCCTCCGTGCCGAAAATCCCGACCTACCCATCATCGGCATTGAGCCGGCCATCAAGCCCGCTGCTTTTTTGTTCCCCAACCCGAGAGTGCTTGTCATGGCCACCCCCTTAACACTAAAAGAAGAAAAATTCCGCGCCCTTGTAGCGCGTTTTGCCGATCGCGAGGAGATCATCCCCTTGCCTTGTCCGGGTCTTGTAGAACTGATCGAATCCGGTCTTTTGGACGGCGAGGAGATCGACCGCTACCTCACCGAGCTGTTTGCCCCATACCAAAACGAAAAAATCGATGCCGTGGTGCTGGGGTGTACTCACTATCCCCACATCCGCGCCGCCATCGCCCGTCATGTCCCCCTGCGCGCCATGATCATTGACGGCGGCGAAGGAACCGCTCGCGAGACCATGCGCCGCTTGACCGCCGAAAACCTGCTGAATCCCTCCGCCACCCTCGGCAAAGTCGGCATCATCAACACAACCGACGATCCCAGACTGATCGAACTCTCTCAAACCCTCCTTCAACGCCCGTGATGTCCGCCTGCGGGCGGGGGGAGGTCGCTTTTTGAAAAAAGCTCCGCAAAAACTTTTCTATTGTGCCCTTGCCAAATTAGAGCGAACATACTGCCCCCTTTGGGGGATCGCCATGTTCGCACCAACTGCAAAAGGGCACAATAGAAAAGTTTTTTGCGGAGCTTTTTTTCAAAAAAGCGACCTCCCCCCCGCCCGCAGGCGGACATCAGCCGTTTATCTTTTTTTGTGACCGAACGTCACGACCGAGGAAGAGCATGGGAGAGAATTCGCCCAAGAGGCGGCTGGTGATCCGCTCGTGATAGGTCTGCATGAAATCTTTGTTGTCGAGGTTGGTATTGATGATCATGGGGCGGCGACGGTTGATGCGCACGTTGATCAAATTGTACAGACAGGATACCGTGAACTGATTGGTCAGCTCGGTTCCCAAGTCATCTACGATCAAAAGGTCGCATTCGAAATATTTTTCGGTCAGCTCGCCGCGCGGGATGCGGTTTCCGAACTGCTCGGTCTCGAAATCGGCAAAGAGATCGACCGAGGTTACATAGCACACATCAAAGCCGCGCTCGATGATACGGCGGGCGATGGCGCTGGAGATGTGGGTCTTACCCAGCCCCGTGCGACCCAGCATAAGCAGGGAGGGGGAGGTGTTGGGATCGAAATTCTCGGCAAAGTCCTTGGCATTTTGGAGGTTTTGCTTCATTTGTGCCAGGACCTTTTCGTTGTCGCGGTAGTAGTCGAGGGAGAAGTTATCGAAGGTCTGCCGCTCGATCAGTCGACCGATGCCGGAGGACTCAAATCCTGCGAGGGTCAGTGCCTTTTTCATGCACTCGCACATACGGATGCCCACATAGCCCGAATCGGAGCAGGCGGGACACTCATATTGAATGTCGGAATAGTTGGCGGGATAGCCTGCCGCAATAAGAAGACGGTCACGCTCCTGATTGAGTCTGCGGTTTTCCTCGCGGAGCTCAGCCATGCGGCGCTCTTGGGTGTCCTTGTCTGCCAAAGCCGCGCCCATGAGCGAAAGACCGGTCTTTGCCAGCATGGTGTCGATGCGAGCCACCTCGGGGAGTGCACGGTGAAGCTCGCGCCGTTTTTCTTCGGCGGCTCTTTCGGCAATGAGGTGCTTGGTGGCATATTCCTCGCGAATGCGTTTAAAATTGTTTTTATTATATCCCATAATTTCCTCCGAATGTTGGGGCTGAAATGGATTGCCGTGGCAAAATAGCGGAAGGGCAGGAGAGATCTGCACAAAAATTTCCCGTTCCGTTTTCCCAAGGATTTAGTCTTTTCGGTTGCCCTCGTAGCCTTTTCGAATGGCGGCGGCGAAGAATTCGTCCACGTCAAAGCTGGGCTCGGGTTGGGGAGCCTTCTTTTGGCTCTTGCCACTCGATTTTTTGGGCGGCTCGGCGGCGGCGCGGTGCGTCTCGTGATCGCGGTCGGCCTCCTCGGGCGTGCTGATCTTTTCCTCATGCCAACGCACAAGAATGGAATTGACATAAGAAAGATTGGGATTGGTGGTGGCATCTACGGCGAATTCGTAAGCCTTTTCCAGCATTTCCACACCAAAGCCGTACTTGACGACCCAGTCGGCGATAAAGCCCTTTTCCTTGGCCGTAAAGGAGCGCGTACCGATGCCGAACAAGCGGCGGATGTGTCCCTCGACCGACTCGGCAAGCTCCAGCGCGTGAAGATGCTCCGAAAGCGCCTCGGCGGTAGTGATGTCGCGGTCATACAGCGAGACCGCCAGCTTTTCGGCATAGCGCAGACTGCTCTTGCCCTTTTCGCGGCAGTGAGCCAGCAGGATCAGTATGTATTCGTCGGACAGACCCAAGCCCTCGGCAATGCCCATGAGCTGGGAGACCTCGGAATGCGAGGTGAAGATCTTGCCCAGTGCCTTCTGTGCCTCGTCCACCAGATGGCTTGCGTTTTTGCGGTGCGCCATGACGGTATCCAGCTCGTCGGCGGTGTAGCGCGGCAGCTCGGTGGTCACGGTGCGTTTGGGGACGCTGATGGGCGGCTCTGCGGCGGGTTGCGGGGGGACAGTCGACTCTGTACGCGTCGCGGATTCCACAGGCACGTCGCCATCCTCGCGTCCGAGCACACCGGCGCCGATCCAAAAGCCCAAAGCGCTGTCGAGTGCCGACCGCTTGACCTTGAGGGTGGCGGCGAGAGCATCGGCGTTGGATTCGTAATCGGCCATAAGCGACTCATCCGAGGACAGCGCCAAAAGTAACTGTAGCTCGGTCTTTCCCGCCCGCGCCAAAAGGGAGCCCGACAGCTTGGGAAGGGCAGCAACATGGCGTCCGTACTCAAAGAAGAGGCTCATCGTCTCTGTCTCCTTCCTCGTGCGCGGAGCACAGCTTGTAGCACAAAGCCATCAGCGAGTCACCGAGATGGACGTTTTCCACAATGGCATCGGGAAGATCCAGTTCTTGTCCGGTGAAGTTCCAGAAGCCTCGGATGCCCAGCGCCATGAGATGATTGGCCACGTCGCAGGTGCGTTCCTTGGGGAGGGTCAAAACGGCGATATCTACGGGATTGTCGCGGCAGAATCGATCCAGATCGTTCATGTTGTGGATCATGACATCGTCCACCGATTGCCCCACAAGCATGGGGTTGACGTCGAACATCGCCACAATATCAACGCCGCGTTTCTCAAACATGGAGCTGCGGACAATGGCGCGTCCGAGGTTGCCGGCGCCGATGATGATCGACCGCAGTCCCGCGCCCACACCGAGCAGCTCGCAGATCTTGGCGTAGAGGTAATTGATGTTGTAGCCGTATCCCTGCTGACCGAAGCCGCCGAAGCAGTTGAGGTCCTGACGGATCTGGGAGGCGGTGATGTTCATGCGCTCGGACAGCTCACCGGAGCTGATTCGGGTCTTGCCCTCGCGCATGAGGATGCGCAGATAACGGAAGTAGCGCGGCAAGCGGTTGATGACCGATTGCGAGACGTGAGGATGCTGATGGACGGATTGTTTTTTGGAGTGAGATTTTTTTTGCATAGGATTTGCCTTTCAAAATAGAACATTTATTTTGTGAATCTTGACGAAAGCGTGTCGTGGCAAGGGTTTGCGGGCTTCTGAGAGAGGTTTTTTTAAGGGGGGAATGAGAGATG
>JAZSPB010000078.1:0-4272 GCA_045537235.1 Eubacteriales bacterium
TGAGCTTTCAAGAACGTTTGCCTTGTCTATGCTTGTGACCTTTTTTCTGTCACGCTTCATAGCGGTGTCAAACGCCGCTCTTGCAATTCTTTCAACCTCGAACTCGCTGTATGCCTCGGTATCATATGCTTCGGGACCGAACTGACCGTCACGTCTGCCTCTTTCACCGAAGTAGATACCGCCCGTAAGCTCTCTTATCATAACGATGTCAACGCCCTTTTCAACTATGTCGGCACGGAGCGGACATTCTGCCGAAAGTGCAGAATAAAGCTTTGCGGGACGGATATTTGTGTAAAGACCGAGTGCATGTCTTATACCGAGAAGCGCCTTTTCGGGACGAAGATGTCCCGGCAATGTATCCCACTTGGGTCCGCCAACCGCGCCCAAAAGCACACTGTCAGATGCCAAGCAGCCCTCTACCGTCTCTTCGGGAAGCGGAATGCCGTACTTATCCAGCGCCGCGCCTCCGATATCATAAGCGGTAAAAACAAACTCATGACCGTATTTCTTTCCAACCGCTTCCAGTACGCGAACCGCACTGTCTACGATCTCGGGTCCGATTCCGTCTCCCCGAAGAAGACCAATGTTATATTTCATGTTTTTCTTGATCCTTTCTGATAGGTCTTTCTGCAATGGAGATCGGGAAGCGGAAGCCTGTGCGGTATCTTGTCGCTTACCTCGCTGCATCCTGCTGACCGACCACCATTTTTCTGGTTATTTCACCTGTCCCGCCTTGATAGCCTCAACCAATCCGCCGGCGGTAATGATGTTCTGAATGAACGCGGGGAAGGGCTTGGTAGCAAAGGACGCACCGGTGGTCTTGTCATAAATGACGCCGTTATCCAGATCAGCCTCTACTTCATGACCGTCAGCAATTGCCTCGGCTGCCTCGGGACATTCGACGATGGCGAGTCCGATGTTGATGGAATTTCGATAGAAAATTCTTGCGAAGCTCTTGGCAATGACAAGCGAAATTCCACTTTCTTTTATGGCGATTGGTGCGTGCTCGCGGGAGGAGCCGCAACCGAAGTTAGAGCCGGCAACCATAATATCACCTGCGGTTACCTTCTTGGTAAAGTCCTTATCAATATCCTCCATGCAGTGGGAGGCCAGCTCTTTTTTATCAATGGTATTGAGATAGCGTGCGGGAATGATTACGTCGGTATCTACGTTATCTCCGTACTTGATGGCTTTTCCGTTGAATTTCATCTTTTCATTCCTCCTTTACACGATATCATTGGGGTCTGCGATCTTACCGGCAATGGCACTGGCCGCGGCAACCGCAGGGCTGGCAAGATAAACCTCGGAGGTCACATCGCCCATACGTCCTACGAAGTTACGGTTGGTAGTAGCCACAGCACGCTCGCCTGCCGCAAGAATTCCCATGTATCCGCCCAAGCAAGGACCACAGGTCGGAGTAGAGACAACACATCCTGCCTCCACAAAGATCTTGAGCAACCCGTTCTCCATCGCCTTAAGGTAAATATCCTGTGTCGCGGGAATGATGATGGCGCGAACATTCTTAGCCACCTTGTGACCCTTGATGATCTCAGCCGCCTCTGCCAGATCTTTATAATGACCGTTGGTGCAAGATCCGATGACCACCTGATCGATCTTGACCTCGCCTACCTCATCAATGGTGCGAGTGTTCTCGGGCAGATGGGGGAATGCCACGGTAGACTTGATTGCAGACAGATCGATCTCGATCACCTCGTCATACTCGGCATCGGGATCGGCAGTATAGACCACGGGTGCACGGTCGGAGTGCTCGGCAACATAGCGAAGAGCCTCCTCGTCGGCTTCAAAGATACCGTTCTTGGCACCCGCCTCGATAGCCATGTTACAAATGGTCAGTCGGTCGTAGATGCTGAGAGACTTGACACCCTCGCCCACAAACTCCATGGAACGGTACAGCGCGCCATCCACGCCAATCTTTCCGATGATGTGAAGGATGACATCCTTGCCCGAAACATACTTTCCGAGCTTGCCCTTCAAAACAAATTGGATCGCGGAGGGCACCTTGAACCATGCCTTGCCCGTCGCCATTCCGCAGGCCATATCGGTAGAACCGACACCCGTCGAGAACGCTCCCAAAGCACCGTATGTACAGGTATGAGAGTCCGCACCGATCACCACATCACCCGAAACGACCAATCCTTTTTCGGGCAAAAGTGCGTGCTCGATGCCCATGCGTCCCACGTCATAAAAATGCGTGACTTCTTTTTCGTTGCAGAAATCGCGGCACATTTTGCACTGCACCGCCGCCTTGATATCCTTATTAGGCGCGAAGTGATCCATGACCATAGTCACCTTGTCCTTGTCATAAACCTCTTTGGCACCGATATTATTAAATTCGCGGATGGCCACGGGAGATGTGATATCATTTCCCAGAACGCGATCCACATTTACCAGTATCAGCTCGCCCGCCGATACCGACTCCAAGCCTGCGTGTGCGGCAAGGATCTTTTGCGTCATGGTCATTGCCATGTCTTTATCCTCCTTTTTGGTATGTTAGCGGAGAAGTGGAAACGAAAGAGGCGGGGGTGTCTACACCCCCACACCCCCGACTTGTGTTGCCATGGAGTGAGTGCTTTTCACCATGCTCTCCTTCGTTCCCATCTTTTTACCGATTAATGATCGCACCCTTGTCAGCCGAGCTTACCATAGCGGCATAGCGCTTGAGATAGCCGGTGATCTCGGTCTTTTTCTTAATGGGCATCTCGGCACGGCGTGCGGTCAGCTCCTCATCGGAGACCTTGAGCTCGATCTTATATTCGGGAATATTGATAGAAATGATATCGCCGTTTTTGACGTAAGCGATGGTACCGCCATTGGCCGCTTCGGGGGAAACGTGTCCGATGGAGGCACCGCGGGTCGCACCGGAGAATCGACCGTCAGTGATAAGGGCTACGTCCTTATCAAGCCCCATGCCGGCGATAGCCGAGGTGGGAGACAGCATTTCACGCATTCCGGGACCGCCGGAGGGACCCTCGTAACGAATGACCACGACATCACCCTTGACGATCTCGCCTGCGTAAATGGCCGCAATGGCTTCTTCCTCGCTCTCGTATACCTTAGCGGGACCTTCGTGCACGAGCATCTCGGGTGCCACAGCAGAACGCTTGACCACACATCCATCGGGGGCAAGATTGCCGCGAAGCACCGCGATACCGCCCGTCTTGGAATAAGGATTCTCCACAGTACGGATCACTTCAGGATCGCGATTGAACGCATCCGCGATATTTTCAGCCATAGTCTTGCCGGTCACGGTCATAACCGAGGTGTCAAGCAATCCCAGCTTGTCGATCTCGCGAAGCACCGCATATACGCCGCCGGCCTCGTTGAGGTCTTCCATGTAGGTGGGACCTGCGGGTGCGAGATGGCAGAGGTTGGGGGTCTTTTCGCTGATCTCGTTGACCATATCCAAATTGAACTCCACGCCGCACTCGTTGGCAATGGCGGGAAGATGGAGCATACTGTTGGTGGAACAGCCCAGTGCCATGTCGGCGGTGATCGCATTCTTGATGGCTGCCGCCGTCATAATGTCGCGAGGACGAATATTCTTTTCGATAAGCTCCATGACCTTCATACCCGCGTGCTTGGCCAGCTCGATTCTTGCGGAGTAGACCGCAGGAATGGTACCGTTGCCGCGAAGACCCATGCCGAGGACCTCAGTCAGGCAGTTCATGGAATTGGCGGTATACATACCCGAGCAAGAGCCACAGGTGGGGCAAGCCTTATTTTCAAATTCGCAGAGCTTATCCTCTCCGATGGTACCCGCCTTGTAGGAGCCGACCGCCTCGAACATAGCGGAAAGGCTTCTCTTTTTGCCGTCAACTCTGCCCGCAAGCATGGGACCGCCGCTGACGAACACGGTAGGAATATTGAGTCGCGCCGCAGCCATCAGAAGACCGGGCACGTTTTTGTCACAGTTGGGGATCATAACAAGACCGTCAAAGCCGTGTGCCATGACCATCGCCTCGGTAGAATCCGCGATAAGATCACGGGTGACCAGAGAATATTTCATGCCAACATGACCCATGGCAATGCCGTCACAAACCGCAATGGCGGGGAACATGATGGGCGTACCGCCTGCGGCGCGAACGCCTGCCTTGACGGCGTCGACGATTTTGTCAATGTTCATATGGCCGGGAACGATCTCGTTGTGGGAGCTGACAATGCCAACGAGAGGACGGCTCATTTCTTCTTCCGTAAGTCCGAGGGCGAACAGAAGGCTTCTGTTGGGCGCGCGGTTCACGCCCTTTTTGATTT
>JAZSPB010000004.1:0-7376 GCA_045537235.1 Eubacteriales bacterium
GTAGAGGATTGCCTGCTTTTTGCCGAGCTTCTCGAAATACGCTCTTGCGTAGAATTCGCCCATCTTTGCGATGTCGTTACCCGTCTTTATCATTCCTGCGTTGATAAAGTAGGGGATCTTTCTGCCGCTCTTTGCGGTGAAGTCGCCGAACTTGAGCACGCCCGCACTCTCCAAAAACTGTATAAATTCTCTCTTATAGCCTTCCATTTTCAAGTCCTCCATTAACCTACGAATTCAGCCACGCAACGTCTGTAAGCCACAACGGGATCCTCTGCGGCGGTGATAGGTCTGCCCACAACGATATAATCCGAGCCGATCTTCTTGGCCTCGGCGGGGGTCATTACGCGCTTCTGATCTCCGATATCACCGTCAGCAAAGCGAACACCGGGGGTGACGGTAACAAAACCGTTTCCGCAAGTCTCATGCACCTTTCCTGCCTCAAGGGGCGAGCAAACCACGCCGTCAAGACCTGCGATCTTGGCATTGTGAGCATAGTGCATAACGACGTCGGCAATAGGCTCCTTGATAAGAAGATCCTTCTCCATGCTCTCCTGGTCGGTGGAGGTAAGCTGGGTCACGGCGATCAGCATGGGGCGCGTGCCATCCTCACGGGTCAGACCCTCGATGGCAGCCTCCATCATGCGAACCGTTCCCGCTGCATGAAGGTTAGTCATATCTACATCCAGTCGGGACAAAACCGCCATGGACTTTTTCACGGTATTGGGAATATCGTGAAGCTTGAGGTCGAGGAATATCTTGTGCCCGCGCTTCTTGATCTCGCGCACGATGGACGGTCCCTCGGCATAATACAGCTCCATACCGATCTTAACGAACGGCTTCTTTCCCGTAAACTTGTCAAGGAAGGCAAATACCTTCTCCGCACTGTCAAAATCACAGGCAATAATTACGTCTTTTCCCATTATCTTGCACCTCCGATAATTTCTTTAAGGGATGTGATCCCGTATTTTTCCATAGTAGCAGGCAACGCCTCAATAATGTTGCGGCACGCAAAGGGATCGACAAGATTTGCCGCGCCCACCTCGACTGCCGTAGCACCCGCCAGCATCATTTCGATTACGTCCTCGGCTGTACTTACGCCGCCCATACCCACTACGGGAATCTTGACTGCACCCGCCACTTGATAGACCATGCGAAGTGCCACGGGGAAGATCGCCGCCCCCGAGAAACCGCCCATGGTGTTGGCGATAATCGGTTTCTTGCGACGAAGATCGATGCGCATACCGAGAAGCGTGTTGATCAAGCTGATACCGTCCGCTCCCGCCGCCTCGCAGGCTTTGGCGATGGAAACAATATCGGTCACATTGGGAGACAGCTTGATGATAACGGGCTTTGTGGTCACCTTTTTGACCGCCGCCGTCACCTCGGCCGCCGCCCCGGGATCGGTTCCGAAGCTCATACCGCCGCCATGTACATTGGGGCAACTGATATTGACCTCAAACCATCCGATCTCATCGCACGCATCCAGCATAGCGCAAGTCTCGGAATACCCCTCCAGCGAAAAGCCGGAAACATTAGCCATTACCTTTTTGGAGAACACCTTCCGCATCTTGGGAAGCTCCTCCGAAATGACCTTCTCCACACCGGGATTCTGAAGTCCCACGGCATTGATCATGCCCGCCGTACACTCGGCAATGCGAGGTGTGGGATTGCCGAATCTCGGCTCTCTCGTGGTGCCCTTGAAGGAAAAGGTACCGAGAATATTGATATCGTACAGTTCGGCAAACTCATAACCAAACCCAAAGGTTCCCGACGCGGGAATGATGGGATTGTCAAGCTCGATGCCGCACAGATTCACTTTCAATTCTGCCATAAGATGTCCTCCTTTACCAGCACAGGTCCTTCGCGGCAAATGCGCTTGTTACCCGTAACCGTCTTGCAAGAGCATCCCATGCACGCGCCGAAGCCGCAGCCCATGCGCTCCTCAAAGCTGAACTGTCCGCCCGTTTTCGACGCACCGTACACCGCTTTCAGCATCGGCTCGGGACCGCAGGTGTAGAAATAGCTGTAGTCGATATTCTCCATGGCGTTCGTGACAAAGCCCTTCACACCGTGGGAGCCGTCCACGGTCGTCACTGTTACGTCACAGCCGAGAGCGCGGAACTCATCCTCATAGAACACTTCATCCTTGGTATTGAATCCGAGAATGACCGAAACCTTCTTGCCCATAGCACGAAGCATCTTGGCAGGCATATACATGGGAGGCACACCCACACCGCCGCCGATAAACAGCGGATGATCGCCCGCCACCGTGAGATCGTAGCCATTGCCAAGTCCCGTGAGGATATCGAGAGTACCCTCTCGCATTTCGCTCATCTGCTCGGTTCCGCGACCGACCACCTTGTAAAGAAGGGTGAGAAGTCCGTCCTCGCAGTCGCACACCGAGATGGGACGACGGAGATAAAGACCGTCCAACTTAATATTGACAAACTGTCCCGGTGCCGTAATGGCCGAGGTGTCTCCCGCAAGCACCATTTTATAGACGCTTGCGGTGAGAGCTGTATTTTCTTTGATTTCAAAAAGTCCTTGCTTCATATCTACCTCTTACGCGTCGATGGTGGAGATACAAAGTGTCGTCTCGTCCAGAACATCCAAAAGCACACGAACGGTGTCAAGAGAGGTAAACATGGTCACATTGTTCTCGGTAGCATACTTACGGATCTCAAATCCGTCGCGGATCACACCGGAGGATGCCGGGTCGCTGGTGTTGATAACATATGCAATATGACCCTGGCGAAGCGAATCCGCGATCTCCTCGGAGCCGTCGGAAAGCTTCTTGAGAACGTGAGTACGAATGCCGTTCTCCTTGAGGAACTTGGCCGTTCCCTCGGTTGCCTCGATGTTGAAGCCGAGATTGTAGAAACGGCGGATGAGAGGAAGTGCCTCTTCCTTGTCGCAATCGGCAATGGTAGCCAGCACCGTTCCGTAGTTCTGAAGGTGCATACCCGATGCTTGGAGTGCCTTGTAAACGGCGCGGTTGAGCTTGTCGTCATAACCGATGGCCTCACCGGTGGACTTCATCTCGGGAGACAGGTAAGCATCGAGTCCGCGAATCTTGTTGAAGGAGAATACGGGAACCTTAACGTACCATCTCTTCTTTTCCTCGGGATAGATATCAAAGATGCCCTGCTCCTTGAGGGACTTGCCGAGAATGACCTCGGTAGCAATATCCGCCAAGCTGTATCCGGTTGCCTTGGAAAGGAACGGAACGGTTCTGGAGGAACGAGGGTTGACCTCGATGATAAAGACCTCATCATTTTTATCAACGATGAACTGAATATTGTAAAGACCGACAATACCGATGCCGAGACCCAACTTCTTGGCGTACTGAAGAATGGTACCCTTGACCTTATTGGAAATGCTGAAGGTGGGATGTACGCTGATCGAGTCACCCGAGTGGATACCCGTTCTCTCAACCAACTCCATGATGCCGGGAACAAATACATCACGTCCGTCGCAGATTGCATCGACCTCGACCTCTTTACCGCTAATGTACTTGTCAACAAGCACGGGCTTATCCTCATCGATCTCAACGGCGGTCTTGAGGTAATGGCGAAGCTGCCCCTCATTAGAGACGATCTGCATAGCACGTCCGCCGAGCACAAAGCTGGGACGAACCAGTACAGGATAGCCGATACGAGCCGCAGCCGCAACACCGTCCTCGATCTTGGTAACGGCGCGCCCCTCGGGTTGAGGAATGTTCAGATCCTTAAGAAGCTTTTCAAACAGGTCGCGGTTCTCGGCGCGGTCGATGGCCGCACAGTCGGTACCGATGATCTTAACACCGCGCTGCATCAGCGGAGCGGCAAGGTTAATAGCCGTCTGACCGCCGAGAGAGGCAATAACACCCTCGGGATTCTCAAAATCGATGATATTCATAACATCCTCGGGAGTCAGAGGCTCAAAGTAGAGCTTGTCCGAGGTGGTATAGTCGGTAGAAACCGTCTCGGGATTGTTGTTGATGATGATCGACTCATAGCCCGAATTCTTGATGGTCGTAACCGCATGAACGGTGGAATAGTCGAACTCAACGCCCTGTCCGATACGGATGGGGCCTGCACCAAGCACCACGACCTTTTTCTTATCGGTCAAGCGCGATGCATTCTCGCCGGTATAGGAGGAATACAGATACGCAATATATTTTCCGGTATGCAAGGTGTCGACCATCTTGAAGATCGGCTTGATACCCAGCTCCTTGCGCATGGTGTAAATATGATTCTCGTCGGTCCCCCACAGCTTTGCAATGAACTTATCCGAGAAGCCCATGACCTTGGCTGCGCGAAGTGTCTTTTCATCATTCTTGTTATCACGAAGCAGATTTTCCATATCCACAATGCGCTTCAGCGACTCCAAGAAGAGATCGGTGATCATGGTCGCCTCATGCAAGGTCGCCAGAGAAACCCCACGGCGGATCAACTCGGTAATGGCATAGATGTTGTCGTCCTTGGACTCTTTGATATAATCAAAGATCTGCTCCTCGGTCATACCGTCGAACTTGGGATGATGGAAGTGGCAAACGCCCGTCTCCAGCGATCTCACCGACTTGAGGAAGCACTCATCAAGCGTAGAACCGATACCCATGACCTCACCCGTAGCCTTCATCTGCGTACCCAGCGTGTTAGGCGCGGAAGTAAACTTGTCGAAGGGGAAACGGGGGAACTTGGCAACGATATAGTCGAGCTTAGGCTCGATAGCTGCTGTACCGCCCGCTACGGGGATATCCTCCAGTGCCATACCTACGGCGATCTTGGCCGTCACACGAGCGATGGGATAACCCGACGCCTTGGAAGCCAAAGCCGAGGAACGGGACACACGAGGATTGACCTCAATCAGATAATATTCGGAGGTAGTGGGATTGAGAGCAAACTGAACATTACAACCACCCTCGATCTTAAGCTCGCGAATGATTTTGATCGCACTGTCGTTGAGCATCTTGAGATCGTGATCGTTCAGTGACAGAATGGGAGCCACAACAATAGAGTCGCCCGTATGAACACCAACGGGGTCAACATTTTCCATACCGCAAATGGTGATGGCATTGTCATTGGAGTCGCGCATGACCTCAAACTCGATCTCTTTGTAGCCCTTAACGCTCTTCTCGATCAAAACCTGATGAACGGGAGAAAGCTTGAACGCATTGATACCGATCTCCATCAACTCCGCCTCGTCATTGGCAAAGCCGCCGCCCGTGCCGCCAAGAGTAAATGCGGGACGAAGCACTACGGGATAACCGATCCGCTTGGCCGCCTCCTTGGCCTCTTCCAGGCCATAGGTGATCTCGGAAGGAATGGTAGGCTCACCGATGGATTGGCACAGCTCCTTGAAAAGCTCTCTGTCCTCGGCACGCTCGATACTTTCGCTACTGGTACCCAAAAGTTCAACGTGGCACTCACGAAGGACACCCTTCTTCTCAAGCTGCATCACAAGATTGAGTCCCGTCTGTCCGCCGATACCGGGGACGATCGCATCGGGACGCTCATAGCGAAGGATCTTGGCGATATACTCAAGCGTCAAAGGCTCCATATACACCTTGTCCGCAATGGTGGTATCGGTCATGATGGTAGCGGGGTTGGAGTTAACAAGCATTACCTCGTAGCCCTCTTCCTTGAGTGCCAAACAAGCCTGGGTGCCTGCGTAGTCAAACTCTGCCGCCTGTCCGATGACGATGGGGCCGGAGCCGATAATAAGAATTTTTTTCAGGTCTGTACGTTTTGCCATTTTTCTTCCCTCCGTTTATATAAAAGTTATTGTTTACGAATGCTTGTACACGATTTTACCGTCGTGAACGGTCAGGTAGTTGACACCTTGCAAGGTCATCCCCGCAAAGGGTGTCGCCCGTCCCATGCTTGCAAATGCTTCGGGATCGACCACAAAGGACTCATCAAGCGCCCAAACAGAGAAATCCTGTCCCATGGGAATACCGAATCTCTCTCTGGGTCGAATCACCATCAGCTCTATTAAACGATCCAACGTCAACACACCGGGCTTGACCAGCTTTGTCCAAAGCACCGGGAATGCAGTCTCAAGACCCACGATGCCGAAGGCACTGGATTCCAATCCTCTGCCCTTCTCCTCCGCGCTGTGAGGTGCGTGGTCGGTGGCGATCATGTCGATAGTGCCGTCCAGCAATCCCGCAACCAGCGCTTCCCGATCCTCGCGTCCTCTCAAAGGGGGATTCATCTTGAAGCGCCCCTCCTCGCGAAGGTCGCTGTCATCCATGACCAAATAGTGAGGGCCGGTCTCACAAGTTACATCCAAGCCCTCCGCTTTGGCGCGGCGGATCAACTCTACGCTCTCTTTAGCCGAGATGTGACAGACATGATAGGCACATCCGACCTCCTTCACCAGCTTCAGGTCTCGCTCGATCTGTGCGTACTCGCTTTCCGAGCAGATCCCTCGGTGTCCGTGCGCACGGGCATATTTGTTATTGTGAATATAGCCGCCGCGAAGAAGCGAATTGACCTCACAATGCGCTACGATCATTTTGCCCAACTTTTTGGCTCTTGTCATCGCCTCGCGCATCATTTCGTCATTCTGTACCCCGCGTCCGTCATCCGAGAATGCGATCGCGCGATCGCACATAGCTTCCATGTCGGAAAGTTCTTCGCCGCGCTGTCCCACGGTAATGGCCGCGTAGGGATACACGTCGATGGTGGCATCGCGGTCAATGATTTTGGTCTGCTCGGCAAGATTGAGTGCCGAATCGGGAACGGGGTTAAGGTTTGGCATGGTGCAAACTGCCGTGTAACCGCCTCTCGCCGCTGATTCACAGCCCGATTTTATGGTCTCTTTATAAGAAAAGCCCGGCTCACGAAAATGCACATGCACATCGCAAAAGCCGGGAAGTGCGATATAACGGTCAGAATCAAAAACAGAAAGACCGGAATGAGAAAGAAACTCTTTCACTCCCATCTCGGTAATCATCTTCTCGATAGCGATAGACTTACAAATTCCCATTTTTGATCTCCTTCTCTCGCAAATATAAATAAAAAGCCTTGCCACAACAAGACCTTTATACAAGGATAGCCCACAACCGAGAAGGCGCGGACTCACTTTTTTCGACCTTGTTATTTTTGCTTGATTTTTTATTTGAAATATTATACCACATCTTGTCCCATTTTGCAAGTATTTTTGCGAAATTTTCCTTGGTTCTTTTGTACGATTTTGTTTAGCAAACAAAGAATTTTCCGCGCAAAATGGATAATTGGGGCGCCTGCGGGCGGAGGAGGTCGCTTTTTGAAAAAAGCTCCGCAAAAAAATTTTCTATTGTGCCCTTTTGCAGTTGGTGCGAACATGGCAATCCCCAAGGGGGGCAGTATATTCGCTCAAATTTCGCAAGGGCACAATAGAAAAGTTTT
>JAZSPB010000068.1:0-6245 GCA_045537235.1 Eubacteriales bacterium
CCGCAAAAACTTTTGATCTGCGCCCTCCCCAATGTTTGAGCGAACACACTGCATTCCATTGGGTATCGCAGTGTTCGCGCGAACTGCAAAAAGGGCGCAGATCAAAAGTTTTTTGCGGAGCTTTTTTCCAAAAAAGCGACCTCCCGCGCCCGCAGGCGCCATATCAACCCATTATAATTCGCTGCGCATTTGATTTTTGTTTTCAAATCTATTGACTTTTTCCATAATTTGCGTTATAATAAAAATATCAAAAGCAACATAAATATCCGTGAGGGAGTAGTTTGCACGTCAGTGTGGTATGTCAACATCCTGACTCGCGAGAAGTGCTGTGCTTTGCACATTGTTTTTTTTTGCAATGTTGTATGGGTATTGGCAGCATAAATCCGTAAAGTCTGGCATATCTTAAAGAACGAGACTCATGTACAGATGTACCTGTACCCTCGCTGTCACTGTCCAAGTACACCTGTACTTGGTTTTTTGTTTGCACAAAAGTGAAAGGATGGATTGTTATGAATTTTTACTCCAATTCAAAGGATGAAGTTCTGTCGGAACTGAAATCCACGGCGGAAGGGCTCTCGTCAACGGAAGCGAGTGCGCGTCTGGAAGCTAACGGTCCCAATAAGCTGGCCGAGGCAAAAAAGGACGGTCTTGTGAAACGCTTTATCAAGCAGTTGGCAGACCCCATGATCATCGTTCTTCTTGTTGCGGCCGTGCTCTCGGCCATTACGGTGATCTACAATAACTTTGCGTACCCCGAAGAGCCGGAATCTCTTGCGGATGTGTTCATCATTTTGTTTGTCGTCGTGCTGAATGCTGTTCTTGGTGTGATTCAAGAAAGCAAAGCGGAAGAAGCAATTGAAGCGCTAAAAACCATGACTGCTTCTACCTCTAAAGTGATGCGAGACGGAAAGCTTTGCAAAGTTAAGAGTGAAGAGCTTGTGGTGGGGGACATTATCTACCTGGAAGCCGGCGACTCGGTTCCTGCGGACGCTCGCATCATTGAATGTGCGTCCATGAAGGTTGAAGAGGCTGCACTGACGGGTGAGTCGGTTCCTGTCTTGAAAACCGACGAGACTCTGGAGGGCGGTGAAGTGTCTCTTGGCGACCGAAAGAACATGGTCTACATGGGAAGCACCGTTGTATACGGTCGCGGTGTTGCTGTTGTTTGCGGTACCGGTATGGACACCGAGATGGGTAAGATCGCCAATGCGCTGGCTCAGGCACGAGATGAGGCCACACCTTTGCAGGTCAAACTCGCCGGACTCAGCCGCACACTGACGAAACTGGTGCTTGTTATTTGCGTTTTGATTTTTGGTGTCAACCTTCTTCGTGCAGGTAGTTTTGGTGCCAATGTGGTTTTGAATTCCTTTATGCTGGCGGTTAGCCTTGCAGTAGCGGCTATTCCCGAGGGACTTGCCACTGTAGTTACCATCGTGCTCTCCATCGGTGTTACCAAGATGTCCAAGCGCAATGCGGTCATTCGCAAGCTGACGGCGGTTGAGACGCTTGGCTGTGCGCAGATTATCTGCTCCGACAAAACAGGTACTCTGACTCAAAATAAAATGACTGTTATCGATGAGTTTGGTGCGGCGCAGGAAAAGCTGGCACATGCCATGGCGCTTTGCTCCGATGCGGAATTTGACGAGCAGGTCGGTACGTCGGTTGGTGAGCCTACCGAGTGTGCTCTTGTTAACTATGCGCACAAGATCTCTTACAACAAAAATCAGCTCAAGGTCGAATATCCCCGCGTTGGCGAGGCACCGTTCGACTCTATGAGAAAAATGATGTCCACACTTCATCAAAAAGCTGACGGTTTTGTTCAGTATACCAAGGGTGCACCCGACGAGATTCTCAAGCGTTGTACCCGTATTCTCACCGAGAACGGTGTGGAGGACATGACCGAGGCACATATCGCGTCTATCCGCGAGAAGAACAAGTCTATGGCAGACAGTGCTCTTCGTGTTCTTGCCGCGGCATATCGCGATTATGCGGATCTTCCCGAGGATCAGAGCGCTGAGACCTTGGAGACGGACATGATCTTCTTGGGACTTTACGGCATGATAGACCCCGTTCGTCCCGAAGTTAAGGCGGCAGTGGATGAATGCCGCAGCGCGGGTATTCGCGCCGTCATGATTACGGGCGACCATATTGATACCGCCGTGGCCATTGCCAAGGAGTTGGGAATCATCACCGATGCGTCCGAGGCTATCATGGGTCAGGAGCTTGACGCGCTGTCAGACGAGGAATTGGAGGCGCAGATCGACCGTTATTCGGTATATGCTCGTGTTCAGCCCGAGCACAAGGTTCGTATCGTTACCGCGTGGAAAAAGCGCGGTAAGATCACGGCCATGACGGGAGATGGTGTAAATGACGCTCCCAGTATCAAGACGGCTGATATCGGTATCGGCATGGGTATTACGGGTACCGATGTAACCAAGAACGTGGCCGACATGATCTTGGCAGACGACAATTTTGCTACCATTGTATCCGCCGTGGGCGAGGGACGTAAGATCTATGCCAATATTCGTAAGGCGATTCAGTTCTTGCTTTCCTCCAATCTCAGCGAGGTACTTGGCGTGTTCTTTGCGACCTTGATGGGATTCACCCTTTTCAAGCCGGTTCACATTTTGTGGATCAATCTGATCACCGATAGCCTTCCCGCGTTGGCGCTGGGTGTCGAGCACGGTGAGCCGGATGCCATGAAGAAACCGCCCCGCGACTCTAAGGAGGGCATTTTTGCCGGTGGTGTGGCTTATGACGTGGCATACCAGGGAATTATTGTTACGGTCTTGGTTCTCGCGTCCTATTTTGTGGGTCATTTTATGGAGTGTCGTTCTTGGGCGCTTACCGCAGAAGACAGTTTGGCCAGAGATGCCGGTATGACTATGGCCTTCCTTACCATGTCTATGGCAGAGATCTTCCAGTCCTTTAATATGCGTTCGCGCAGAGGCTCGATCTTCTCGCTGAAAAAACAAAATGTCATGCTTTGGGGCGCGGCTGTGCTGGCATTGCTTTTGACGACCGCTGTTATTTATGTGCCTTTCCTTAATGATGTTTTTGAGTTTACTCATATCAGCCTTGCTGAATACGGTGTGGCTTTGGGAATTGCATTCCTTGTCATTCCGTTGGTTGAGATCGTTAAGTTGATTCAGCGTTGTTTTTCAAAAAACAAAAATAAGTAAAAAAGGAATCCGCAGGGAGCTGCGCGGAAGGGAAATGTTATGAGTTATTTGGAGTTGTTTATCATCGCCCTTGGCTTGTCCATGGATGCTTTCGCCGTAGCGATCTGCAAAGGTTTGGCAACACCCAAGGTGGCACTTCGGCATATGTTGATCGCCGGTCTTTGGTTTGGCGGATTTCAGGCTCTTATGCCGCTGATCGGGTATTTTCTCGGAACCACGTTCAGCGAATATATCGAAGCCTATGACCACTGGATCGCTTTTGTTCTCCTTGCTTTTATCGGTGTCAATATGATTCGCGAGGCAATTTCGGGCGAGGAGGAGGAATCCAACTCCTGTTTTGGCTTTAAGACTATGCTTGTAATGGCCATTGCCACCAGCATTGATGCGTTGGCGGTGGGCGTTACCTTCGCCCTTTTGCCCGATGTTAATATTTTTGTGGCCGTTGGCTCTATTGGAGTGATTACTTTTGTGCTCTCGGCATTGGGTGTCAAGCTTGGTAATATTTTCGGTGCCAAATACAAATCTCGTGCAGAGCTTGCCGGAGGAATTATTTTGGTGCTGATGGGATTGAAGATCTTGCTGGAGCATTTGGGTGTGATCTCTTTTTAACAATTTGAATGGTACGTCTGCGGAGCGAAGGGGTGTCTGCAAAGATGCTGTTGCGTTCGCAGGCGTACATTTTTGGAATTTGGAGGAAGGGTAGAAATGAAACAAATTGTCGATTTTTTAAAGAAATTGTTGGTGGAAGCGGGTAAGATCATGTTGGAAGCACATAACGATGCGGCAAATTCGGTGAAGATCAAGCCCGGTACGGTCAATTTTGTGACGGCCTATGACGTGGCGGTGCAGGAGTTTTTGATGAAGGAGATTCGCGCACGCGTTCCCGAGGCGGTGTTTATTGCGGAGGAAAAGGAGAACGATCCGTCGGCACTTTTGGGGGAGTGCTGTTTTATTATTGATCCCATCGACGGTACAACCAACTTTATTCATGACTACCGCCATTCCTGCATTTCATTGGCGATGCTCCAAGGTGGAAACACAGTATTCGGGGCGGTATATCACCCCTATGGCGGGGAGATGTTTTGCGCGGTAGCGGGGCAGGGGGCAACACTTAATGACAAGCCTATTCATGTTTCGAATTGCGCGCTTGAGGTCGGTTTGGTGACCTTCGGAACTTCCCCTTACTATAAGGATGAGTTGGCGGACAAGTCTTTTTCGCTGGCACGAGATCTGTTTCTTGGCATGGCGGATGTGCGGCGCACCGGCTCGGCGGCATTGGATCTGGCATATTTGGCGGCAGGACGGGCCGATGCTTTTTTCGAGTGGCGGTTGTCGCCGTGGGATTATGCGGCGGGGGTATTGCTTGTTAAGGAGGCCGGGGGGCTGATTACGGATGAAAAAGGAAATGAAGTCACGCTCTCGGCGGCTTGCCCTGTTTTTGCCGGAACGCCTAAAACCCATTCGGTGCTTTTGGAGATGGCGGAAAAGTACTTGTGATGGGGATGGGGGGATTTATACTGTTTTTATTACAAATTCCCCCACTTCACAGCGAATCGCTATTTAACTCAAATTCTCTGAAATCTCAATATACTCCGAAGAGGTATATAAAGAGTCACCCAAAAGGTACCTTCCATAAAGCAGGTTTACCTGACGAAAAAACAAAGGGTGTACGGACATTTCTCTGTTGTTCTTAACGGAGGAATCACAAAAGTACGGAAACCGCAGATTGATTTTCTGCGGTTTTTGTGCTATAATAGGGGTATGGGCATAGCCCGATGCATTTGTAATACAAACGCGAAACTGGCGATAAATAGAGGGGTATAGGATGAAGTGTGGAATATGCGTATGTGGACTGAATGGAAGCGGTAAAACGACACTTGCCGGTGCACTTGCCAAAAATTTAAACTTTATACATATGGATATAGAGCAATATTATTTTACTTCCACATATAATCCGTATGCTTCGTCAAGAACGAAAGAAGAAGTTGAACGATTGCTATTAGAAGATATAAAGAATAATCCCTGTTTTGTTTTTTCTGCTGTTAATGGAAATATGACTCCGGAGATCAATGAAAATTATACTCTTGTGGTATACCTTGATGTTCCCCTTGACGTTCGAATGAAAAGGATCAGGCAAAGAGCTATTGATAAATTCGGTGACAGGGTTCTTCCCGGCGGAGATATGTACGAGCAAGAAGAAAAGTTTTTTGCATTTGCAGAAAAAAGAACTCCCGAAAAGATTGAGGATTGGCTGAAAACACTATCGCACAAAGCCATTAGACTTGATGGAACAAAACCAATACAAGAAAATGTTGAACTTATAAAAAGCCTTCTCCTGTGGGAGAAGGGGGACCGCGCCGGCGGTGGATGAGGAGTCAAAATGATACCTTACAACAAAAATCTCGTGTCAAACGCTCGAACTCTGCGAAAAAACATGACACCCGAAGAAAAGCATCTGTGGTATGATTTTTTTTAAAGATTGCCTTATAACGTCAGGCGCCAGCATAATATTGAAAACTATATTGTTGATTTTTACATAGCGGAAAAGAAGATTGTAATTGAGGTAGACGGCAGACAGCACCTATTGCCCGAGCACAAAGAAGCAGACAAACAAAGAGATGCGGTCTTATCTTTTTGGGGGATAACTGTTTTACGATATTCTAACGACAGTATACGAAACGATTTCAACACTGTTACAGCGGATATATTGAAGCATCTTGGCTTGGATTATAGCGATCTTAAGCCTGTGAGATAACACCTCATCCACCACTTCGTGGTCCCCCCTCTCCCACTGGAGAAGGCTTATTGTAATCCGCTCTCCTGTCTATAAAAATAAAGTTCCCACAAACCGTTTGATTGGTCTGTGGGAATTTTACGTTAAGTCGGAGGCCAAGCGGTCTTAGGAAGACAAGCTTTATAGTCAACTCCTTGGCTCACAGAACGACATGGCTACGATCCGACTTCCCCCTCTCCCACTGGAGAAGGCTTATTGTAATCCGCTCTCCTGTCTATAAAAATAAAGTTCCCACAAACCGTTTGATTGGTCTGTGGGAATTTTACGTT
>JAZSPB010000124.1:0-5099 GCA_045537235.1 Eubacteriales bacterium
GGAGACGGTATTCTTCTTGACACAAGCCCATCATGGCGGCGGCGCATTTGACGGGGATGGGGTTGACCTCGGAGAAGAGGGCGGTGATGAGGGGGATAAGAGATAGTTGCTCCTCGGTGGCGATGTTTTTATCGCCGGTCAGGTAGCGGTGGCACATTTTGGATACGCGGCGGGGAAGAAGATTGGACAACACCGAGATAACACCAAGGGCGCCGATCGACAGGAGGGGGATGGTTATGTCGTCATTGCCGCTGTAAAGTGCCAGCTTGCCACCAAGCTCGGAGGCGAGTTTTGCCGCGGCACCGACATCTCCGGAGGCTTCTTTGACAGCAACAATGTTGGGGTGGTCGGCAAGGGCACGGTATACGGGCATGGTCAGATTGACTCCTGTTCTTGAGGGGACGTTGTAGAGAATGGCGGGTTTGTCTATGCTGTCGGCAATTGTCAGGTAGCTTTTGATCAGTCCCGTCTCTGTGGCTCGATTGTAATAGGGGGAGACAAGGAGCAGCGCGTCACAGCCGCAGGAGCAAGCGAATTTTGACATTTCTACGGCATGGTTTGTATCGTTGCTTCCCGTGCCGGCGATGAGGGGAACACGACCTCCTATGACCTCGGCGGCAAAGGCGAGACAGGCTTGGTGCTCACGGTCGGTCAGTGTGGGAGCTTCGCCTGTAGTGCCTGCGATGACAAGGGCATCGATCCCTTCGGCAATTTGAAATTCAATAAGATTGCGAAGGGCTGGAAAGTCTACTTCGCCGCCACGGAAGGGGGTGATCAGTGCGGTGGCTGCACCGCGAAAAACGGTTTTTTTGGTTGGTTCCATAAAGTTCATCCTTTCGGTTGAAATACGGGGCGCTTGCGGGCGTGAGAGGTCGCTTTTTTGAAAGAAAAGCACACGCCCTTCGAAAGTGCGCAAAAAACTTTTCCGATGCGCCCATGTTAATGTTTGAGCGAACATAGTGTATCCTTTTGGGGATGGGGCTTGTTTGTGCAAACTTCTGAGCAGGTGGATGGAAAAAAGGTTTGTGCTTTCGGAGAGGGACTTTTCGTAAGAAGAGGTCTCCTGCGACCCAAGGAGGGCTGCTGTTAAAAATAAAAGAAAAAGCTCTTGAAAAATGTGGGGGGATGTACTATAATAGAGTTGATAATTTGTGTCCCTCAACAGTATATGCGAGGGAAAATGCATTGGGAAAAGGATTTGAATATGGCTATTATAAATGAAAAGACCAAGACCGATCTGCGAACTGCGGATTTTTACTATGACCTGCCCGAGGAGCGCATTGCGCAGACGCCCATCGAGCCTCGCGACCATTCTCGGTTGATGGGGATCGACCGTGCTACAGGGGCGATCTCACATGAGCATTTTTATGACATTCTCGATCATTTGCACGAGGGCGATACGTTGGTGATCAACGATTCGCGTGTCATTCCCGCCCGTCTTTACGGTCATGTGGAGGGGCGCGAGGAAGCGAAGATCGAATTGTTGCTTCTTCGCTCTCATGCGTTGGATGTTTGGGAAACCTTGGTAAAGCCCGGCAAACGCGCCAAGATCGGCAGTCGCTTGGTTTTCGGAGACGGTCTTCTTCGCGGCGAGATCACCGACATCGTGGAGGAGGGCAATCGCCTGATTCATTTCGAATACGATCGCGAAAAATACGCCAATATTTATGAAATTTTGCACGTTATCGGTCTTATGCCGCTTCCGCCTTACATTACCAAGCGGTTGGAGGACAACGATCGGTATCAAACGGTCTATGCTCGTGAAAACGGCTCGGCAGCGGCTCCTACGGCGGGGTTGCATTTTACCGAGGCGTTGATGGACAAGATCCGTAAAAAAGGCGTAGCTATTGTGCCGGTCATGCTCCATGTGGGGCTGGGGACGTTTCGTCCTGTCAAGGCAGACAGTATCAATGATCATATCATGCATACCGAGTATTTTTCGGTATCGCAGGAGAGTGCCGATATCATCAATTCCCGTCGTGCGGCAGGCGGCCGTCTGATCTGTGTGGGAACCACCTCGTGCCGAACCATCGAAAGTGTGGCGGAGGAGGACGGTACGATTCGCGCCATGAGCGGCGAGACAGGCATTTTCATCTATCCCGGATACCGTTTCAAGGCCGTAGATGCGCTGATCACCAATTTCCATTTGCCGGAGAGTACGCTGTTGATGTTGGTTTCGGCTTTCTACGATCGGGAAAAGGTATTGGAGGCCTATCGGATGGCGGTGGAGAAGGAGTATCGGTTCTTTAGTTTTGGTGACGCGATGCTGATAGAATAAAAGAAATTTCAATTCGTAGGGCGGGGGGCTTACTCCGTCGAATAGAATGTGAAATTGTCGATAAGCGGCGGCGCCAAGGCACCGCCCCACAAGCGATTTCTTATATCCCGTACATTACCGGATGCGCTTTTAATACTTTTAATAAAAGATATTAAACTGTGGGGGCGACCATTGGTTGTTCGCGGACATGCAATGCACGCTCCTGCGGAAGAAAAACTATAATGTTTATGCAAGATAATTATCGGTAAAATCTTATGTAGCATCAACATCGTGGGGACGGCATTGATAAGTGAGTGGCTGCTCACCCAAGCATTTGAAAATCAATTGTGAGCAATGAATTCGGTGTTTGCGCTTTTTGGAGCGAGAAGAGTATATGAGTATATAACGAATATGCTATTGACAAGAATCTTCCGGTATGCTATAATAAACCTGTGAATCGGGGACGGCACCCATCAGGAAAAACGGTATTCACAAAAGCAATCGAAACAAAGGGGAAGACACCCATGGAAAAAAACGTGATTGTAGTAGATGAGCAAGGAAATGAATATGGAGCGACCTACCCCAAACGGGCAAAAGGTCTTGTAAAAAAAGGCAGGGCACGCTTCGTAGATGACAATACAATATGCCTTGCGTGTCCGCCGAATGAATATTTGGAGGATATGAAAATGTCAGAAAATACAAAAGAAAAAGCAATAACTGTTGATGAAAACGGTTGCGAGATCAACGAAAAGTACATTTTTGAAGAGATCAAAGCGATTCGTGAACAGACCGCATATCTCAATGATACGATCAAAGCGATCTCCGTTATTGAGGTGGACGAGCTTGCCTGTCCCGGTTCGGATAAAAAGGTCAATGCTTGTGTGGAAATTGTAAAGTGCCGCGAAACCACCAATCAGCAGTTGTTGAAGTTCTATGAAAAAGCATATGATGATCTTGCTTCGAAGGAAAGAAATGAGAGGGCTGAAAAGATCAGACTGATCAAGGAGCTTCAGTTTTCTGTCCTGAAAGAAATGCGATCCTTACTTGACGAGGATGATCTGTCGGCAGTGGCAAGCAATGTTCGCAGTCAAGTGAATTTGTGGTGCCAAGATATTCTTGACGGCAAAATTTAAGAGTCAGTACCCCTTCCCCCGAGAATTTTCTTGGGGGATTTTTATTTTTGTGTTGTTTTTCTTTACTTTTCGTTGGGTTTATGGTATACTGTATTTATTATGAAGTTGGTCACGGATCAAGGGAAAGGACGGTGCGTATGAATCTGCCCGAAGCTTTTGAAAATCGAATGAAAAACTTGCTTGGCGACGGGTACTCCGCTTTTTTTGACGCGCTCTGCCATGAGGAGCCGGTCAAAGGTTTGCGTGTCAATACGAACAAGGTATCCGTCCAATGCTTTGAGACCCATGCGCCGTTTGCGATGGAAAGTATCCCCTATGTGAGCGGTGGTTTTATTGTGCCTGAGGATGCGCAGGCGGGGAAACATCCCTATCACCATGCGGGGGCATATTATATGCAGGATCCGGGTGCGATGGCTACGGTGGCGGCGCTTCCCGACGAGCTTTGGGGGAGAGAGGGACTCAAGATCCTTGATCTTTGTGCGGCTCCCGGCGGCAAGACTACCCAGCTTGCGGCGCTTTGTGCTCTCAACGGTGGGGCTGTGCTGGCCAATGAATATGTGTCTGCCAGAAGTCGCATTCTCACAGGCAATGTGGAGCGCATGGGGCTTGCCAATGTGTGCGTGACCAATACCGACAGCAAAAATATTGCCAAGTGGTATCCGCGTTTTTTTGATTTGGTTGTAGTGGATGCACCTTGCTCGGGGGAGGGAATGTATCGCAAAAACGATCTCGCCATTTCCGAGTGGAGTCCCCAAAATGTGACCATGTGCGCCGAACGGCAAAAGGAGATCTTGGAAAATGCAGCGCAAAATGTAGCGGCGGGGGGATATTTGCTGTATTCTACTTGTACATACTCCACCGAGGAAAACGAGGAGGTAGTGGCTGATTTTTTGGTTGCTCATCCGTCGTTTTCGTTAGTTCCGTGCGGTTCTTCCGTGGTCAGCCATACGGCGGACGGTATTGACATTACGGAAGGGAAGATGCCAGAGCTTGCGCTGTGCCGTCGTTTTTATCCTCATGTTTCTCCCGGAGAAGGGCAGTTTTTGGCACTTCTTCAGCGGGCGGAAGATGACAAAGACGAGCGGTTGACGGTGAAGGATGCCGCGGTAGCTCTCGGGAAGACCGAGCGGGTGGCAGTGGATGCATTTTTGAAGGAAACGATTGGCAGGTCGCTTGAGGGACTTTGTCTTTGCGGCGGCAACATCGCAGCTTTTGCCGCGCGTGAGAGCTTGGATTTTCCCCTTCCGCCTTTCGGCGTAGTGTCGGCGGGGGTGACAATAGGCGAATGCCGAAAGGGCAGGATCGTTCCGCACCATCATTTCTTTATGGCATATGGCGGTGAATTTTCCGTTCGGTGTGTGTTGGATCCTCGCGATGAGGCGGTGGCACGTTATCTTGCAGGCGAGGAGATTTCACTTCCCTCCGATGATTCCGGTATAGCCGCGGTTCTTCTGACCGTCGGTGAAGAAAAAATGACCCTCGGCGGCGGCAAACTGTCGGGTGGAAAATTGAAAAATTATTACCCCAAGGGGCTTCGAATACGCTGAGGCGCCTGCGGGCGCGGGAGGTCGCTTTTTTGAAAAAAAGCTCCGCAAAAAACTTTTGATCCGCGCCCTTGCCAAAGTTTGAGCGAACATACTGCACCCGATTTAGCATCGCTATGTTCGCACAAACTACAATAAGGGCGCGGATCAAAAAGTTTTTTGCGG
>JAZSPB010000041.1:0-25530 GCA_045537235.1 Eubacteriales bacterium
CGGCTGTCAACAAGGATACTGCGTCGGACCTTATTATCCCAATAATCATAGTGAGCAAAACGACGAAGTGATGCTTCAAGACCGCCTATAATTATTGGAACGTCGCCGTATGCTTCACGTATTCTGTTACAGTATACGATAACGGCTCGGTCAGGTCTCTTTCCCGCTTTACCGCCGGGACTGTAATAGTCATTATTTCTTTTCTTTTTAGACACGGTGTAGTGGGCAACCATGGAGTCGATATTGCCCGCCGTCACAAGAAAGCCGAGACGCGGACGACCGAACTCGCGAAAGGCCTCACAGCTTTTATAATCCGGTTGGGAGAGGATCGCCACGCGGAACCCTTTGGCTTCCAGCACGCGAGAGATAATGGCAACACCAAAGGACGGGTGATCTACATAAGCGTCACCCGTCACATAGACGAAATCGGGGCGATCCCAACCGAGGGAAAGCATCTCTGCTCGCGAGAGGGGCAGAAAGTGCGGTGTATGTTCAGACATTTTACGGTCCTTTCTTTTGAACAGCCCGTGCTACTTGCTCCGCCGAATGCCGAAGATTTTTCGAAGCAAGGGGGCGAGAATATGAGGAGATTTGACAACAACGATCTTCATGGCAGTACCTTCCTTATACAATGGGTTCACTGCCAGTATATGACGAAAAAAGAAAATTGTCAATTACAGAGGATCGCGGCTTTCGATGATAAAGATGCCGCCTTTTTTGACGGTGATCAGCGCACAGTTTTTTTCGATCTCGTTGGATACGGCAAATTGATTGGTGCGCGAAAGACGGGCGTTCTTGAGAGGATACTTTCCGCCCTCCACCGATACCCCTTTGACCTTGTCATCTACGGCGAGAAGGGAAAAATAGCGAAAATGACTGCGGGGAATCAGTTCACTGGTGCCGTTTATATAGCGTACGCGGTTGTTGCCGTCGGTGAAGATGGCGCGAATTCCTGTAGCGTATAGCTTCTCAAGAATGCCGAGGTTGGAAATTGTATGATCAAGACGCCCACTGAGACCGCCGATAATGACAATGTCGGTTGCTTCCTTGGAAAGCGCCACATCTACGGCAAGTTGGGTGTCCGTAAAATCTTTTTCGGCGGGGACGGTGATGATCTCGGTTCCCTTGCCGATCTCGCACTCGGGGAAGGAGTCGAAGTCACCCACGGCAAAATCGATGACCGCTCCCATTTTGACGGCGTTTTTATATCCGCTGTCGGCGGCAATGGTGATGTCGTCTCCCTTGGGGTGATCGAGGATGCCGTCGGGACAGATCAGACCGCCGGTATAGATAAATGCTCTCATTTTTGTGCCCAATCTTTCTTGTCTTTCAGTACGTTGTAGATCTCAAGGAAGCTGTTATAGCGCGACTGCGCAATGTCTCCGTCGGCGAGTGCTTCGCGGATGGCGCAGCCTTCTTCCTTTGTGTGCGTGCATTTTTTGTATCGGCATCGACCGATGTGGTCGTGAAATTCGCGGACGGTGAAGGGCAGATCTTCCTTGCCGAAAAAGTCGAAATGGGCAAAGTCCAGCATGGAAAAACCGGGGGTGTCCGCAAGGTAACCGTCGCCCTCCTTACATGGGAAGGGGAACAGCTCTACATGACGTGTGGTGTTTTTTCCGCGTTCGATCTTGCGGCTGACTTCACCCGTTTCCAAATGGATGTCGGGGAAAAGACGGTTGAGCAAGGAGGATTTTCCCACACCGGAGGCACCGGCAAAGGCGGCCATTTTTCCCGTCATCGTGTTTCGAATGTAGGTCGAAATCCCATCCACCCCTTCACCCGTCAGCGCACTGAGAGTAAACACCTCAAAGCCGGCTTTGCGGTAGATATCCGCGATCCGTTCGGCGTTGTCGGTATCCAATTCGCTTTTTCCAATGACAATGATAGGCTCGATGCCGTTGTGCTCGGCAATGAAGATCAACTTGTCCACGGTAGAGAGAAGCGGGGCGGGAGAGGCCGAGGCCATGGCTATGAATATGACATCCAAATTGGCCAACGGCGGACGGATGAGCGCATTTTTTCGGTCAAGAATAGCGCTGATCATGATCTCGGTGGCTGCATCTTCCTTTGCTTCCTCGGTTTCCGGCGCGGTCAAGGTGCGTTCATTATAAACGATCTCCACGCGGTCTCCCACGAGAGGGGATATACCCGAATGGCGGAATTTTCCACGGGCACGGCACGGAAGAGTCTTGCCCGACAGCGGGTCATCGGGAGCGGTATCCACGGTTACAAAATATAAACCGCCGATTCCCTTGACCAATTTTCCTTTTGATTTGTATTCCATATATTTATTCGATGTCCTCGTTGTTTTGCTGCCAGCCGGAGCTGACGAAAAGAGTAATATCACGGCTTGTCGGCTGTCCGCTCGCAGGGGAGGTGGACAAGACCGTTCCTTTTTTTACAAGGGCGTGCGGTTGCTCAACCACCTGAACATTGCACTCATAAGCGCGGAGTGCCTCGGCAACCTCATCCCGGGAAAGGTTGCGAAAATCGGGCATGGTCGGGGGCAGATCGCGACGAGCTACCGTGAGTTTTATGACACATTTTTCACTTTCCGATACCCGTTTGACATTTCCTTCGGACGGGGACTGTTTCAAGATCCGTCCGGGATTGTTGTGGTCGGTCACATAGGTGATCTCAAAGTGATAACAGTCGTTATCCAGATCGTTCAGCACATTGGTGAGCAGACGGGACTCAAGGTCGGGAACCTTGACATAATTCGGATCTTGCCGTTCATTGATCAGCGCTTCCGAAAGAATGCCGAGGCTGATGACCACCGAAACCAAGAGCGCGCAAAGCATCCCCAGAATAAAAGAGGGGAGATTGAAGTCGCGAAAATACTCATCGAAAAGATCCCGAATCCGTTGAAGCGGCGATATTCTTTCCGACTCCTCAACAGGCGGCAGCTCAAGGGGTTCTTCGGCAAAGTCGTCCAGGGCTTTTTGGATATCTTCAGCCGAGGCAAAACGAGCGATGGGGAGCTTTTCCAAGGTGCGGAGAATGATTTTTTCCAGTTCCTCGGGAATGCTCGGCTCGCGCCACGAAGGCGGCTCCGGCATGGCACGAACGTGCATAAGTGCGATCTCCTGCGCACTTTCGGCAAAAAACGGAAGAGTGCCCGTTGCCATTTCGTACAGCATCACACCGAAGGAATACAGATCGCTTCGGTGGTCGATCTCCCGTCCCTCGGCCTGCTCGGGGCTGACGTAATGCACGGTTCCCACGGCCAGATCCGAGGAATCGCCACCGTCATAGACGGAGTAATCGTTGAAAATACCGCCAAAGGTGGTATCGTTCGGGTCGATTTCCGTGTGGCGCTTGGAAATGCCGAAATCCATCAAACAGATATGTCCGTCGGGGAGAACGACAACATTCTGCGGCTTGATATCGCTGTGGACGATGCCCTTTTCGTGGATCGCCGCGAGCGCAGATAAGATCTGCCGCGAAAGAAACAAAATTTCATCCGTGGGGAGGGGACCTTTGCCGAGAATATGCTTTTTGAGTGTGATACCTTCCACATATTCCATGGCGAAGTAGCGGATGTCTCCGTCAAGGCAAGTGTCATAGATCTTGACGATATTGGGGTGCGAAAGCATGGACATCAGCTCGGCTTCCGTGGCAAATCGCTCGGCAACGGCTGTGTCGCAGTTGTATTCGGGGCGCAGGATCTTCAGCGCCACCGTTCGGTCTTCCCGCGTGTCATAGGCTCCGAATACGACCGAGTTTTCGCCATCTCCGATGATGTTGATGACGGTATATCGCCCCCCGAAGGTTTTGCCGATATACTTCTCGATATTATCCATGTGCCTCTCCCTTCAGATCAATGAGAATGACGGTGATATTGTCCGAGCCGTCGGCGTCGCGCGCGGTGTTTATCAAATGCTTGACCTTTTGCGCGGGCGTTGCCGAGGGGTTATTGACAACGGTCATGCAGTGCTCCTCCGAGATCGCGCCCGAAAAGCCGTCGGAGCAGAGTAAGAGATAAGTCATTTCGCACTCGCCGGCGGAGAGGGGGAAGGTGTCGATGTCGGGATCGACCTCCTTTTCGATGCCAACGGCGCGAGTGATCAGCCCTGTCTTATGGCAATGTGCGGCTTCGGCAGGGGTGATCTCTCCGGTGTCGATCATGTATTGTATGTAGGAATGATCGCGGGAAACTTGAAGGATGTCGCGGCGATCTATGGTGTAGATGCGGCTGTCTCCGATGTTGATCCAGCTTACCGTCGCACCTTTGGAATGGCGGCATACGATGGCGGCAACAAGAGTGGTGCCCATCTCTCCGCGATCGGGATGCTCGCGGCGGTAATCGATAACTGCCCGATTGGCGCGGGTGGCCGCGTTGGAAAGCACCAAAAAAGCTTCTCGATCGGAGAGAGACAGTCGATTTTCGGATATTTTGAGGGAACAGATACGTTTGACGGTGTCGATAAAAGTGTCTGCGGCCAATCGAGAGGCCACCTCTCCGCAGGAAAGACCTCCCATGCCGTCGCATACCACGGCAAGAAGTGCATTTTCGGCAAGCGTGACGATCTCATAACAATCCTCGTTGTGCTCGCGTACTTTTCCCACATCGCTGAATCCGAAATAGTTCATAGATTTACCCTTTCTTACGTTTGGTTGTTGGCGGTCTCCCGTCGAAGCTGACCGCAAGAGGCATTGATGTCGGCACCCAATTTGCGACGAACCGTGGCACGGATGCCGAATTTTTCCAAGGTCGAGGCGAACAGAGCTACTGCTTTTTTGCCCGAACGCACAAAATCGCGTTCCTTGACCTCGTTCACGGGAATCAGGTTGACATGAATGGGCATACTGTCCCGTCCGCCGCGCAGTTTGCCGTTAAGCAGAGCCGCCAGTTTTTTTGCCGCCTCGGGGGAGTCATTTTGTCCCGAGATCAGTGTATATTCAAAGGAAATGCGCCGACCGGTTTTTTTGTAGTAGTCGCGACAAGCATCCAAAAGCTCCTCAATGGACCATTTTCGATTGACGGGCATGATACCGGAGCGTGTCTCGTTGTCGGCGGCATGAAGAGAGATGGATAGTGTGATGGGCATGGACTCTTCCGCCAAAGCGCGGATGCCGGGTACGATGCCGCAAGTGGATAGGGAGATATGGCGATAGCCGATGCAAAGCCCGTCGGGGTGCTCCACAAGGCGAAGAAATTTCAGCACATTTTGATAATTGTCAAGGGGTTCTCCAATGCCCATCATGACAATATTGGAGATGCGTTCTCCAAGATCCTTGGTGGCGGCGATGATCTGACCGAGAAGCTCCGAGGGCACCAGGTCGCGAACCTTGCCGTCGATGGTGGAAGCACAGAACCGACAACCCATCCGACATCCCACCTGGGAAGAGATGCATATGGTGATGCCGTGTTCATACCGCATAATGACCGATTCCACGCAATTGCCGTCTGCCAGCCCGAAGAGGTACTTGACCGTCCCGTCGATGGCTGAAACCAGCTTGCGTTCTATGGTGGGGAAGGAGTAGAAGGCACACTCACGGAGTTTTTCCTTGGTTGCTTTGGAAATGTTGGTGATCCCGTCCGGAGAAATGCCGCGGTGCATGGCCGTGAAAAGCTGACGAGCGCGGTATTTCGGCTCTCCAAGCTCGGACAGAAAGGCTTCCAGCTCATGAAGCTCCAAAGAGAGAAGGTCGATTTTTTCGCTCATGCTCGGTCGTCCTTTCGCTTGAATTTGGCAATGAAAAAGCCATCAGTTCCATGGGTGTCGGGGGTGAGGGTCAGCATACCGTTGGTTGAAGACAGACCGCCCACCGTAAAATCACAAGATTCAAATTCGGGCGATTCGGTCAAAAAGCGAGTTGCATTTTGTTCGTTTTCCTCCGGGAAAAGGGTACAAGTGGAGTAGACGAGAATGCCGCCGGGCTTGACATACCGCGCTCCGTTTTTGAGAATCGCCAACTGGATCTCGGGGAGCAAAGCTGCCTCTTCCGGGGATTTGTACCGAATCTCGGGTTTCTTTGCCATGACACCGAAGCCCGAACAGGGGACATCACAGATTACGCGGTCAGCCGATTCGCAAAGTGTAGAATCGAATTGACGACCGTCACGCGCCTGTGTTTCTATGATGGAGATGCCGAGTGCTTCGGCACCTTTTTTTACTAAAGAAAGCTTATTATCATGAAGGTCGAAAGAAAATATCCGACCATTATTTTCCATATCGAGTGCCGCACCAAAGCTCTTGGAGCCGGGGCAAGAACACATATCGATGACCGTGTCCCCCGCAGTGGCGCCCAGTGCCGCGACGCAGATCTGTGAGGCCTCGTCCTGTACAAAACACAGTCCCTCGGTCAACCCCAATTCATCGGGGGAGATACCGTTTACACGAAGCCCATGGGGGGAATGCTCGGTGAGAGAAACGTCAAATCCTCGGTCTTGCAGATCTTGAACTAACGCATCCCTTGAGGTTTTCAAAGGATTCGCGCGAAGTGTCATAGGCGGTGTTTTTTCGAAAGCCTTGAGTACATTTTCTGCTTTTTTAAATCCGAAAATGGCGCACAGCTTTTCGCAAAGCGGGACGGGGCAGGAGTAGGTCACACTCAAGTATTCAAGCGGCTGCTCGTCCTGCTTGGGAAAATCAAAAGCCGCAGAGAGGGGAAGTCCGACTCGTTTGCGCTCAAATCCGCGGAGAAGGGCATTGACAAATCCGCGACTGCGCTTGTTACAAAGTGAAACACTTTCGTTGATGGCGGCATGGGGAGGAATGCGATCCAGCCAAATGAGCTGATACAGTCCCATCCGCAAAATATTTCTTGTGGTTTTTTCGATTTTTGAAGGAGGGATGGAGGACATAGCATCGATGATGAAATCCAAAGTGATGCGCCGCTCGATAACACCGTAGACCAGTGCGGAAAACAGACGGCTGTCCTTACTGTCAAGTCCTTCGCGAGATATGGTGTTGTCAACGGCGATGTTGGAGTATTGCTGATTTTTTTCGTGTTTGTCCAGTACATCCAAGACCAGCTTGCGAAGATTCATGACGACTCCTTTCTTTGGGCGCTGCGGCGCGGGGAGGTCGCTTTTTGAAAAAAGCTCCGCAAAAACTTTTGATCCGCGCCCCCCTTTTGACAAGTGCGAACATGGCGGGGCGCATTTTTGTTAAAAATATTACTAAATTTCATAGGGGCGCAGATCAAAAGTTTTTTGCGGAGCTTTTTTTCAAAAAAGCGACCTCTCCCGCCCACAGGCGCATCTTACTTGAGAATATCTCCTATAGCTACTTTGCGACCGCGGATAAAATCAGCGGCTTCCATACGCCCCTTGCCTTCGGGGAGTACGCCCAGGAGGGTGATGCGTCCCCGTCCGCAGTTGACAGTGATGCCGTCATCAAGGGTGACCACTTTTCCGTAATCGGTGTGCTCACCGTCAGACTCGGCAACTGTGGCGCGAGTTACCTTGAGTAGCTTTCCGTCGGCGGTGTGTGTAAAGGAAAGCGGAATGGGGGAAAGACCGCGAATGATGTTGTGAACTTGGTTGGCCGAGAGCGAAAAATCGATCAGACAGTCACTTTTTTCGATCTTGGCTGCGTAAGTGGCGAGGGAATCGTCCTGCTTTTCGCGGCGGAGCGTTCCGTTTTTGACGGCGGCTACGGTATCCAGCAGTGTCTCGGCACCGCAGGCGGCCAGCTTGTCGTGGATGGTTTCAAAATTGTCGTCGGACTCGATGGTGACCTCGCGCTTGAGCAGCATATCACCCGTGTCAAGTCCCACATCCATGTACATGGTGGTGATTCCCGTGACCGCTTCGCCGTCCATGATGGCGCGTTGCATGGGCGCGGCGCCTCGATATTTGGGGAGAAGGGAACCGTGAACGTTGATGCAACCGTTCGCGGGGAATTTGAGTACATTTTCGGGTAGAATTTTACCGTAAGCCACAACAACGATCAGCTCGGGGGCGAGCGCCTCCAAAAGTGCGGCAAATTCCTCGCCGCGAAGGGTGTTCGGCTGGTATACCGCAAGTCCCTTTTCCAAGGCATAGACCTTGACAGGCGGCGGAGTCAGTGTGTAGCCGCGTCCCTTGGGCTTGTCGGGCTGTGTTACAACACCGACGATGTCCTCACCCGCTTCATACAGGGAGGCGAGGGAGGAAAGTGCAAAATCGGGCGTACCCATAAACAGGATCTTCATCGGGATCTTCTCCTTGTTTTTCTGCGTGCCTGCTGCTCCTCCTCGGAGGGGATTTTATCGGCAGGGGCTTTGCGGTCGATCATCAGTTTGCCGTCCAAATGGTCGATCTCGTGGCAGAAGGCGCGTGCCAAAAGACCGCTTCCACTGACCTCAAAGGTCTCGCCCTTTCTGTTGATGGCGCGGACGGTGACGTGCATCGGACGTTTGGTATAGGGCCAGTTGTCGGGGATGGACAGACATCCCTCCTGCTCATACTGTTCGCCCGCAAAGGCGATAATGGTAGGGTTGATCAGCTCGATCAGACCCAGCTCCTCGTCCTCCACGATAGCGATGCGACGAAGGATACCCACTTGGGGCGCCGCGAGACCGCAACCGTTGGCTTCGTGCATGGTTTCCGCCATATCATCAAGAAGAGTGAGGATGCGAGGGGTGATCGCATCTACCTCACGGGCGGTTTTGCGGAGCGTTTCGTCTCCATATTTTATGATGTTGAGTTTTGCCATAATAAATTCCTTTCACCTATCAAAGGTTTGTGGGGTTAAAATCGATGGAAAGTGTTGTCTTTCCTCTTGAAATAAAGCTAAATTGCGTCAATGTTTTGGAAAAAAGTGTTCTTGCTTTGCGGTTTAATCGGCACTTTATAACCATTCTCATGCGATATTTTCCGTCCACCTTGTAGACCGGTGCTTCGAAGGGACCGAAAACGACCATGGGAAGATCATCGTATTCCTTTGTGGCTCGGAAACGGAAATCGGTATAAAGCTGATTGCAGGCAAGAGCCAGCTCATTTTCGTTATCCGACACGATATTCATCAGCACGATGTCGCAGAATGGTGGGAAGGACAGAAGCTTTCGAAGCTTGATCTCCCGCTCGTAAAAGCTTTCGTAATCCTGCTTTCGGGCGAGGGTGATGATCTCGTGATCGGGGTTGTTGGTTTGTATAACGGCGCGTCCCGGTTTGTTGGCACGTCCCGCCCGTCCGATCACTTGGGTCAAGAGGGCGAAGGTGCGCTCGGAGGCGCGGTAATCGTCGAGGTATAGTGATGCGTCGGCAAGCAGTACGCCCACCAAAGTTACATCGGGGAAGTCATGTCCTTTGGTCACCATTTGGGTACCGAGCAGGACATCGGCCTCGTGACGGCGGAACTTGCCCAAAAGATCGCCGTAAGCACTTTTTGCGGCGGTGGTATCGGTGTCCATGCGAAGAATGTTTGCGTCGGGCAAAAGGTCGCCCAAGTCCCGTTCCACACGCTGTGTGCCGTATCCGACAAAGCGGAGATGCTCGGAGCCGCATTCGGGGCAGAGCTTGGGTGGGGCGATTCTCATTCCGCACCAGTGGCAGATCAGTGTCCCGTCCTCATAGCTTCCTTTTTTGGTGTGGTAGGTCATGGAGACACTGCACTTGGGGCAAGCCACAGCCGTACCGCATTTTTGGCAGGAGACAAAGCTGTTATAGCCCCGTCGGTTGAGAAACAGCACCGACTGTTCGCCGTTTCGGCTGTTTTTGACCAAGGCATCGGCCAGTGTTCGTCCGATGGGAGCCATGTTGCCCGCGCGGACTTCCTCTCTCATGTCGGCAATGACGACCTCGGGGAGAGTGGCATTTCCATAACGCTTTTTGAGAGTCAAAAGGGTGTACTTTCCCTCCATAGCCTTGTGGTAGCTTTCTACCGACGGTGTGGCCGAGGCGAGAAGCATCAGTGCCTTGTTTTGGGCACAGCGGAAACGGGCGATGTCTTTGGCGTGGTATTTGGGATTGCTGTCAGACTTGTAGGTGTGCTCCTGCTCTTCGTCCATGACGATCATTCCCAAGTTTTTCACGGGAGCAAAGACCGCCGAGCGAGTGCCGATCACCACATCGGCTTTGCCCTCTTTGATCAGTGTGTAGGTGTCGATCCGCTCACCTTGAGACAGCGCAGAGTGGATGACCGCCACCCGTTCACCGTAGCGCGCGCAAAAGATACCCAAAGTTTGGGGAGTCAGCGCGATTTCGGGGAGCATGACGATCACGCCGCGCCCTCGGGAAAGGGCCAAATCAATGGCGGCCAGCATAACACTGGTCTTTCCGCTTCCCGTCACTCCGTAGAGAAGAGCGGCGCGCGCTTCACCGCAGCACAGCATTTGCGCAAGACTGTCATAGGCTGCCTGTTGCTCCTCGTTGAGCTTGATCTCACCGTTGTTTTTCTTTTCCGGCAGTTCATAGGGGACGCGGTAGGATACCGTTTTCTCCAGCTCCACAAAACCGCGGTTGACGAGGGCATTTAGCTGACTGCGTGTGGCTTTGGCCGCTTTCAGGAGGTCATCCTCGGCCATCTCACCGTGTTCCAAAAGTGCCGATGCCAAGGCCCATTGCTTGGGAGAACGGGGAACATTGGGGTCGTTTTTGGAAAAAAGAGCGGCACGGCAGGTGGCCTCGCTTACGGTCAGACGGCAGAGATAAGTGGTTATGCCCGCCTCGGTATTTTTGACCTCCAGCTCGCGTTTGAGATATCCCAGATCGCAGAGCTTTCGGACGGACGTTTCGGCTTTGACACCGAAGCGAGTTTTTAATGCGGTCAGGGTGGAGTGTTTGTGTTCTTTCAAATATTCATAAAGGAAGAGGGCTTGTGTTCCCGTCCCTTTGGGGGCGGAGTTCATGCTTTTTTCGGTCAGTGTAATATGCTCCTCAAAGCGAGAGAGCACGGCGGACGGAAGCATGGCATGAATGGCATCGCCGTATGAGCAAAGTGTCATCTCCTTCATGAAATCACAGAGCAAGATGCTTTCTTCGTCGAGCTGAAGGGTATCCGGACACACGGCAAGCACCGGCTTGGTATGGATGGACTCATCGCTCGGTTTTTCGGCAAGGTCGACGACCAACCCGAGATATCTGCGGTTCCCCGTGCCGAAGGGAACGGTCACAAAAGAACCCCTCTTTACCGCGTTGCGGAGGTAAGGCGGGAGAAAATAGTCATAGATTCGGTCTATGGTGTAGGGTACATCCAACACATGGACTTTGGCATATTCCCGTGGCATGGGGCTCTCCTTTCTCTGTGATAAAAGGCAAAGTCAGTATTGACCGACAACGCGGCGAAGGCCACCTCGGCGGAGCAATACCGACTTTGGTTGATTATTCCTGCTCGGCAGACTCGGCGGGAGCTTCTTCGGTCTCGACGGTCTCGGTTTCGGTGGCTTCCGGGGCGATCTCTTCCTCGGACGCAACAAGGACAGTATCGTCCTCGACGATCGAGTATTCGCCGTTGTGAATGCGGTTGATGGCGATTTTGACTGCCTTTTCGTCCTTAAGCTCCTTGTCGATCATGGTCATAAGGGGCTTGTCGGTCTCCTTGTTACCGGTCATGGCTTTTTCGGCGGTCTCGCGCTGCTTGACATACTCATCGGTGATGATGCGTGCGCACTTGGCGGTGGCAACGGCAAGCTGGTATCTGTTGAATTGATCCTTGGTAAGTTCGCTGAAAGTAGGGTAAATCATAATTATCTCCTAATTAAATATTATTTGCAGAATTTATATTTCTTGAATGAATTTCCGTTTAATTGGCGAAATAATCTTCGGCCGCGTGAGGATTGCGAAGGGAACGAGCGCGCTCGGCTTGCACGATGGACAAGACTTGGTTCACCGCATCCTCCACTTTGTCGTCATGGTTGTATACGATATAGTCGTACTTGTGGAACCGGGTGGCTTCCTTACGAGTTTGCTCCAATCTTTCGAGGATCTTATCCTCGGTTTCGGTGCCGCGTCCGCGAAGACGGGCTTCCTGAACGGCAAAGCTTGGGGGCAAAAGAAGGATGAGTACCGCATCGGGGTACAGCCGTTTGACATTCATAGCACCCTCCACCTCGATCTCAAGGATGAGGTTCATGCCCTTGTCCATGACCTCCTTGGCCTCGCGCAGGGGTGTGCCGTAATAGTTGCCGCAATACTGCGTATATTCCAGCATTTCTCCCGCCTCAATGCGGTGGAGAAAATCCTCCCGAGTAATGTAGTGGTAGTTGACGCCGTCCACTTCGCCGGGACGGGGGGTGCGGGTGGTTGCCGATACCGAGAAGGCAAAGTCACCTGTCTCAAGCAGCTTGGCATTTACTGTGCCCTTTCCGCTTCCCGCAGGGCCGGACACAACGATCAATAGTCCTTTTTTCATAATTGAAAATATCTCCTCTCCAAAGACGGGGGCTTACTCCTCCGCAGGTTCTTCCTCTTCGCCCTCATCGCGGTCATCCAAACGGTTGGCGATGGTCTCGGTCTGAATGGCCGAAAGAATGACGTGCTCGGAGTCGGTGATGATGACGGAACGGGTACGTCTGCCGCAGGTAACGTCGATGGCGCGACCGTCGTCCTTGGCATCCTGAATCAGGCGCTTGACGGGAGCCGAATCAGGGCTGGCCAACGCGACTACACGTTCGGCAGCAACCATGTTTCCGAAGCCTACATTGATAAATTTCATTTTTTGACCCTCTCTGAATTACTCAATATTCTGTATTTGTTCGCGGATCTTTTCGATCTCGGTTTTAACCTCTACCACAAGATGGGCGATATCGGCATTGGAGCATTTGGAGCCGATGGTGTTGATCTCTCGGTTCATCTCTTGGATCAAGAAATCGATGCGACGACCGACGGGCTCCGTGGCGGTGAGGATCGCGGTGAATGCGTCGAAATGGGAGCGCAGGCGAACCAGCTCCTCGTCGATGGCTACGCGGTCAGCAAAAATAGCACATTCGGTCAGAAGACGGTTTTCATCTACCGTGATCTTGTTGTCGGAAAGCATCTGAGTCAACCGAGCCTGTAGTTTGTCACGGTAGGTTCCTACGTCTTCCGCAGACATGACCTCGATCTTGTCGACCACACGGCGGATGGAAGCTATCTTTTCGCACAGGTCACGCTCAATATTGGCACCTTCGGCCTCACGCGCCGCCAGAAAACTGTCAACAGCAACGCTCAGCACCGAGAGAATATCCTGCCAATCCGATTCGGCATCCTCTTCGGGCTTCTTGATGCAAAAGATGTCGTTGTTACGAGCCACTGTCATGACACTGATGTCGTCGGAAAGTCCGAACTCGTCACGCAGACGGTGCAACGCATCGATATAACCGCGTGCGTATTCCGAATCGATGTCGACCTGAACGCCGCGAGACTCGGTCACTTCTACGCCGATCCACACATCCAGCTTGCCTCTTGCGATGCCGCGAGATTGAAGATAGGGCTTGACCTTTTCTTCCAAATAGGAAAATGCTCGCGAGAGCTTGACGGAGCAGTCGAAATATCGGCTGTTGACCGACCGAAGCTCTACCGTAATGTCTTTTCCGTTTACGGTCTCTTTGGCGCGCCCGAAGGCGGTCATGCTTCTCATCAAGAAAATCACCCCCAAGAATGGATATAATACAGAGACAATACATAATTATTGTAATACTTTTTTGCCTTTTTGTCAACCGAAATCCGAATTTTCACCCCCGAAAAGTAATTTTTTTGCGAAAAAAACGAAAAAGAAACAAAAATATTGCAAAATACTATTGCAAAATCCGAAAAAATGAGATATAATAACGTGTAACTATAGCAAAAACTGTTTACTTTGGAGGAAAAAAATAATGGTAGTAGCAGGAGATTTCAAAAACGGTATCACCTTTGACGACGGTCAGGGTAACGTACTTCAGGTTATCGAGTTCCAGCACGTTAAGCCCGGTAAGGGTGCCGCGTTCGTACGCACCAAGCTCAAGAATGTCATTTCCGGTGCTGTGATCGAGAAGACCTTCAACCCCACGGATAAGTTCGAGAACGCTTATATCGAGAGAAAGGATATGCAGTATTCTTACAATGACGGCGATCTGTATTACTTCATGGATATGGAGACCTTCGATATGCTGCCCCTGAACAGCGATAAGCTTCCCGACAACTTCAAGTTTGTTAAGGAAGAGATGGTCTGTAAGATCGTGTCCTACAAGGGCAATGTCTTTGGTGTTGAGGTTCCCAACTTTGTTGAGCTGGTCATTACCGCAACCGATCCCGGTTTCGCAGGCAACACCGCTACCAACACTCTTAAGCCCGCAACCCTTGAGACCGGTGCTGAGATCAAGGTTCCCCTTTTCATCAACGAGGGCGAGACCATCAAGATCGATACCCGTTCCGGCGAGTATCTTGCTCGCGCATAAGTCCCCCACCGCACAACGCGAAAGGAGATAAGAACAATGAAACTTACCGAAAAAGCCGCTTATATCAAGGGTCTTGCTGACGGTCTGAACTACAACAAGGACAGTGCCGAGGGCAAGTTGATCGCCGCTCTTATCGACATGGTTGATGAGATGGCGCAGAAGATCGCAATGCTTGACGAGACGGTTGAGGAGCTCAACGATTACATCGAGGAGATCGACGAGGATCTGGGCGATGTAGAGGAGTATCTTGCTGACGAAGACGAGTGTGACGGCGATTGTGATTGCTGCGACGAGTGCTGCGATTGCGACTGCGATTGCTGTGACGATGATGACGAGGATGAGGAGTATTTTGAGATCAAGTGCCCCTCTTGCGGCGAAGTTGTTTGCTTCGACGAGAGCATTGACCCCGAAGATCTGATCTGCCCTGCTTGCCACGAGAAGTTCGCTTGCCTTGTGGATGAGGAAGATTTGAAGAAGATCGACGAGTAATGTGAATTCGTTGCACGTCTTTTGACACGATAATCAATCAAAAAAACAAAAAAGTGCGTGTGCAAACCGATTGTCGCGCACTTTTTTACATGGTGGGGTCTGCGGTCGCAGAGGCGCTTTTTTGAGCGGTGCTGTCACATCAAGCGGTTGATTTTCGCAAATTTAAATTTGTCGCCCCGATTGAACGAGCGAAGTAGACCCCCTCCGAGAGTGAGTGGTTGCCGTCGGGGAATGAGCAATCTTGCACAAAGTTGCCCTTGTGCTCTTGTATGGAGAGCTATCGTCGCTTGTTCCGTAGGCTTCTTCCGCCACCGCTACACCGTGCCATCTCCTCTCGGAGGGCGGCATCTCACCGTTTGCGAGTGCGAGCTTGCCGGTGAGTCCAAGGTCAAATGCATCAAAATTGTTTGGAAAATCAAATTGATAACACAACCAAGAACCATTCGTTTAATGTAACATAGCCTTTTCAAAAAAGCCGCCTCCCATGCCGCGGTGTCGCTATATAATATAGGAAGGAAAGGCTTGGCTTTTTGCTCGAGACATTCCTTCATTGGGAAATGGTTGCTTACAGTTTCTGTTATCTTGTTGAGGATTGAAATGTTGTTGTTTTATAGACTTTTTCTTGCGTACTTTCGGCTTTGTTTGGAATAATTAAAAAAATATGGCGAAAACTCTTGACAAAATAACATTTTGGTGCTACAATACACTTATCTAATAAAATTTTTAGGAGGAACTTATGAAACTCACCAAAAGAATAGTAGCTCTTTTGATCTGTGTTCTCATGGTTGCCGCAATGTTGCCTGCGGGAATCTTTGCAGAGGACACGACAGGAACTACGGTTTCCGATTTTACCGTGTCTCTTCCCTTTGATGATGCCGGTACTCGGCAAACCAGCTCTTATTTCACCTACAAAGCTGAGGGAAGCGGACTTACGTTTTCCGGTACCAACGTTTGGTACAACTATGTAACCGAGGAAGACGGAAATGTGTATGCCAGTCTTAATGGCATTGCCAGCGCCGGTTACTCGTTCCAGTCTACCGAAGGTCTTCTGAACAACCGTTTGATCGGAATCTCCTTCAGAACTCGTTTGAACTTCAATGATGCTACCCAGACGGGCAAATTTATTTTCCCTATCATCCGTAGCTCTAAAGACGGACAGGATTCCACCGGTACCGGTAACCCTCTGGCTGTTTATGTTCACAACGAAGCCTCCGGTACGATCGGAAGCTTCGGTTATACTACCGGAAACGGAACCGCCGGCTGGACTTCGTTCGGCTATGAGTGCGTTCCCAACACATGGTATGACATTCAGTTCGTTTACAATTCGGCAACCTGCAACGGAGCTGTTTATATTACCGACGGTACGACCAGCTATAGCGGAACCATTGATGCACTGGACATGACCAATCTTCAAGAGATTCTCATGTTCCGTGGTTATAGTAAGGCTTATCTGAATGTTGACCTCGATGATCTTTACATCACCTCGAATCCCGCTATTGATGCATCCAACAATTTCGATGGTCTTCAGTTCGCCACCGTGGAAGATTTGGTTCAGACCTATCCTTCCGCAGTTCCCACTCTTGCGGGCTTTGTTGGAAGCGGTGATATCAGTTACTATAATATCATCACCGGTGAGAATGGCGATAAGTATCTCGAGTACCCCCTCGGATCCACTACCAACGCGGCTTTGACTTGGACCGAGGCTCTTTACAAAGCAGATGCGGAAAAAGCAAAAGCAGGCGAAGCAAAGCAGATCAGCTTGCTTAACAACGGTTCTTTCGTAGTTTCTTTCGACTTTAAGCACGGCACCGGCAATTATACGGCAGAACGCGGTATGCTTTCGCTTAAGACGGCATTCGGTGAGCTCCGTATCATTAATATGGGCGCATCCGATCTGTTCTTTGGTCCCGGTAACGGCTTCAAGATCGGTACCTTGACCACGGGAGAGGATGCAGAGTGGCATAACATCAAGACCGTGTTTATTCCTACAGACGGTGAGATGTGCTATGAGTTCTACATTGACGGCGAGCTCGCAGCTTACACCACCTTCGCAGGTGGCTCCTATAACTTCTACACCAAGGCTTCCGGCTCTTGGGTGGCAAGCACCGGCTTGGTTGGCGGTTATGAAAGCGACGAGATGGCATCTTATACCGATGCTAACGAGAACGGTCAGTACGACGAGGGTGAAGATTTTGAAACCGTCGGCTGGGCAGCAAAGTCCTCTTGGGGAACCTACGATGCTAATAACAAGCGTACCCCCATCGGTCTTTGGGACATGGTTGATAACGACGGTAACATGGATACCATCGCAAGCATCTATATGTTCCACTTCAACAAGGGTAACTTCTTCCTTGATGACCTGGCTGTTAAGTCCCTTACTGCTTCCGATCCCATCGAAAACGCCGAGCTTCTCGGCTACCAGCTCAGCGATGACAAGACCGCTGTTCGTCTGATCGCAGGCGTTGACAGCCTTGATTTCGGTCGCGTTGGTATGGACGTTGAGGTCTTGAAGAATGGCGAATGGGTTCTTGTTGAAAACTCGAAGATGACCGATACGGTTTACACGGCTATTTCTGCCGATGATCAGGTTGTTATCGCAAAGGAGCTTGGTGCATCTTTCATGTATATGCTCGCGATCAACGATGTTGACTCGGACGGCGCTATTCGCGTTACTCCCTATACTACCAAGGACAGTGTAAGATACTACGGTAACTCCAAGCACTACATCATCGACTTCAATGAAGGCACTATCTCTGTATCCTACCCCGAGGTTCGCACCCCCGACTACTCCGACGGTTTGGATACTACAGGTGCTAATAACGGTTACTGCTACAATGCTTGGTCGAGTTACACTTGGGAAACCTTGAACACCCCCCTTGCCGACCTCGGTTGGGGCGGTGAGAGTGGCAAGACCCCCAGTGCAACATTGAATGCTGATGGCTCCATCCTTATAAATGCAAATGGCATGGCCTTCGCTTCCAAAAACAAGATTACAGATGCAGACGGCAATCCTATTACGGATGGTGACGGCAACACGCTTTACAAGGATGCCAGCTTCAGCCGCCGCGTCAAGTTTGCCTATGTGATCCCCACCGATCTTGAGAATTACAAGGGTGCTACCTTTATCATTACGGCAAAGGTAAAAGCTACCGAGCTGATTCAAGAGGTTACGAAGGAAGTTGAAGGTAGTGACGGCAATACCTATAATGCACATTATCAAGAAGTGGTAGAAGGCGGTCTTGCAACCATGCAGTTTGGTTTTATGACCGACTACAAGACCAATATGCTTGCATATAACAACTACACGGTCACCGATGACGGTGAGTGGGTTGAGGTCAGTGCGCAGATCACCATCACGGACGCGGTTCTTAGCAACGCTAATATGACCACGATCTTGGACGATGACGGTGTTTCTCACTACTCGCCCTTGAGACCTACCCTTAACTTCGCAGGCCCCGGCAATCCCTGCTTGGTAAACGAGTTTTACATTTCCGACCTTGCTCTGACTATCATCCCTGCTCTTGATGCAGAGTAAGATCCGTTAAGAGAATAAGATATTCTCGCTTTTGCGAGGATGGATCGCTATGCGGTCTGTCCTCGCTTTTTTGCGGGCGCCTGCGGGCGAGGGAGGTCGCTTTTTGAAGAAAAGCACACTTTCTTCGAAAGTGCGCGAAAACTTTTGATCCGCGCTCTTACGGAAGTTCGAGCGAACATAGCGTACCCCAATGAGGTGCAGTATGTTCGCTCAAACATTATCAAGGGCGCGGATCAAAAGTTTTTTGCGGAGCTTTTTTTCAAAAAAGCGACCTCCCTCGCCCGCAGGCGCCTGTAGTGAATGTGCACAAATTTGGTGATGAGATTTGGTGTATTGGGCGAAAATGGTTCTTGGAGAGGTAAAAAGGGAGTCGGCTCTTGACTTTTGAACGATTTTCATATATAATATATCTATTAAAAAATGGGTTATTTTACATTTTTGAAGAAAATGGAGGCTTTTATGAAACTCACAAAACGAATTGTGGCGCTGCTCATTTGCGTTATGATGATCGTGACAGCATTCCCCGCAGGTATTTTTGCCGCGACCGAGGAATCGACCTCGACGATCAGCGCAGATGCAACTGAGTCGGCACTCAATATGTTCCACGAGCACTTGGATTTTGAAGATATGGGCTCGACGGATATCAAGACCTACATGGCAGCGGCGCTGGCGGATAGCGGCATGAGCTATTCCAACAGTACGGCTTGGTCGGCGGTCACCGAGGGGGACAATACCTATCTTGCCCTTCGTTCGGCGGATCAGACGGCCTTCGGTCTTGTCGCGCCTGATTATTTTTCTAATCAGACCATCGAAATCACCTTTGATGTTCGGCTTTCTTATAATGAAAAGTCGGGTACCGGATCGCTTTTCTTCCCCTTGGTGCGCCTTTCTCCCGGCACCGGCACCTCTACCGGTACAACCAACGCACTGGTGATCGAGACACCCGCCTCTGCTAACCGAGAAGACAATAAGCTGATGGGTAACTTGGTGTACACCAAGCTGGACGGAACCGCCGGAAAGACCACGCTCGGCACCGGTCACAGTCTCTATGCCGACACCTGGTACACCTTCCGCATCGTATACGACAACGCCCCTCACGGCAAATACACCTACAACTCCACGACTTATGATGTGACCAAGGGGTATGTGTACATGACCGAGGAAGGCGGCTCGGAAAAGCCTTTGGGCGAGATCGAATGCAAGTATTTCTCGACCCTCAATCGAATTCTGTTCGGTCGCGGATATAGCTCTACCTTCGTGAACGTGGATCTGGATAATGTTAAGATCACTGCTGTTCCCGACTCCGCATTGATTCCCACCATGGATACCTACACCGATTTTGAGAAGCTTGCGGCTGACTCTTCGGTGTACATAGATTCTACCGGTCTTCTCGTCGACTCGACAACCGAAGGGGCGGTCAATGCTTTGACCTACAAGTCCTTTAATGCTACGGCAGGTCTTAATGGCTTGACCATGGCAGACAACAGTATGAAGACGGAGAAGGGCTACTATCCTTGGTATGTTGCTACCGAGAACGGAAACAGCTATCTTCAAAAAATGGCGGATCAGAATCGTTCTTTGAATCTGTACGATCCTGCCAATGTACTCAAAAACGGCAAATTTGAGATTTCCTTCGACCTTTTGCCGGGAGATACCATGCAGGCGGGCGGAGTCCTTTCGCTGAAGGATGCCGCAGGTATTAATTCGGTCAGTTCGACCGGCGGTGAATCCCGTATTATCTCCATCCAGAAGCTTTCGGGTGTGAGTGGGTTTACGGACGGATATTACCTTACCTTGGGTAAGACTACCGCCTTCCCCATTTATATGTTGACCTCGGGTGAGTGGGTTCAGATCACGGTTACGGTCGATCCTACCACTTCGGATTATGAAATTTGGATCAATGGCGAGTTGATCCTCTATACTCGCATTGACGAGGCGACAACAACTGACTCTGCTATCTACCATAAGATCTGGCGCAAGGGTGAGTGGAGCTCTACCAAGGTGCTTTCCACCAATGCTTCCTATCCCTTTGATGCCGATTTGGCAACCCAAATCAAGTATGTCTATCTGTTCCACTCTTATTCCTGCCCCATCGGAATTGACAACCTTCGTATCAGAAGCACGGAGAAGTTGCCTGCCGCTACCGCGAAAAAGGCAGACGGAACGCTCTATTCCATGAGCTTTGACAGCACGTCCGAATCGATCTGTAAGGATTGTCTGACGGCCGCTTCCTCTACGGCTCAGCTTTTGGGTATCAGTGCATCGAGCAATCCTTCGGTCAGCGGCGGTGCTTTGGTCAATACCAAGGTGGGCGGCTCCCGTATGGAGCTGGCACTGAGTACCAACACCTATACTTATCTTGAGGACGGTGTCCTTTGTGTTGAAGGTAAGCTGACCCCCAATGCCTTCTCGGGCAACACGGGTGAGTTTGTGTTTGCCGCACTTAACCGCTATACGACGGCAAGTAATGTGGCTACGGCAAAGCTCGTGACCGTTTCGGCTGACGGAAAAGTTTCGGTCGGTACGAAAGCCAATGTAGCTACGCTGACTACGGGAAAGACACACACCATAAAGGTTTATGTGGATACCGAGACCATGCTTGCCACCCTGTTTGTGGACGGCGTGCGAAAGGCTATCAACATTGAGCTGGAGATGGATCTTCGCTTGGCTCCCGTAATCGACAGAAGAGATATTTTGGTTCCCGCCATTGGCGCAGACGGATGCGTAACCAACAAGGTGAGCAACTCCGCGACCACCGTCGGTGACTATATCCGCTTTGACTGCGGAAATCAGCCTGCGGTGCTGGATACCGTAACGCTGTTTGATTCTACCGTGAGCACCGATACATGGGGCTTTAAGGCAGATGATGTTAAGATTTCTTATACCACCTCTGTCGATGATGCCGACGTTGATCTGAATTTTGATGCAGATATCATCGATGAGGCATTTACCTCCACCGATGCTGTTGTTTCCGACGGTGTTTTGAATATTGCTACGGGCGGATCGGTGATTTGGAACGATGCCAACCTTGACACCGTAAACTGGCTTTCCGATCGCGGAATGGCTGTGGAGGTCAAGGTCAAGGCAGATGCAACGGGCGAGACCAAGTCCCTGATCCAAATTGCATCGGGAAGCACCTATAAAGATCTGCTTGCTATTGACGGAAACGGTAACATTCTTGCGGGTGACACGGTTGGTAAATATCCCATTGCATCGTCCGATTCCAATACTTATACGGCAGTGCAGTTGGTGTTCTCGGCAGGCACCTCTAAGGTGGGCGTTTATGCCGACGGTAAGATCTTGGGTAGCTTGAACTACAGTTTGGGCTACATGAGTATGAACGATTGCAAGATCTGCTTCCTTGGCGAGGCAATTTTCGATGAGATCAAGATCCATGCTACCATGGTTCGTGACTATGCCAAGGAAACAGGCAACCTCTTTGACTGGGATATGGAGTATTATACTCCCGGCGCAGGTAGCTTGAGTCCCAGTGCATCGACGGGAACGGCACCGACCGACGGCTTCTTGGTTCCCGGTTCGATGTCGACCTATATTGCTCCCACCGCGGAGAACGGTGAGACGCGCAGCTTTATCAGAAGAACAGGAACCAATGCTTCCCAGACCGAGGTCTTTGCCACGGGACACTTTGTGGACACCGTGACGGTTCTTGAGGCAACGATACGCAATACCGTTCCCGGAAAGAGCGGCAGCTCGACCGATATCTTCCGCATTCGAAAAGGCACTTACAACGGCTCGGATTTCATCTATCTGTTGCACATGGCCAATGATACGGGCTATTTCTCTTACCGCTCCAAGGGCACACTCTACTATCTGTGCGATAAGGACGGAAACCTGTATACAGCTAACAGTGAGACCGATTGGACAAGAGTTGCCGTTGTTTACGACGCGATTTCCGCAACCATGCGTTATACGGTCAACAATGAGTTGGCATATTGCAAGACTTCTACGGCCGAGGGCGCTCCCATTGGTTATGCCGATAACTATTCGGTCAATCAGTTGGAATGGAACAGCTTGGTTCCCGAAGAAGTTCGCGTGCGTTTGTATGTGACTTCCGGAACGGGAACGCTTGACGTAGCGAACTACCGCGCTTATGAGATCGATCCTACGGCTACGGCCGAGATCGTCGGTTCGCAGGTGTCTACCTCGGGTGATGCCATCCGTATTCTTGCAGGCGTGGATATGCTTCACTACGGCACCATCGGCTTCAAGGTGGAATACTTTGATGCGACCGGCAAGCAGGTCGGCAAGGCGCAGGTAGTTGACAGTCGCAACGTATTCTTGAGCGTTGTCGGCGGCGGCGAGACTTACTTGGCTGAAGAGCTTGGTTATCGCTATTTGACCGCAGTGGCGATCGAGGGGATCCAAACCCCCGAAGGCAGTTATCGCGTGACGCCCTTCACGACGCTTGGCGGCATCAAAAATGCAGATGCTGTGGTTTACTACGGTACCCCCCATACGGTTGTTATGGACAGCACGATAGAGGAGGGAATTCGCCACGAGGAAAAGACCACACCCATTGCAGATGCCATTTACGACATTTCCGAGGTGGAGCAGTTCCGCGGAAACGGCTTGAATTTCAATGGCATTGATGCTACCTTCACATTCTCTGCAAACTGCGAGGGTGACGTGAGCTTGAATCTTGTGACGGCTCGTCAGTTGTCCTCTGTGGACAGCTCCACCTTTGAGCTTTGGGTTGACGGTGTCAAGCAGGATGATATCGTGATCGAGATCGGACATCACAGCTTGACTTTGGCAGAGGATCTGAAGAGCGGAGAGCATATCTTCAAGCTGGTCAAGAAGACAGGCGGCGACTATGCTCATATTTACAGCATTACGCTTGACGGTACCTTTACCGATACGGCAACAGCAGGCCGAAAGAACGGCGTTATGCTCGAGGTTGCCGCACCCGAACCGGGTGAGACCTACGGAAACTTCTACATTTATACCCAGACCTCTGACCCCACGGGTGAGTACTACATTAAGTACAATTTCCTTTACGAGTTGGATGAGTCCTATCCCCAAGCCGTGAATGTTTCCAAGGGTAACACAGGCTACAACCGCAGTAACTACCGTATCCGTGAAGCCTATCTTGTGAAATATGACTCTTCGACGGGCAGCTTCTCCAATGTATGGAGAGTGCTTCATCAAGGCGAGATTTCGCTGGCGATCAAGGAAAGCGGTGCGGATGACTTTATCGGCGGTTACCACGGCGATGAGAGATTGGAGTCCGTGGAGCTGTTTATGGACGGAGCGGCTGTGGATCTTACCAAGTCTTCCTCTCTCCGCACGGGCAGCAAGCTGATCTTCAAGCAAACTACCATCTTGAACTCCAGTGACAAGCCACTTCAAAACGTGGCGCGTCATATCCAGAATTATGTGATCGATTCGTCGGGTATTCGCAACCGCCAGCAGGTCGAGATCCTTTCCGATGATTTTAACCCTTTGGCAAGCTCGCAGGTTTATTTGCAGATGTTTACCTACTATCGCACCAGTGGAGACACCCTTCTTTGCGATACGGTCAACTTCTTGGATGCTACAGGAAATTTGGCACCCCTTACCTCGGCTGAGATCAGCGCAGGTAAGATCAATACCTTCAAAGCCAGCGACTTGTACACGTCAGGATCGGATAAATCGGTGTCGGGAAGTACCTCAACGCGCTACATGGAATATATTGGCGCAAACGATAACGGTTTGTACGGTAAAGCGGGCTTCAACATCACCGACCACAGTGTGACGATCAGCAGTATTACCGGAAGCATAAGACGTTATAATGATGTTAAGTGGTACCCCTCCTTCATCGGCAGAAAGACCAGTCCCGTTGCCGGTGAGGTTTGGAGTGCGGATCTTTACTACGTCATCGACTACATCAATCCCGACAATGTTGTGGATGAAGAAGATCCCGTTGTTCCTCCTGTAGAGACTCCCGAAGGAGAGACACCTTCGTCGGATGTGGCGAGCGCTACAGGTTCCGCTTCCGTGGTTCTTGACACGACCGTGGATTACAACGGCGACAACTCTTCCTACAAGGTGGTCACCTCTGCGGCAGCAAGCGGTATTGCATTGAAGCAACTTTTGAATTTGAGTGCCGCCGATGTGGGCAAGACCTATTGCATTACTGCGTATGTGTATGCCGATGCCGATGTGAATACCACAGCATTCCGCGTGTCTGTAGCAAATCAGTCCTTTGATGCTGTTTCGTCTTCCTATAACTTTGCAATTAAGGCGAAAACATGGAATAAAGTGACATTGCTGTACAAGGTGACAGACGTCAATAACGCTGTTATCATGATTGACCAGGATGTCTCCGGCGCCCTTTCTGCCCCCTCTTCGGCATTGTGTACTACATTCTATGTAGACAATGTCAGTGCAGAGCTGTATGTGGCTCAGAGCAACAGCAAGTACGAGATCTATACCACCGAGGATTTTGAGGATTCTCCCACATCCTTCAGCAAGTACGGAACCGGCTCTTACGATGCATTGATCGCGGAGTCTGACGAGTACATGACAGGTGGTCAGTTCACAGGTGTTTCCAAGGTCGGTGCGCTGAACTGGAATGTCCATTCGGGCAACAAGGCGCTTACGGTATATCCTTTCGGATTATACTCTACCGGCGCTTTCAGCGCTCGTATCAAGCTTAGTCACCTTCTTCCCGATGATATCGGCAATTATGTCGGCTATACCTTTAAGATTTCGGCCTACATCATGATGGACGATATGTCGGCAGGCGAGGGAACTTCCATCACCACTAACTTCGGTATCATGGGTGATAAGACCCCCAACTGGAAGAATCTTACCTCGGTTACCTTCAAAGAGGGTGTCTGGACATATGTGGAGCATGAAGTTGAGATCACCGCGGACATTCTGAATAGCTTGACGGAGTTCGATAAGGATGCGGACGGCAACTCTCGTTACTATCCTGCAAGAGTATTCCTTGACTTCGGTAGCAATACCAATTATCCCGGTGTCGTCTATTTCGATGATATCACCGTGGAGTTTCAAGCTCCCAACGCTTGATCCCCCCTAAAAATTCAAGCCAAGCCCGTGGGTTTCCATAGGCTTGGCTTTTTTTGAGAAGATTTGTGGGAAGGACGGGGCGCCTGCGGGCGCGGGGAGGTCGCTTTTTGAAAAAAGCTCCGCAAAAACTTTTGATCCGCGCCCTTTTTGTAGTTTGAGCGAACATAGCGAGACGAATTGGG
>JAZSPB010000085.1:0-2120 GCA_045537235.1 Eubacteriales bacterium
GAGCGCTTGCTCATTTTGGATAACGATGATTTTGCCGCCATCCGCGCTCGGGGCGACGGCATGGATAATATCAATGCTTATATGATTGACCTTATCCGCGAGTCCGGCGATAACGTAACCGAAATTGCCAAAGAACTTTTAGAAGAGTTGGCGGAGCGCATTAACCCTGTTATGATTCCACATCTGGTGGCACATATCGCCCTGCCCAATCATTTCAAAGAGGATTATATACAAGAGTTCTTTACCCATCAGGGCTGGAACTATTCCGCTTTGGACTTCACGTTGTTTAAAAAGACGTTTCCATCGCTTGTTTATCAGAATGTCTTAGGGTATTTATACTACACTAACGACGATGTAAAATTGGCGGCGCAGCAACTTGCTGAAGAATGGGGTGCCGATAAGGATGTATCGGCAATGATGTCCTTTATGGATGCCAAGCCGATTAAGGAAATTATTAAAGCAAAAATGCTAATCTATCGCTATGTCGGTGATGCAAAGAGTTTCGTTGATTGTGCTCTAACCTATATGGACGGTGCGAGATATCAAGAAGACCAAATCATTGGCGAGCGTTGTTTGAATGCCTATTTCGACGTTATGACGGACGAGATTCGCGATAATAGCGACTTTGCATTATCGGTTTCAAAATCCATCTTTGATGCCATTGCTCAGGGACGAGTGCAATATCCGTATGACATGGTGGCGTATTTCCTGCAATGCATTCCGTCCCACACGCTCGAGGCGGAGGATGTAAATCAAAACTACGATTTTCTGGTACAACTGGAAGCGTATTTGGCAGAGCTTCGCAAAACCTGCGATGCGGAAGTGCTGGCTTTTACACAGTTTCTGTTGTGTGCTTCGTATATGATGCCCATGGTAACCCGTATGGTCGGCCCTAAAGCGATCGAAGAAGCCAACAGACTGCAAAGCTATATGAGAGTTGAGAACCCCTATTGGGGGAAAAAGGTGTTGCAGATCATTTGGGAGAAGAAGCTCCCCCTTGTGGACGTGCTCAGGCGCAGTTCTACCGAAATGTTCCGTTTGTTCGAGGACGTTTTGTGTGATGAAAAACCTGCAAGAAAACCGAAATTCAAAGACCTGTACTCACGGTGCAAGGGTTTTGAAGAGTACTTATTAAAACAAGATCCCCAATACTATGAGCGCATATTAGCGGGCGATATGCAACAGATTCAGACAAGCGAAAGAGGTATGCATGCGCTGCTTTTGGTGATGTTGGGCTTTTGCTGTTATAAGACCAAGAAGATCAAAAAAGCAAAAAACTGCTACGATGCTTTTTATGTTTTGTTCAGCAAGCACTTTAAGGATAACCCGCCGGATTGGTGGGATCGCGCCATATATATCAAGACTATTAAAAACTACTGTCAGTTCTTGATCGATCACGAAGACGAAGAAACCGCAAAAACAAGGTTGCGGGAACTGTTTGCTTGGTGTATCTCCCAAATGGCAGAGCCGCCTATGAACTTCGACACAGCCTGTGAACTGATGGAATTGCACCGACTGGTCTATGACAATGATCAATCAGATAATGGGCCATTCAGTCCTATCTTTGGTCTGCTGCTATTCAAAGCACCCGTGACGATCATAGCGCCCAGAACCGCATTAAATGTGCTGGAATATTACAGATTCTTTTCTTCGCTGCTTACCGACAACGAACGAGAATACTATTTTATTGAATTGACACCCCGATTGGTGAAGGGTATGCTGACCGACCTGCAATGGGAAGCATTAGGGGTTGTTGACTTTCTTTGCGAAGGTATGGTTGACTTTTGCTTGACCAATAAATTGGATATCGGCAAGATGATAGAAAAGGTTATTTCCCGCGTAGTCGATGAGAATCCAGAAGTATTTACAAACGATAAGCAGGAGTATATAGCAGCGGGAATGCAGCTGTGTGTAGAAATACTTGAAGAACGCAACAAATAATGGAAGAAGATACCAAAAACAAATGAGCTTTACGGTGAAATTTATTCGGTAAGGAAAAAGAGAGTGGAGCGATACGTTTGATAAAAGCAATGGCAAAAAGGAGAAGCCTATGAAACCACAAACTGCATTAAAACTTCAATATAGTCTTTTAGATAAATATACGAGAGAGCAGATCGAAA
>JAZSPB010000126.1:0-3642 GCA_045537235.1 Eubacteriales bacterium
GGCAGAAAGCAGAGAGAAAAACGCTGACGAGATCATTGAATATGGCGAACGCATTATGCAAGAATCCACAGATAATGTACTACGTGGTGGGGCAATTCAATCTCTTTGTTACACTTACTGTAGAAAAGGGGATATAGAAACTGCCCAAAAATATGCAAAGATGGCACCTATATATCATGTAACGGTGAATCAAATGATGCCCCATTTGCTTAACGGGAAAGAGGCAGTTAAATATTGCCAAACCAATATACAAACGCTTATGGATCTAATTATGGGCAATGTTAACGTTCTCATAAACAAGGGGAATTATTCCCCCGAGGAAGCGATTGAAGCGCGAAGCTTTGCAATCGATTGTTTTAAGTTGCTCTATCCTGATGGAAATTACGGCTTTTATCATTGCAGACTGTCGATGTTTTATCAAAGAATGGGGGATGACTATTTTAAGCTTGACAAAAATGAGGAAGTGATATCGTGTTTTGAAAAAGCAGCAGAACATGCCACTTGTTTTGATATGCGTGGAGATGGAAGGTATACCGCTTTTATGGTTAATCAAGCATCCTACTCTTCGGATGATGCAACCAAAGATCATACAGAGAACCAGTCGGGGTTGATATTAAAGGCTTTGAAAAAAGAACAATATACACATTTGCGGGATGATCCTCGTATAAAGAGAATAATTGAAAAGCTGACTCCGGTGGCAATTATGTAATCATTGCAGAGTTGCATTTTTGTACTACGACCCCAAATACGAAAAATCCGAAACTTTTACCGTTTGGTGGAAGTTTCGGTTTTTTATTTCAAAAAGTATTGACTCTCAACCTAACATTAGGTTTATAAATATGATCATAAAGTACCTTAAACTGAGAAGCAAGTATAATTGTAAGCAAATAGGAAGGGGGCAAGATTTTATTAACGGTGGAGAGACGCTTGGAAGATAGGGCCGTAGAACCTTTTTTAAATATGAAGTAATTTGATCCTTCCGAAACAGCGGACGAAAGCCTTTTTATAAGATTTGCAAAATTGATGTCAAAGAATATTTTTTGTTGAGTGAAAAAGCGACGATTGCATATATGGCGGGTTGGAGCCGAAGGTTGTTTTTTAGAATCGTTAAATAAGTCCCCCTTGACCCTTTGAAAATTCGTTTTACTCTTGACATCCAAGCGTTTTTTGTGTTACAATACAAAAAGTAGACTGTGTGAAAAGGAGAACACCATGCCCATCAATTCTCAAAATAAATATGATATTGTCAGCCTTTCCAAAACTTACTGTGATCTGCGCCATATGGCCGATGACAAAACGGTGTTGGAGAACCCCCATAAGGGATGGTATTATCATTTTTTGGATAACGGATACCCCCGCCCCGCCTACCGTGACCGACTGACCGAGGTCAAGCGCTTGCGCACACCGTGCTTGAATCATATGTATCTCCGCTTTGATTGGGGAGATATTGAAAAAGAGGAGGGCAAGCTTGATTGGTCGTATCTCGATGACATCATGGAGAAATGGGGGGCGCTCGGCTATAAATTCACATTGCGGATCTGTACCTACGAGGGCGCGTCGGTGACTTATGCTACGCCCAAATGGTTGATCGATATGGGGATCGGGGTCACTCATGTCGTTCCCAAAACCACCATTTCCTCCGACGCCGGACTCTCGGTGGAGGATCTCAAGGCAGGTGCTTACGAGCCGGATTACGGTGATGCTCTGTATTTGGAAAAGCTGGATGCCTTTCTTGCCAAGTGCGGCGAAAAGTATAATAACGATCCTCGTATCGAGTACGTCGATATCGGCACCTTCGGCACATGGGGCGAGGGACATACCCACGCAGGCTCCACGAAGCTGTTTCCTGCCGAAGTTATTAAAAAGCACATTAATCTGCATCTCAAGCATTTTCCCGACAAGTTCCTGATCATGAATGATGACTTTATTGAGCACATTTGCCGTTCCGATCGTGCGGCAGCTTCCGAATTGTATGATTATTGTATCAATAAAGGCTTGGGCATTCGCGATGATTCGATCTGCGTGGAGTGGTACAGTGAAAATTGCGGCTACGATACTCTTCGACTGCCCACGGTTTTTGCCAATTTTGCAAAGAATGCGCCCGTGGATATTGAGTTTGCTCATGTTTTCCACAACAAGGATGAATACTTTAAGGGCGGATTTCCCATCATTGAGGCGCTTCGTCACACCCATGCCACCTACGCGGGCTATCATGGCTATGAGGACGATTGGTATGCCAAATCGCTGTATCTCACCGACTATTGTGCCAATCGTTTGGGATATTGGTTTTTCATTGAGGGATTGGACATGGGCACCCCCTCGTCGGGATGCACCGAGATGGGGCATGTATTCATTCGGAATAACGGTTTTTCCAAGTGCTATCATCAGTATGACTTGAAAATTCGCCTTTGCGATGAAAACGGCATGACATATGAGCTGAATGACCGCTATCCCGACAGTACACGGTGGGAGCGTGAAGAGACTTTTGAGGAGGTATTCCGCCTCAATTATAAGAATGTTCCCGCAGGAAAATATCATGTGGAGATCGGTTTGTTTGAAGACGAGCTTCCTATCAAGCTGGCTATAAAAAAGGAGTGTTTGCACCCCGACGGTTATTATCGTCTGTCCGAGGTCGAGGTAGAATCACTTTAACGGAGGATTTATGGAGCCGAAGGATTATACAGTAGTGAAGATCGAGGGCGAATATGCCTATCTTCGCGTCGATGGCGGCAGGGAAGAGGATGATCTTTTCATCGCTATGGCATTGCTTCCCGTAGGGATCGATGTGGGGACGCGATTGCATTATGAAATGTTAACTTATACAGTTGTTGAATGACCGATGCCTGCGGGCGAGGAGGTCGCTTTTTGAAAAAAGCTCCGCAAAAACTTTTCTGTTGAGTCCCCGTATAGTTTGTGCAAACAGATTGCACCCCTTGGCGTACCTGCGATAAAGCAGATTGAAACTTATAAACTTAAAAGGCGAAAAGGAACCGGTAATTTTTCATTGCCGGTTCCTTTTTTTGGTTCAATTTCAACCTTGGGTAGAATTATGTGAACAAAAATCAATATTCTTACTATTTCAAGTTGATTTGCTTCGTGCTATAATATGCTTACAAGATAGCTATCTCAAAAAAATCTTGGAGGATAGAACATGTTAGATCAAAAGATATTTGGCGAAAAACTTCGCAATCACAGAAAAAAGCTTGGTATGACCCAGGAAGAAGTTGCAGAAAAGGTAGGTGTCTCCCCTCAAGCAATTTCCAAATGGGAGGCAGGAGATTGTTTGCCTGACTGCTTTAATCTGAAGGCTATCAGTGATGTTTATAAAATTTCTGCTGATGTGCTTCTTGAAACCGAATCAAACGGTGATCTTGATGCTGTATCAAGTAAGATTGAGCAACTTGCGACAGAATTCGTTTGGTCTATGGCAAACCATGACCGCTATAATAGTAATCTCCGGCAAGAACTGGGAGAGGATCTTTGGGAGATGTGGAAGGGCATCTATTTTGCTGAAGTTGGCAACAGAGAAAAACAAGAAGAAAGTAAGAATCAAGGAAATCTTAGAATTATAGGTTCATATGGAACAAAAATTTGGGATAACAGAGGTGTGGCTTGTGTTATTAAATCATCACTTATCAATCA
>JAZSPB010000145.1:0-52236 GCA_045537235.1 Eubacteriales bacterium
AAAAAGTATGCTATAATATACAAGACACTAATGATTAAGGATAGAATTATAATGTTTATTAAACATGGTAAAAATTATTATCTAAAAAAGATAGATAAAGGAACGTTATCTGTAACTGAAGTTGCAAATATATTTCATACATCACCTAAAGTTATTGAACAAGAACTTATAAACTATGAAAATCGAAGCAATCCTTTTATAAAAAAGAAGTCTGACAAAAACTATTCTATAATTCAAATAATAATTTCGGTTGTATCGACATTATTGGTTTTATTCACATTGTTCGAAATGAAAGTTGATAGAAATGCCGCATATCGTCCGTCTTTGTCAATAAGCAACACGGAAACAGCAATTGCTTGGAATCAAGACGGTAAAATTATAGAAGATGAAGATAATAAAAAGAATTTTGCAAATCTATTAAAAGACAGTACGATTATCAATATAACTCCTCAAATGTTAGTATATAACATTGGTGTTGGAACTGCTAAAAATGTAACGTTTGAATGGAATCATGAAAAAAATATAAATCAGTTTGTCGAAAAATTTAATCAATACAATGGAGTCAAAATTTTATCGGTGGAAGAAAATGGAGTGATAATAGAAAGTGATTCATCGGTAATCAAGGTTGGATATCAAACGAAAGTTGAGTTTGAATTTCTTCCCAATACTTCCCCAACTGAATACTCAATTACTTTCCCAAGATTGTATTATGATTTTATAACACAGTTATGCAGCTATGCTCCTTTGACAGAACATGATTTTTGCTTTGAATTAACCGTAAGTTATTGTGATATACAAGGAAAAGAATATTTTGAAACACTTTATATAACACCTGAACCATACTTCTTTATTCATAACGAAGATGGTAGTGGATATGGTGTATATACGTTAACATCTAAAAAGGATAACAAAAATATGAATGCTTTTAATCTATCTAATATAAATGGTGATATGCTAATGGCTATTACTTCCGTGTGTGCAGTTGTCATTAGTGTTATGTCTATGGTATTTACAATTATATTTAGTATTTTGCAAGTAAAACATAATAAAAATAGTGTAAGACCGATTTCTGCTATACAAGTAAAGGATTACGAGGATTTGTTGTCTGTTGAAATAAAAAATGTTGGAACAGGACCGCTAACAATAACTAAACTGATAGCTAAGAATGATACTCAACAATCATCTGAATTGATTGAATTGTTACCCCATATAGGGCAACCGTGGTCTACATTTGTTGAAAAAGTTGATGGATGGACAATTCCTGCCGGTGAAAAAATAGTATTGGTTGAACTTCAACCGCTAAATGACAAGATAAAAAAGTCCGTTCGACGTTCACTTGCCAAAACTACAATTGTACTACATTATACAGACATATATAAAACAAAGTTTTATGATGAAAGAAAACTTGATTTTTTTGGTAGACACGATGGCTAAACTCGCAACAAGATAGCATAAGCTTTTGTTATTTATAATATGTTTTTTTGCTATTAAAATTGGGATAATCAAATAAAACAAATAATCCGAACGACTCTCCAAAGAGGAGAATGTTCGGATTATTTTCATGTGGTCGGAGTGACAGGATTCGAACCTGCGGCATCGACGTCCCAAACTCGCAAAAATCTCTTTTTTAACTGGGAATTGCTCTTTTTAGACCGTTTTAACCCCAATTTTAATCCCAAACGCACCGATAATTCCATTTTTTCCATCTGTTTCACTTCCCGTTCTGGTCAAAATTGTGGTCAAAAGCGGGGAGAATCAGTTTTCCAAAGCAAATATATCACTCGCAAATATGATTTAACGAAACCATTTAGTAAGCAAATTTATCTATTCAAAAGGTCGGAAACAAGATTATCAAGTTCTTCGACAAACAACTTAGAGTCAAGATTATCTTCGTTACCTTTCCTAAAAACATGTTCCCATTTGAACAGAAAATCTTCTAACTCATGAAAATCCCCATTTTTCCACAAGGGAGCAAGCGCTATAAGTGCGGCATCAAAAGGTTCAGATTCAAAATGATCCGCATCAATATACCCGCCCATTTCCCCTCGCTGGCACGAATAGATCTTTCTAACAATACGCTCTAATTCAATAGCATCGCCATGTTCAATTCTCATATGTTTCCTCCAAGATTCGGTTTTATAATTTTATTTTTATATAAGGTTTGATATAAACAATCTATGCAAAGTATACCATATTTTCGTCTAAAAGTCAATTGCTTTGCAACAAAACAATGGCATCTTCTATGGTTCCAGTGATCAAATCAATCTTTTCTTTTGAAACTGGAGATGTTTTTTGAAATTCATATACCGTCTTAATTTTTTGCAAAAGCATTTTCAATATTGAAGTGCGCTTGAATTTCGTCTTCAGATAAACCGATTCTATCACTAACAAAGTTTCCAACTCGTATATTTTTGCTATCAACTCACACATACAGTCTTCAAGCTCTTTTACAGGATCATAATCATATTGAAAAACTTGTGTGACTAGCTGTCTGTATGATGACGGAGATAGGGCAGAAATAATATACTCGTTGAGAAAACCGGCTACTGTCAGGAGCATAGTTTGGTCTTTATTATCATTGTATCGATTCCATCCTATACACCAAAGCAGTAAACCGAGATGCAAGAACCACTGAGAATATTCGGTGGTAGTTTGGCTTGTCCAGCCATAGTAGCATTCAGACTTTCTTCTCCAAAGATTCAGCAGATGATTGCAGGTCGCATCATCCGAGCCTATAATAGAACTTAATTGATTGATAAATCCAAATTCTTTTTCTATAATCTCCTTGCCGGATTGCTCGGAAAATGAATATGTTTTCTCCGTCTCAAGCCACGAGAAATAAGCCTTGCGAAATTTTTCTAAATCATCACTTTGTTTAGCATCCAACTCAGATAAAAAATGCGACCAAGCGAACAACATTCCTTTGCGTTGCTTTTTAGGGGAAATATAGTTTATCGATTGTTGCTCTGTATATAAATCAAAAAGTTTTGTGATTGATTCTGACAAGTGCTTGTTGGTACACGGAAGATAAAAATCGCATAACATATCGAGAATCGGGATTCTCAATTTGTCTTTGTGTTCCGAAATAATCTTATATAGATCGTTAAAGTCGATGTTTCTATCCGAAATCAGGCAGAATAATAAAATAGTTCTTGTTCTCTCGGAGTATGTAGATGTACAAACTTCTTTTAACAGTTCTATTCGATTGTTTTTATCCGACGCATAAGTAATGATTGCAATCATTTCCCAATCACAAGAAATTGTTTCAAACCATCGCAAAACAGAACCGTTTCCCGCTTTATCCAAAAGCTTTTTTATATAAATCGCTTTTTCTCTGGGATGAATTCTATCTGCCAGTCTGTTATTATAATTCCATGCTTCCCACATGCTCTCTTTGGGTGAGGTTGTCTCAATAGCTGATCCTAAGTCATTCCAAAAGCGATCACGCTGTTCCAAAGAAGCATAGTATTTTATTATATCCGCTTCGACGGAAGCAATATATTTTGATGAAAGTGTATCAAGTAGGGATATGCGGTCTTCCCACTCACTATCAGTATCTATATTTTGCTTAAGTTCAGTAAAATCTCCTGTGTTATACATCTTATTTTGTCCACTCCTTGATAAGAGGTGTTTTTCCGTTTTTCCATTCTTCTACCCGATCAATAAAGGCTTTTGGGTTTGGCGATTTTGCTATTGTAGTATCCTTTTTTCCAAAATGATTCAAGGATGCCCCCAAGCTCCACACGTTTTCGTCTACGATAATAAACCTATCGTGTACAAAGCCGTTGTTGTCGCCTGTTATTTTGAAGAGCTCGACCTGCCCAACCTCATTGTTCGATATCATTTGGTCGACGATATCCTCTACTTGTTGCTGATGAGTTTTTCCACTTACGGTGTCAATCTTTCTCAACCATTCACCTGCAACGAATAGATAGAGCTTCTGGCATCTTACCCAGCCTTTAACATAGTTTTCAAATCCGATTTGATCAAGATACGGATCGCATATTGAAATTTGCAATCCCGTAGAAGCTAAAATAGAACCGATAAAATTCTGTGCTTTCGTATCTTCACCTGCACAAAAATAGCAAAACTCCTTTTTTTCCTCAAGCAGATGATAGGAACGCTCCTTCTCGGCTTTTTCCAATGCGGAGACTTCTTTACTATGGCTACTGTAATAGTTCTTCGGCCAAATCGCTACAGATTGTCCGTTCGGAAGAACTCTGTGATTTGTACTGAACCAAGGTTGTCCGCGAAAAAACTTTAGTGGTCTTATTTCTAAAAGATTGCCGTTTTTGTCCCACAAGCAAAGCTCAGATTTTGAACTGTTTTTTTGTATTGGAAGCTCGAAAGCCTCTGATTGAACGCTTATCAGCTTAGAGGAAACCGTGCCAAAAGAATGCGACGATCTAACCGTTGCATATAAAGAATCAAGACTGTCGGAACCCCGTGGCATCAACAAGAATCGATATATTCCTTCACTTTCTGATATGGACGTTTGAACATTCCAAAGCAAGGGGTTTTGCATACAAATGATGTTTGCGCCAAGATATTCATTATACTTTTTCAAATCAACTCCGCAGTATTTTTTCACAAACTTTTGAATCTTTCCAAGCTCTGAATCACTATACAGCTTTTTGGTTTCTGCTAAGTTGTCTATATAACAATAAGCTCGGAATGACGCGGATCTATTGGGTAACACCATAGAAAGACTATTAGGCTGCCAATCCAAAGGAATTTGCCCTTGGGGTAAAACAACAGCCACTTCGTCAGCAGGCTCTCGTTTGAATGACGAGCATGTTCCTATTACCGGACCATCCGGCAGCGAAGACCAATCGTGCTGTTCAAAGCATTTAACCGCTTGATCCACTTCACAGAAATAACGTCTGCAGTAAATATGGCTTTGACGATTTTTGTTTATGTCGCAATACAAATATTTGCTATTTCCGCCGCCAAGTGGAGCAGAAGCCATTTGATTTTTGGGTATCAACTCTGTTACGGCAAAAATAAGCTGACCCGAATGATTTTCGGTTTTTGCCGTCCAGAACAATGTGATTTCGGCTGATATGTAATTATTATATTTATTCAAACACAGCCCTCCAACCTAAGATAAAACTCTCAACATAAAGTATATCAATATTTGTTGAAACTGTCAAGTTTATAGTAGATGCCGAATTGTAGTCTAAATAGATTAAGTTACATAGTAGATGGATAAAGTTTTTTCTGTTATTGAAGAGACTATTTTAGTTTGAACGCTATTTATTTTATTCGATTTTCTTATTTCGCCTGTGTGAGGAACAAGATTTGCTTCCTTGTTTATTTGTTCCATAAGATATTTATCTTTAGCAATTTTGTCCGAATATGTAAACACCATTTTTATATTTGTTACTCCGCGTTCTCTTTTTATTTCTTTTACACGCTCATTTATTATTTTGCAAGCACTTTCTAAAATTTGTTTAGGCGTTTGATTGGAAATGCTTTTTCTGTTTAAGATTATATCAGGATCATCGTCCTTACATTGTAATTCGTATTTTTTCCAGTCAATAGTAAACGATACAAAAGAAACGCATTCATTTTTGTCATCCATATAGTATGCAGTTATCTCTTTGAATGCTTGGTATTTTTCTAACATAGATGAAACCATTTGTATGCTTTCTGGATTGATTTCAAAGGCTTCCATATACTCTCTTGTTGTGTCAATCAAAATATTGAGTAATAATTCTAGATTTAAATCCAAATCAAACCCTATATCCAAATCATTCATAAAACCTTCTCCTAGTCATCTAGTTTTTTGAAATTTGATTTCAGAATATTCTCTGCTTCTTCTGCTATTCTCTCTATGCTAATAACATTGGCGCTAATCGTACGTTGGGCTATATCCATCAATTGGTCAATGGTAACATCTCCAGAGTTATCTACAAAGAAGTCGGTTACGGGTTCGAAATTATTAAAACAAACATTTTCTATTGCTTTTTCGAAAAATCCAATATACTGATTTTTATAATGATCCACAAAGGCATAAATACTATCGTCGGTTATATTATTTGTTTGTTCACCATGAGTTCTTATCATAGTCTTTACAATCTGCTTCTTATCGTCAATAGTAGGCTCCCATGTGCATATACTAGCTCTTCCAGCACGTACTAATGGAGGATAGGCATCGGTAAAATCATTACCAATGAGGATAATAGGAGCCTTTAGCTCTTCTTTTCTATCAGCTATATTCATTAATGCCTCTATAAGGTTATCCGCGTTAGTTGTGTGACCGGCAGTGGCTTTTGTTATTGCAATACTCAGATGAAAGTCGTCAATTACAAGAGCCGTGTACTTCTTAATATTGGGATTCATTTCACATTTGTTATAATACAACATTAAGTTATCTACAGCTTCCCCCTCTTTTTTTCCGGTTAAGATGGAGCTGGATATTTTTTTATAAGAAATATTATTTCCTTCTAGAATTTTCTCTGTCATAAATGTTTTTCCTTCACCCTTTCTCCCCTGCAAAAAAAGCAACGGAGAGGGTTTATAATTTGGCAATTTTAATGAATTGATAATTACATGTTTCAATATGATATTTTCAAGTTTTTTGGGGATATACGCGTTATCATATACTCTTCCTTCGATATTGTTATTTTCGGGTTCTTTTTTTTGAAAAAACATAATAATGCTCCTTTATTTGTCTTCGTCTTTTATTTTTGTGATTGTGATTTCATCCCCTACGGGAGAATTGCGTTTTAGATCTGCAACAAAATCAATATCAGATTTGTAATTGTTTTTAGTTGGATTTTCTTGTCGTTCTTCTTGTTTATTATTTGTTTTCGGGGGTAATACCATAGAAGTTTTCGGCTTTTCCTTATTTGTTTTGATTCCCTGGGGCAATTCTTCAATCCTCCCTCTTTGACTATTATCATTATCAGGATTATCAGGATAAACATTGATATTCTGTTGTCCTATAATCGAAATGAGTCCATCCTCTTTGTCGAAAGTAACCATTTTTTTGCGACTCTTTAGTTTATCTACAATAACTTTAACTACCGCGGCTGCAATTGCACCAATTATTGCGACCACTGCTCCAACCAATATTTCATTACCCATAGAATTATCCTCCTATTTGTTGTTTATAATTACAGTCGTTAAGTGAGTTATATTATACATTTTTATATCGAATAAAGTCAATGTCATGTCGCAATCGTAGAGCAAACAAGCCTATTCGTAGAAGAATGCTGTATGTAAAATATATTTTGTGTGTTGAGAGTACTTTCAAAGTTGCTTTTTGAGAAAAGCCCCCGAAACTGTAAAAGTTTCGGGGGAAGCAAGAGTGTCTGTGTCGGGAAAATCCTTTCTTTAGAATAGTTTATATATAAATTTTCTTATCTTGCTTTTTAATTATTTAAATCGGCAAGAAAGTCTTCGACCACATCATAAAGATGAGTAGTTGAAAGCTCCAGTCGATTACAGACTTGAACGAGCTCTAAAAGCCTCTCCTTGTTGTCACTGATATCATGAATATAAGCTACGATAGAAGCAGTTCCATTGGTTTTTGAATTTTCATAAGCGGCAATACCATAGGATGTGCGAAATACATCGTCAAGGATATATTTTTCTTCGGTGATGCCATATGTAATATTTGTCATACAGATTGCATCTCCTTGTCATACCACTCGGAAAATTTTTTCGCAACCTTTTGTAGAAAAAACTTGGGGTCATCTTGCATATTCAAAAGAAGTGTTGCGGTTAATACACCGCAAGCCGATCTTCCGGTTTCAATGTCCGAATAAGAACTTTCACTCATATGGAGTTGTTTCCCCATTTCTCTTTGCGTTAAAGCTGCTCGATCTCTTGTCTCAATGGCAAGAAACCTAAGCTCCTCTCCCAAGATATTTTCCAGTTCTCGTCTCATAATAATGTACCTTTCCAAACACAGACGAAAGAAAATCTTACCTTTTAATTTCACTGGATTGAATCGGGTACACCTATGTTTCGACAAAAATGATTATAAAAAGCCAAAAAACATTAGTTTCTTGGCTTTGAATAGGCTTTGATTATGTTTTTTGTTGCGATTGGTATGAGAATACATTTCTTATTTCGCATCCTATTCGTCAACTCCTTATTCTTATACTTTCAGACTTGGGTTATGAGATGCCTTTAGCCGTACTTATTTTACAAAATACAAATGATGCCAAAACACGATTTTTCACTTCAATTATACATCACCTTAACACAAAAAGCAGAGCTTTGGTATAATCGTCTAACAAATGTGCGTATTCGTATTGCACCATTGAATTATGATATATATAAAAATTAGGCAAGCTCCTTTTTACGGGACTTGCTTTTTTATAACAGAAAGGAAAATAAAATGAAAAAAATAGCACGCTCACCCCCTATTAACTTTTTCAAGTAAAAACGAAAGGAGAACAAATGATTAATTTAAAAATCAAATACAATGACACAACAGCCGGAATTGAATTCCCCTGTTCAGACAGTGTCATAGCGTCAAAGCTTATGGAGCTTCACGCATCGGATCACGAAGGTGATCCTTTTTTTGTTGAGGAAGTAATTGAACCGAAAGAGCTTGAACGCTTCTTCGAGCATCGCTTTATTGACCTTGACGAGCTGAACTTCCTCGCCAAGCGTATGGAAAGTTTCTCTGAAAACGAGATGCTTCAATTTTACGGCGCGGCTCCGCAGGAAGGTCATCTTACGGTAAAGGATCTTATCAACACCACATTCAACCTTGGACGGTATACTCTCATTCGCGATCTCACCGACATGCACAAGGTCGGAGTAACTCACATGTTGAACGTTCACGGAGCCTTGACTCCCGAGGAACTGAATTCACCGTATATGGAAACCGTAGGCAAGGATCTCATCTGTAGCGGCAAAGGAATCCCAACCGAATTCGGTCTCGTCTTCATTAACGAAGGAGTTGAATTTGCCGAGGTCTATGACGGAACTACCTTCCCCGAGTATTACTACAAAGAAGCTCTTGCCACCGTCCGCCTCAATCATGGTGAAAAGACCGAATATCTCTATCTTCCCGAAGACGATTTGGCAATTTCAAAAGCGCTTCGCAGACTTGGCTGCCAGTCGCTTGAAGATTGCAATACCGAGCTTGAAATGAGCGAAAAGGCCCCCATGACCATTGATAACATATCTCAAAGCATTCTCGATGGTGAGGGGATTTACCGGCTCAACTCATTTCTCAAGGTCGTGGATAAGTGCGAGGATTTGAGAAAGCTTGAAGCAGTCATCGAATATGCTAAGGCCGAAGACAGTGAATCCCTTATTCAGCTTTCTCACAGACTTGACGATTTTATCGTTGTCTTGGGGCAATACAATGCCGAGGGAGTCGGAAGGTATTGGATAGACGAGGTGGATATGTTGGAATACGATTCCGACCTCGAAGACTATATCAATTTTGCCGCATACGGTGAGACTGTGATGAACGGTCACGTGGGAGATATCCTGTTGCATCACGGATACGTTTGTTTGAAGCCGGGGCTTGACCTTGCGGATATCCTAGGAGATAAACAGACCTGCGGCCAAGAGTCTATAGGTGTTAAGTTTGAGTGCTCGCTTAAAGTCAAGAGCTGTGAATGGGATGAACACGGCGACTTTGAAGAGACGTTCAATTTATTGGGTGAAGAGAGAAAAATGGAAGAGTTTACAAAAGCAGATATTACTGAAGACGAAAGGATGGATATGCAATTATGAATGATCAGAAAAAGAAACCCGATTGTCCATTGATCGGACAGAACGGTAACATCTTCAACCTTATGGGTATCGCGTCTCGCACACTCCGAAAAAACGGAATGGCAGATGAGGCAACAGAGATGACCGAACGCATCTATCGCTCGGGCAGTTATGATGAAGCTCTGTGCATCATCGGCGAGCATGTAAATATTACCTCGGGCGATGAAACAGAAGATGAAGCCATCGACAGTCCCGACGGATCCGATCCCGATAGTGAGATGGACATGGGAATGTAAGCTATACCAAAAACCAAATAACAATTACGAGGTCGTTTTGCGTAAGAGAAAAATGCAAAACGGCCTCTTTTTCTTTTTCGCGGAATGCCTTGGGAAAGGATAACATGAACAGTTTTATGAGCTGGGTCGGGGGCAAGAAAGCCTTGCGAGAGGAAATCGTCTCTCGACTCAATCAGAAATGCGACCGATACGTTGAAGTATTCGGCGGCGGTGGATGGGTCTTGTTCCATAAACCGCCCGGCAAGTTTGAAGTTTATAACGACTTCAACTCCAATCTCACCAATCTCTACCGCTGTGTAAGAGACCATCCCGACGAACTGTGTGAGGCTTTGAGATACACACTCAATTCCCGCGAGGATTTTGAGTATATTCGTCATATTCTCCACAGCAAAGGCGAGATCCCCGATATCAAACGTGCGGCGTATTTCTATCAGATCATCAGGCAGAGCTATGCCTCGGGGCTTGATTCCTTTGGCGCACAGCCCCACAATATGTGGCGCAACTTTCCGCTCATTCACGAAGCCTCGGCAAGACTTCAGACCGTGGTAATTGAGAATAAAGATTTTGAAAAGCTGATTTCTCAATATGACCGTCCGAACACCATCTTCTATCTCGATCCTCCGTACTACGAAACCGAGGACTACTACGAGGATGTCGGATTCACCGAAAAGGATCATGAGCGGCTACGAAACGCGCTTATGGGAATTAGCGGAAAGTATCTGCTGTCGTATAACGATTGCCCCGAGATCCGTCAACTGTACTCACAGCCCGGCATTATGATCGAAAGCACTACGAGACTTTCCAATATTGCCCAACGCTACGATGCGGGCAAACAGTACCCCGAACTTCTTATATCCAACTATGATACCTACGAAGAAGGGGTACTTGCCAGACAGCTAACGCTGTTCGATGACTATACCGAAACACAAAGAATTCTAAAGGAGAGAAAAATCATATGGAAAGAAATTCAAACTTGATCACCTGTCCCCTTCCCGAGGAACTGCGAGAGCAGCTTGGGATCACAGAAAACAGCATTCTCGATGCACGCTACGCAGACGGCAAGATCATTATTTGCGTGGTAGACGAGGACGAAATTGAGGATGTTGACCTTGACGATGCCGAGGAAGTCCGAGATGTGGAAAGCAGTTACACCCTCGGTCGCCTCGCGGGTCAGCTGGAAGGCTACAAGGAAGGCTACCGCGAAGGATACAAGGACGGTTTTGCCGACAAGCCCGAAAACAACTGCTGTGGTGGCTGTCATTGCAAAGCGGAAAAGGAGGAAGAAGAGAGATGAATAAGAAATACAGATTTCCCGACCGAAAAGGTCGTCTCACCATTCCTCACCATCTTCGGCAGAAGCTCGGAATAACGCAAAACACACTCTTCTGTGTTCAGGAAAACGCAAACGGAACGCTGACACTCCGCCAGCAAAGATTCACCGATGCCATTCCGACCACTGACTGTCAAGTGATCGAAAAGCAAACTTCCTTGCTTGACTTCATCAACAGACTGAGCCCCACAGAACAAATGGCAGTATTTCGACATCTTTCCCGCGTGTTTCCGAAGGAGGTGGACGAATGAGAGTCAAGATTTATCAGATCAATGCTGACAGGGACAGCAACAACGTTAAGTTCAGAGACTACGACTTCACCATGAATCACGGCGGTATAGACCCCTCGGTATACAAGTGTGTTTTTGCAGGAGATATCGAGGCCAAAAGCCTTGACGATATCTATATTGCTCTTAACGCCCCTATGCCTCGTCCCGGAACATTCCAAGGGCACTCTCTTTCTCTTTCCGATGTAATTGAAATCGTGGGCGATGTTCCCGAAGTGTATGGAAAGATAGACTTTCTGTATGCGGGCGATGACCATATTGCCAAGGTCGGAGACACGGTCTACTATACCGATCCCGAAAAGTACCGAGAGGAAATCCATGAAAGCCTTGAATGCGGAAGACCTATTCAAGCAAGCATCATTGCGGATCAGCATCAGAAGCTTGTGGAAGAAGGCTTCCATTTCTGCGATGACATCGGATGGAAAAAGATAGAGTTTGATCCGTCGCAGTGTGAGGAAATGGACGGACTTCGTGTTCTTATGATCTACCCTCACAAACCGCCTATTGAAACCCGCGTAATTGACGATTACCGCAAATGGCAACTTGCCGTCAGTAAAGAGGGCGAGGATGCTTTGATGGAAGTAACCTACCACTTTGAAGATAATGCAGTGGTTGTCGGCAATGATAGCGCCAAGTTGATCGGCATGGAAGGAAACCGACAAATAAACGGCGGTATTTATGCGGGGCAAATTTTCATTGTCGGTGACGGAGGCGGTGAAGATTTTTGCGACCTTACCGATGAGCAGATCGACAAATACACAAAAATGTTTGAACAGCCCGAGGATATCACTCCCGAGGAAGTTCAGAACGATTGCGGTTTTACCATTACTGCTTGGTAACGCAATCAAGCCAAGAGATGAGCCAACACTTGTCTCTTGGCTTTTTATATAGATATCCCAAAAGAAAGGAGGTAACGGTATGGCAACAAGGAAAGGCGGTGCTACTATGGCATCCCCCAAGGAACGGGCCGATCAGGAGGTCGACCGGAGACAGTCTTCCGCACAAAAGATCACCGTGCGAATTGACAGCCTCATTGACGATCCCAACCGATCTCTTCGCGCGTTTGCAAGTGCAAACATCGGAGATTTTGCGGTACACGGCATTGCCGTCTACGAAAAGGACGGTCAAAGATGGGTGAATATGCCTCAGACACCTTACACCGACGGAAACGGTGAAAAGAAGTACAGAGACATCTTCCACCCCACCACAGCCGAGGCAAGAGAGCAACTCGGCAAAGCAGTGCTTGACGGGTACAAACAGCACCTTGAAAACGTGCAGTCGGCACAGCAGTCCAACACGGTAGCTATGGAAGCTCCCGTACAGAAAATGTAAAACCCAAAACAACAAAAAAACTATTTCAAAAACAGAAAGGAAAAACAACATGAAGAATTTTATCAACAACATCAAGAACAAGTTCAACCGAGCAGTCGTTTCCGCAAAGGTTGCCATCGAGAACCAGAGAGCCGAGGGCTACATTGACACCGGTGTCAAGATCATCATCGGCGTTGTCATTGGCGGCGTGATCCTCGCGGGTCTTTACACTCTCTTCAACTCCACCGTCATCCCCACTCTCTCCAATAAGATCACCGAGATGTTCAGCTACTCCGGTACCTGATCCTATTAACCCATCAAACAAAATACTTCTCAAAAGAAAGGAAAAAACAGTATGAAGAAATTTTTCAATAACATTAAGAGCAAGTTCAATCGCGCAGTTGTTTCCGCAAAGGTTGCCATCGAAAATCAGAGAGCCGAGGGATACATCGACACCGGTGTTAAGATCATTATCGGCGTTGTCATCGGAGGTGTGATCCTCGCGGGTCTCTACACCCTCTTCAATTCCACCGTCATCCCCACTCTCTCCACCAAGATCGGTGAGATGTTCAATTACTCCGGAACCTAATTCCCGAGTCCTTGCAGACGGCTTCGGCCGTCTGCTTCCTTTAAAAATCTTTGAAAGCGAGGTAACATATGAAATCTTTTTTGAACAATAAAAGAGGCGAAGGCCACATCGACACAGGCATCAAGGTCATTATCGCCGTTGTCATCGGTCTCTTGATCCTCAGTGCCCTCTATCTCCTTTTTGCGGGAGAAGACGGTATTATCGACAAGCTGAACGGCGAAGTCGAAGGCATGATGGACTATACGCAGGAATTGCGATATGAGCGAACCTACGACGAGGAAAGTGGCCTTTATTCTCTCCGTTATTCCTATGACGGAAAGCATTGGCATACACCTACCATGCCCGAGTATAGCGAAACCGCTACCGTCTACAACACTATGAGCAACAACTCCGCATCGAATCCCATTGAGGCGGCTCTTATTCAAGACGGAAATCTGTATTACGTCATTTCTTCTACCGACGGTGGTGTTACTTGGACGGAGCAACTGTCCTTTACCGTTCGCGGAGATGAAGGAATTACTCACTGCCTGTACGGAATGCGTTCCATGTTGCCTTCCGGCGTAAGCAGTTTTTCGGGATACCGCTTTATCATCCGTTATCATGCAGGAGGAGACACCTATTACACCATTAAGAGTGACGGTGTAACGTGGAAGCTTCCCGCCTGGTCTGATATTATCCGATAACCAAAACCCATCCTTGCTATAAGAGGTGATACCTATGAACACATCTATTATTTGTTTGCAACCTTCTGCCATGACTTTGCTTGGGTCACTTGTGTTTGTTGCCCTCGCGGTGCTTATCGGCATAACGATGTGCAAGGTCATGCAACGGAAAGGATTTCGCTCCAATAAGGCGGTTGTTTTGACAGTTGCCGCTGTTTTCTCCTCCGTACTCGTCTTGCGTTACGGTGTATCCTTTACGGCATTTCAGGGACTTTTCCTCATGTTTGTGTTGCTTTACGCCTCTTGTTCTGATCTTACTACGCACGAAGCCGATGATAGCCTATGGATTATCGTCCTTACCCTATCTCTATTCAGCTCCTACACCGTTGGTCTGAAGTCCATGCTGATCGGCGCTTTCTGCGTAATCGTCCCCCAATTGGCAATGGCAATGCTCCCGCCTCACAGAACACTCGGTGGCGCGGATATCAAGCTGTCATCCTCACTCGCATTTCTTCTCGGCGCTTGGCGTGGCATCGGTGCATATCTCATCGGCCTCATTCTCGCCGTGGTTTATATGGCAATATATAACAAGGTCAAAAACCGCGACGGAAAAGAAGCCTTCGCGCTCATCCCCTTTCTTTCGGCAAGCGCATTGGCAATGTTTATCATTTAACACAGAAAGGAAAACAGTATGAAACAGAAAAACAATACGCCAAGCATCGGTTCAAAGGTGCTTGGCAACCGAACCATCATCGGCATTATTTGCGTAATTGCCGCATTGATTATCTGCTTTGGTGTGACTCCGCTTGTGAATAAGAGTGTGAGCGAAACCACCGAGATCGTTCGCGTCAAGCAGACCATTCCTCAAGGCGGCTTGATCACAGAAAACGTAATTGAGGTGGTAGACGTGGGAAGCTATAATCTCCCCGGTACGGTCTGCACTTCAAAAGAGGACGTTGTCGGTAAGTACGCCAAGGTAGATATGTTTGAGGGTGAGTACATTTTGCCGAACAAGCTGACAACCGACGTCCACTTGGCAACCGACATCCTCGGCGATCTTGACGGTGAGCAAAAAGTTATTAGTATTACCATCGGAAGCTTCGCACAAGGTGTGTCGGGCAAACTGGAAACAGGAGATATTATCTCGGTCATCGTCTACGATGCCAAGGAAAATGCTGCATTCACGCCCGAAGAGTTGCGCTATGTCCGAGTAGTCACATCGACCACCTCCAAAGGTATCGACAAGGCAGACGTGACCGACAACTCACAGCCTGTAACGGTTACCCTCCTTGTAAACCAAGAGCAAGCTGAGCTTCTCGCCAAGTACGAAAAAACCTCTTCTATGCACTTCACACTGGAATACCGCGGAGATGAAACAATTGCGCAGAAGTACCTTGATGAACAGGACGCGTATTTCAAAGGTAGGTGATAACATGAGAGATGATCACTGCAATCTTATCGCCGTTTGGGGCTCTCCGAACAGCGGAAAAACCACCTTTGCAACAAAACTTGCATTGTCCATCTACGACAGCTATCAGGCAACAGTCGTAGTGCTTTATCCCGACCTTGAAGCCCCCGTTCTCCCCGTTATTTTCCCCAACGAAAAGACCGAGGATCTCGGTTCTATCGGTGTCCCCCTGTCCAAGACAGACATCGATGTGGATGACATCGTCAGAAACGCCGTTACTCTCAAAAAGCGCGGCAACCTTGTCTTCCTTGGCTACCGCACAGGCGACAACCGCTTTACCTATCCGAGATACGGACGCGCAAAGGCAGAAGACTTCCTCGAAAAGATCTGCACCCTTGCCGACGTGGTAATCGTTGACTGCCCGAGTAACCTCGAAGGTAATGTCCTCGCCTCCACGGGAATGGAAATGGCCAATCAGATCATAAGGCTCGCCTCCCCCGATCTCAAGAGCATCAGCTATTATCTTTCGCAGTTGCCCGCCTATGCGGACGGCAAGTACAGGCTGGAAGAACACATCCAAGGTCTTAACACACCCAATGCGGACGTATTCATGCCCGTAGAGGAAGCCAAAGCCCATCTGAAGGACGTTCGCTTCACTGTGCCGTACAGTCAGGCAGTCAAACTTCAAACGCAAACAGGACGGCTTGTAGAGCCTACCACGGACAAGGTATTTGAAGCTCGACTGCATGAGATTGCCAAGAAGGTGGTGTACTATGGAGAGGATTAAACTGTGGGATGTCCTGTCCCTTACGCAGAAGCATATCTCCAAGTATTATGCCGCCGCACTCACCGACGAAAGTAAGCGAGAGGATCTTAAGCACTATATCGAAAAATTCATCCTTGACGGCGGTTACCTCGTTGACGGTTTTTCCGACGAGGGGCTGATTGACCGTCTGTATTCTGAGATGGTGGAATATTCGATTCTCACACCTTTCCTCGGCTCCCCCGACCTTGACGAGATCAATGTCAACTCTTGGGATGACATCACGCTGACCTACTCGGACGGACACATGGAAAAGCTTGCCGAGCACTTCCACTCCCCACAGCATGCCGTAGATATTGTCAAAAGACTTCTGCACCACAGCGGAATGATTATTGACAACGCCACGCCTATCGCACAAGGACACCTTCCCAACAACACTCGAATCACCGCCCTCAAAACACCCATTGTCGACGAAGATTGCGGCATTGCTGTATCGATCCGTCTGCTTCACCCTCAAAGGGTGGACAGACAATGTCTCATCGACAGTGGGATGGCTACCGAGGAAATGGTCAGTTTCCTTGAAATGTGTATTCGCTACGGCGTTTCACTTGTAGTGGCAGGTCGAACCTCTTCGGGAAAGACAACACTCCTTAATGCCTTGCTAACAAGCATTCCCGATGAAAAGCGAATCTACAGCATTGAATCGGGAGCCCGTGAGTTGTTTCTCGTTCGCCGAAACAGACTTGGTGACGTGAAGAACAACGTTGTACACACCTTATCTCGTCCAAGTGAGAATGCGGCTTATAACATCAGCCAAGAAAATCTCGTAGTAGCCGCCCTGCGATTCGACCCCGATATTGTAGTTGTCGGAGAGATTCGAGATGCCGAGGCGAACTCAGCGGTGGAAGCTTCTCTGACAGGACATACCGTTGTCACCACCGTACACTCGGGACCTGCAGAGTCGGCACACGGACGTATCTCTCTGCTTTGTCAAAGGCGATTCCAACTTGGCATGGAGGTGTCACTGGCGCAGTCTCGCCAAGCCTTTCCGCTTGTTGTCTTTGCTCACAAGTGCGAGGACAACTCAAGAAAGATCATGGACATTTCGGAATGCGCTGTTACGCCGGACGGCAAGACCGAATATCGATGTCTGTATCGCTACGAGATTACAAACAACGAGTGCAAAGACGGAAAATATCTCATCGAAGGTCACTTCGTCAAAGTGACCCCGCCCTCTGAACATCTCTGTATGCTTTTGACCCGTTGCGGCGTGCCAAAAGATGTTTTGGATGCTTTTTTAGGCTAATAAAAAACGGTTCCCTCAACGCGAACCGCAAAAATGCAAAAAAGTATTGACAAACAGACAAAAAGATAGTATAATGAAAAGGCAGAGGAGAGCCGATGACGGTTGCTCCCTCATAGCGTGTTAAAAAGATAACCGCCTTATGTGGAAGTGAGGCGGTTATCTTTTTGTATTATTTGCGGTTCATAAAAAGAGCCGCAAGGGTTATAAGTACCATTGCAAAGGCAAATAATGCCTCGTATGTTACCATAATAACAAAGGTGCGAATGAGAGTTCATAGGCACCACTCCTTCCTTGTGAAACTCGGAAGGAGTAAGATTCTCCTTCCGGAAAGAAGGAGCAACCGCCACCGTTTATGGCTTTCCTCTGGGATACCGTGGTATCCACCGACTATTGTACTCCTTTTTGCGACAAAAGTCAAGTATCTCAATAACAAACCATCAAGACGAGTTTAACAGCTCGTCTTATTTTTTTGAAAGAAGGTGAAACATGACCTTTGTATATTTACTCTGCTTTATCGTAGCAACCATCGGTATCGTTTTGTTGCTCGACTTAACTCCCGACATCATCACAAACGACCTCACTCGCTTGTCTTCCAATGAACCGTCACTGCGAGAGAAAGTCCTCCTTGCGAAAGGACGGAAGAAATCCCGAAACCTTACCGCAGAGCTTGACCGCATAAGAGATGCACTTGAAAAGACGGGAAAGGGGGATCAGTTCGCTGTAGCCTGCGCCGCCTCTTTGTTGCTTATGGTGGTAGGATGTGTGGTTGCCATAGCCATCGACAATATGTTCCTTATTCCCGTATTGGCTCTTGCCTTTGCCATGATCCCGTTCGGTTATGCCAAGCGGACGATCAACTACTACGAGAGCCATATCCAAGAGGATCTGGAAACGGCGCTGTCAATCATAACCACCTCATATATCCGCAACGACGATATCGTGACGGCGGTGAGGGAGAACATCGAATACCTCAAGCCCCCTGTGAAAGATATTTTCGCGGGCTTCCTTGCGGAGAACATGATGATCTCCGCCAATATCAAGCAATCCATCAAGCACCTCAAGGAAAAGGTCAATAACTCGATCTTCAAGGAATGGTGTGACACACTCATTGCCTGTCAGGATGACCGAACCCTAAAGGACACCTTGATGCCCATTGTTGGCAAGCTGACAGACGTGAGATTGGCAAACGGTGAGATCAAAGCCATGCTCGGTGCGGCGAGAATTGAGTATTATATGATGGCGGGAATGGTAGTTGCCAATATCCCGCTTTTATATATTCTCAATAAGGATTGGTATCATGCCCTTATGTTTACCACCCTTGGTAAGATCATCCTTGCCGTCTGCGGAATGGCAATCCTTGTGACCTACATTCTTATGACCAAGTTTACAAAGCCCATCGAATACAGAAAGTGAGGTGAAACGAGACTATGTTGATTCCCATTATCGTTGCCTTGGTTGCGGCATTGGGCATTGCTCTTATTCTCTTTGACGTGATGAGAGTTCCGTCCTACGCCGTATCCAAGGCCACACACAATCTCGGCAAAAAGCAAAACCGAAAGACCAATCCCCTTGAAGTATGGCTCGGAGAGCTCGCCAACTGGATATCGGGCAAAATAAGGCTCAATGAATACAAAAGAATGCAACTCGACGCTGACCTCAAGACGGCAGATATGAATATGACACCCGAAATGTACGTTGCCGACAATATCGTCAAGGCATTGTTTATCGGGGTGTTTGCCATTCCCGTCTTTTTCTTTTCCAAGCCTATAGCCGCTTTGATTGTTTTTTGCGCGGTGCTTCTGTACTATAACAACTCCAAGAAGGTGAGCAACCGTATCAAGGAGAAGCGCAGTAAGATCGAATACGAGCTCCCCCGTCTTGTGTCGACCATCGAAAAGACCCTCATCCACAACCGTGACGTTCTCGGTATCCTTGATGCTTACAAGGACAGTGCCGGACCCGAGCTTCGTCGTGAGCTTGAGATCACAGTCGCGGATATGCGCTCGGGCAACTATGAGGTTGCCTTGACACGACTTGAATCCAGAGTCGGCTCGGCAATGCTTTCGGATATTACAAGAGGCCTTATAAGCGTGATTCGCGGCGATGATACCGCCGTATATTGGGGTTCTCTCGTACTCAAGTTCTCGGACTATCAAAGACAGAACCTCAAGGCCGAGGTAGACAAAGCACCCAAGCGCGTCAGAAAACTCTCCATGGTACTTCTTATCTGCTTTATGCTGATATATGTTGCAGTCATCGGTCAGGTGCTTATCTCTTCGCTGGGAGGTCTTATGACATGAGAAAATTGCTAACAAGAAAACGCGGTGAGGGATACGTAGACCTGGCAGTCACTGTCCTCATCGTGTCCTTTGTCCTTTTGTTTGCTGTGAATATGGTGTCGCTTGTGGCTCTGAATCAGAATGTCAAGACTGCTGCAGACCGCATTGCAGAATATGCCTCACAGCAAGGCACGACCGACATTGACAGCTACGTGCAGGAACTGTCGGATAAGATGGGCATCGCCTTCGTCTGCTCCTTCGACGGGAGTCAGCTCTACGATGCATCAGGCAAGGTGCAACTCGGCGACGAGATACAATGCACCCTCACCTACAGCATAAATTTCCTCGGCTTTGGTGAGGCCATACACGGTGTAAACATCAAAGCAAGTGCTACGGGAATCTCCCGTGTGTACTGGAAATGAGGTGGCACATGAATCCGCTGAAGAACAAAAAAGGTGAGGCATACATCTTCCCGTGCGTAATCGTGGTGTTCGTGGCAATGCTTCTGTCGGTCATTCTCCTGTATATGGGACTTCTCGGTAAGATCCAATTTCAGAAGAACGACGTGGAAGCCAAGCTTGACGGATATATCTCCGATTATGCTGTGGAGATGTTTCATGCCATCAAACAGGGTGATACCTATGCCATGGGCATCGATTGGGATACTCTCGAGGACGGCGCATATACCGTCCTTGGCTTTCCCGACGAATACACCCATGAATTCGTTTACCCAAGCGGTGACTGCACCATGAGCCGACCTACCGTGACCGTACTGTCCGGAAACGGTTTCGGTGTTAAGGTGGACTATACCGCCATTTTTGCGGTGAGGTGGAACGGAAAGACATTCGCCGATCTTGAAATCCCCCTCACCGCAACCAGCTACTACAAAACAAAATAAAGAAAGGAACAAACATGAAGCACAAAATATTCATTATTGCTCCCATTATCGTGGCAATCGCGCTTCTCGCGGGGTGGCTTCTTTTTGGAAAGCCGCCGTCGCCGAAACCGCCCGATGACGAGACAGAAACCACGGAAACCGAAGAATACCGGGTCCCTCCCATCATCGGTGACACCGAGATCAGCGAGGAACGACAGCCCTTGCTCGATGAAAACATTATGGACGTTATCAAGAGCGCGGACAAACAGATCCCCTTGGTGGACGAGAACGGCGATATCGTCACCGACGAGGACGGAAACATCCTTACGGAAAGCGTAGAGATGCCCGACTACACAGGAGTCAGAGAAAACCTTATTGTCATTGTCAACGAGTTTGCCGACCGAGGGTATTCCGAGGAATCCATTACCCTCGTTCAGCGTTTCTATTTTCGGTACTATGACCGTTTCGGAAACTACTCGTCCGACGAGCTTATGGATAAGCTGACCACCTGTTTTTCTCCCGAAAAGAATGCCCAAAGCGAACTCTCGCGAAAGATAAGCTCGACCTTCGGGCTTTACCGCGACGATGAGTTCGCTTTTCTTTTTGAGGAATCGCTATCCTCTGCCGACGTAAAAGTGCTGTTTTTTGACGTGAAGCCGCACGTGGATTTTGCGTGGACAAACGAACATGAAAGCCATTGCATCTACTCTGCATGGTTCGCGCAGAACAGCGATGAGGTTCATGAACGCAACCTCGAAGCCTATCTTCACACCATCGTGTACCGAATGACCGAGGAAAACGCCTCATCCTTTGACATCCGACTGGCACAGCTTCTCTACTGTGCCTATATTGCGGACACCGAATACGGAGCCGACGGCATCGATCTTTTGATCGATACTGTGACAAATAACGCCGCAAGCTTCGATGCCTTGCAGGAAAGTCTTGTAACTGCGTTTGGCGTAGATATCTCGGTCAATCAGATCATTCCCGCATATTACAAAGGCATAACCGAGTTCAATCAAGGGGGTGAGGGATAATGCGGAAAAGAAACATTTTGGCAGTCCTTGCCACCCTCCTCATGCTCTCCCTTCTGCTCTCGCTCGGTGTCAGTGCCGAAGAATTCCCCGACGGCTCAACCGTGTATTATTACGATGCACAGGGAACGGATAAGGAAATCATAACAAAGTTTGTTGACAATGATTCGGGAACTCTGCTGAAAACCTTGGACATGTTTGGCCCCGCAGGAGAATACTTCACCGACGGTGTCCGAATGTGGGGCTATGATGCGGTAAGCTCCGACTTTCCATGGCATATGATGGTGAGCGCGGAGATGACCTCAATGAGTGGCTCTACCTCATACGACGGTGGTCGTTCATACTACACGCAGATCGGCGCGAAGTTTACCAAACTGCTAAGCCCCGACACCTACAACGCTACGGTCAACTTTGATCCTCACACATGTGTGGCAAACGTGAAGCACATCACGGTAGATCAGGACGGAAACGAATCGCTCTATTCGTCAAGCACATTAAACTTGACCTATGATTCCTCTTTTTCCACCTCCAAGCGGTATATAAGTAGCCACACATTGAACCCCGAATACTCTGCGACAGTATCGGGAACCTTTGCGTGGTCGTTGCTCGATTCCATTCCCAATCTGCCCGAGGACAGCTATACCTCGACCTATCATTCGCCAACTTGGGAAGATATCGAAGAAAGCTATCACGATGAACGTGAGATCGACATCGTTTTTAAGTATACCCTAAACCATTATTCTATCGAATACGATGCCAACGGCGGCGAGAATGCACCCGATCCGCAGACCAAGTGGTACGGGATCGACCTTGCTCTCTCCGATGCCATACCGACACGAGACGGTTACACCTTCCTTGGATGGAACACAAGTCCATCATCGACCTATGCATTGTATGAGGCGGGCGAAACCTACACCTATAACAGCGCCAAATATTTTTATGCTGTATGGGAGCAGGATGAGGTAGAGGTCGTTCCCGACGAACCGGATGAGCCCGTAGCCGAAACCTATACGGTAACATACGATGCTAACGGTGGAAGCGGCGCTCCCGCAAGTCAGACCAAAACCGAAGGAATGGATCTTACCCTATCGTATCGCGAGCCGACCTATAGCGGTTATACCTTCCTCGGCTGGACCAAGTACAGTTGGTCATCGACAGTATACTATGCTTCGGGCGACACCTACAGCAGCGATGCGGATGTCACCCTGTATGCCGTTTGGGAAGAAGATGAGGTCATCATTGATACTCCCGTCGATCCGCCAACCGAAACACAGACCTATACCGTATCCTACGATGCCAACGGTGGAAGCGATGCACCCTCGGATCAGACAAAGTATGAAGACGTCGATCTGACACTTTCATATATCGAACCCACAAGAAATCAGCACACCTTCCTCGGATGGGCGACTTCCGCCTCGGCAACATCTGCCGATTATTCGTCGGGAGATACCTACTCAGATAATGCCGATATAACCCTTTATGCGGTTTGGCAAGAGGATAACTATGAGTTTTCCATATCCGGTCTTACCATGGATACCGAAATCGAGATAAACAACACGCTTTCAATCTCAGCAAGAACCGATAACTGGGATAGAGAAAACGGTTACACGGATATACCCGTGCAGCTTCTTTATGACGGATCGGTGGTAGATACCCAATACGTGGACTTTGCCGCATACGGTATTGAATACGTGTATTTCGATATTGACGTAGGTGAGGATATAGGCACACACACAGTGGCGATACGCATTAACTGGTCAAACAGATATGACGAGACAGACTCAACCAATAACAAGGTTTCAATGTCGGTTGAGGTCATATCCAAAGCGCATGAACTATCTGTGGAAGGAAGGGCACCAAACGCCTCCTACAGAGAAAACACAACGGTTATTTCAAGCTTCAACGTGTACAATGATAGCGACACGGATGCGCTTATCGATGCTGAATATGCTGTATCCTTTATAGCTTACTATTATTCAGGTGGCAGTAAGACTATACTGTCCTCGCAGACATGGGAAGACTTTGTAGTTCCTGCAAATGGCTCAAACTTGGTTTATTTCAAGTGGGATGTACCGGACGGTCTCAATGGGGTGACAGTTTATTGCGAAGCTACGATTGACGGAAACGAGTACGAAAAAGATAAAAGTGACAACAGCGATTTCTTTTCCGTATTGGTCATAGGTAAATTGCAATCTCAACCGGACAACACCTACTATGGCAATGCCCCTTCTGCCTTCGGCATTGTTTCTGCCCCCTCGGAAACTGACGAAACCGCAACGTGGAGACAATGGATCTGCGAGAACGGGGAGATCGTGTTGATGCAGTATACTGCCCAAATATCTTGCGAGATAAACTTCGAGCCTCACAGCTCGGTTACAACCGCAGTGTTCAAAGACGGTGACTGGTCTATCAAATCCGGATACGGAGTTGTCCTTGATCTAACTGCCTCCGTCTATTCCACGAGAGATGCTATCGCATATACCGATGCACAAACCGCATACGTTACTTTCCCCGAATTCAAGTATTCAACAGCCGACGGTTATTTTGCTGTCCTTGAAGAAAGTGGCGGTGTTTTTTCCTTCGTTGAAAGTCCGTACTCCAATACAAATTCCCCCGTTCATTTTATTCCCGTCTGGTTTCCCGATGGCGAATACACCGTATCGGTCACAGTAAGCGACTGTTGGACTCCCGTGGGGATGATCAGAACGGTAGTAAATACGAACAATATGACGGTAAGCGGCACGATGTACGATGACTTCTACGTAGGAGGTTAACATGAAGAAGATCTATATTTGTTCCGCACTTCGCGGAGATCTTTCCCAAAACATTCACATGGCGCGATGTTACTGCGAATACGTGGTTAAAGAATTCGGGTTCATCCCCATTGCGCCTCACATCTATTTCACGCAATTCCTCGATGACAACATTGCCAAAGACAGAGAGTTCGGCATCAACGCCGGACTTTCTTTGCTTTCGGAATGCGACGAGCTTTGGTACTTCGGCGAAACGATCAGCCGAGGCATGAATGACGAGATCAAAATCGCCATGAAGCAAGGAATTCCCGTGAAATATATCCCGTTACACCATTATGACTCTTATTTGACAGAAAGGATTGTAAACTATGAAATCGACTAAGAAACTTTTGCTCATCTCTCTGATGCTCATTCTCTTGCTCTCGATGTTCGCTGTTTCGGTGTTCGCCACCGAGACGGGCGACGTTGCAGGTGCTGTCGAGGAAACGTGGTTGGCCGCCCGAGGACAGATCAAGGACGTAGTCAACAAGGTGGTTTTCCCCGTAATTGACGTTATTCTCGCCGTCCTCTTCTTCGTGAAGGTTGCCACCGCATACCTCGATTACCGAAAGCACGGTCAGTTTGAATGGGGACCTCCCGCCATTCTTTTGGCAACCCTTATTTTCTCGCTGACTTGTCCCATGTACATCTGGAACATTCTTGGCTTCTGATGACCAAAACAACAAAGGCTCGTCCATAAGGGCGAGCCTTCAATAAGAAAGGAGAAACGAAATGTTTGATTGGATCTCGGATCTGATTGACGGCATTGGAAATGCCATAAGTTCGGCTCTCGCTTCTGCTTGGGAAATGGTTACCGACAGTATATGGGGAAAGTTTATGACTTGGCTTTACACACTCGTGTATGATGCCGCCGCTGACTTTTTCTCAATGATGACCGAAATAGGAGCTAATCTGTTTGACCTTCTTTGGGTCAAATCCGCCCTTGAATTCTTTTCACTTTTCGGATGGGGATTGTTTGTGGCGGGTCTTGTTGTAGCGGTATTTGACATCGCCATAGAATACCAATCAATGGGTCGGCTTAATATAAAAAAGCAGATTATGCCGTTTATTTACGGACTCTTTGCCGTCAACCTCTTTACGACAGTACCCGTGGAGCTTTTCAGATTCTGTGTTACTTTGCAGAATACTTTTGTCAAGGACTTGGCGCAGGACGTTATCAAGATGAACCTTTCGCTCCAAGAAGCGGCACAGAATGCCTTGTATTTGTTCAAACCTATAAGTATGCCATCGGTTAGTCCGCTGTTAAGTCTTATTATGCTTATATGTGCGGCGTATTGTGTTGTAAAATGCTTTTTCTCAAACATCAAGCGCGGCGGTATTCTGCTTACACAGATAGCCGTCGGAAGCCTTCATATGTTCAGCCTCCCGAGAGGATACACCGAGGGCTTTACGGGTTGGTGTAAACAGGTTATAGCGATCTGCTTTACGACCTTTATGCAGACCACTCTCATGCTTCTTGGTTTGATGACAATGCAAACTCATATGCTTCTCGGTCTCGGTGTTATGCTGTCGGCAAACGAAGTGCCTCGAATAGCTCAACAGTACGGACTTGATACAAGCATAAGAGTAAACGCTATGAGCGCGGTACACACCACAACGTCTGTCATTAATATCGGCAGAGCCATTGCAAAAAAGTAAGGAGAGCAAAATGAAGAAACAGTATATTTACCCTCAAAATATGAGGACATCGGTCAAGCTTTGGTTTTGGAATCTTAAGGACATTATAATCCTTGGAGTTGCCCTTACTATTTCGGTGGTATCATGGGCAAAACTTGGATTTATATTGCCAGCCACGATAACTCTTGTTTTCGGATTCCTGACCATAAGACTTGAAGACAGCTCGGTGCTTGATTATATCACCAGAGCTTGGAAATATTTTGTTGGAACACAACAATACTTTGAATGGAAGGAGAAACGAAATGGCTAAAGGAAAACAGTCAACCGCAGAGCTTATAGGCATCAGCCACTTTTCACGCAACGGATTGCAGACTCTGTCGCACGGCGAGCTTGTATATTTCTTGGTACAGCCTACCAACATATCCGTGCTGTCGGAAGCAAACATAGCTATAAAGATACAGCACCTTATGCAGCTTCTGTCGGTTCAGCCCGACATTGAGATAATCTGCTCGGATGCCCGCGAGAATTTTGAATACAACAAGCTGTCTCTCGCTAAGAAAGCAGAAAAGGAAAACAATCTCAAGGTTCAGCTCCTCTTGCGCAGAGATATCAAGTTCCTTGACGATATCCAGTTGCAGATGTCAACCGCCCGTGAGTTTATGTTCTGTTACCGAATACCTCACACGGCAAACGAGCAGACACTCGCCACACTCAACCGTCTTGAAAAGAAGATAAACGACCAGGGCTTTGATTGCAAGAGAGCGACCAAAGACGATATAAAAAGATTTCTGTCAAGATACTTCGGTCATCTTGTGGAAGAACCTATAGACGATATCGACGGCGAGAGACTTATAAAGAAATGGATCATACCCGACTAACGAGAAAGGAGAAATAATATGTCTTCAAAAGAACTACTCCCCGGAACTGCGGCACACAGCGAAGCCTACGTCAAAGACTTCTTTGACATGGCGGTGCCGTCTACCATAAAGTTTTACACCGACTATTTTATATGCGGTGACAGTTACCGAAGCGTATGGGCAATAAAGGAATATCCGCCCACGACCGCGGACCAGGCAATCCTCGCCCGTTTCGGTGACAAAGAAGCGGTTACGCTCCACATGTATACACGTTACGTTGACGGTATGGAACAGAACCGCATAGTACAAAACGCAAGCAGAAAGAACAAGATGCTCGCCAATTCCAATGACATTGAGGAAATGGTATCGGGCGAAGGAAATCTTGGTGACGTGGTGGAGCTTCTTGCCGAGCTCCGCAAGAACAGAGAGCCTCTTCTGCATTGCGCTGTCTTCATAGAGCTGTCGGCAAACAGCCTTGATAAACTCAAGGAGCTTCAGTCCGACGTGTCAATGGAGATGACGAGAGAGAAGCTGTCTGTAGACAGGCTCTTCCTTCGTCAGAAAGAGGGCTTCATTTCCTGCATGCCTTGCGGATATAACGCCTTTGGCACACAGTTTGAGCGTGTCCTACCCGCTTCATCGGTGGCAAACTGCTACCCGTTTAACTATTCGGGTAAGACCGACCCTAACGGCTTTTATATAGGCAAGGACAAGTTCGGTACAAACGTTATCGTCGACTTTTTCAGACGTGCGGACGATAAGACCAACTCAAATATCCTCATACTCGGAAATTCGGGTCAGGGCAAATCCTATCTCTTGAAGCTCTTGCTTTGCAATCTCCGAATGGCAAGTAAATCGGTCATATCCCTTGATGCCGAGCAGGAATATGAGGATCTGTGCAACAACCTCGGCGGCTGTTATATTGACCTCATGTCAGGTCAGTATATCATCAATCCCCTTGAACCCAAGGAGTGGAGCGAAAATGCGGCAGATGTAGAAGAGGATGCACCCGAAGCATTCCGAAAGGCAACCCGACTGTCACAGCACATCTCCTATCTCAAGGACTTTTTCAGAACCTATAAGGATTTTAACGATGCGCAAGTCGATGCCCTCGAAATCCTTTTGTCAAAGCTCTATACGAAATTTGACATCACCGACCACACCGACTACGACCGGATGAAGGCCGCCGACTATCCCGTCATGTCCGACCTTTATGCACTTGTGGAAAGCGAATACCAAAAGTATGAGGCGGGCTCAAAGTCGCTCTTTACCGAGGATCTGCTCCGCGAACTCTGCCTTGGGCTGAACTCTATGTGCGTAGGCGCGGAAAGCAAATTCTTCAACGGACACACCAATATCACCGATGACCGCTTCCTGGTCTTTGGCGTAAAGGGGCTTATGGAGGCTAACAAGAAGCTCAAGGATGCGATGCTTTTTAACATTCTGTCCTACATGAATCACAAGCTTCTTACCAAGGGTCATACAGTCGCATCCATTGACGAGTTTTATCTCTTCCTCACTAACCGCACCGCAATAGAATATATCCGCAACGCAATGAAGCGTGTAAGAAAAAAGGAGTCCTCGATCATTCTGGCAAGTCAGAATATTGAGGATTTTTTGTTGCCCGAGGTTAAGGAGCTGACAAAGCCGCTGTTCTCCATCCCCACACATCAGTTTCTGTTCAACGCGGGAAATATCAATCCCAAGGATTTCATGGACACCCTGCAGCTTGAACAGTCGGAGTATGAGCTGATTAAGTTTCCCGAGCGAGGAACTTGCCTTTTCAAATGCGGCAACGAGAGATATCTCCTTCAGGTAATCGCACCCGAGTATAAGGCGAAGCTCTTTGGCAATGCTGGCGGCAGATAATGCAACACAGAAGGAAGGTGTGTTACCGCAATTTGGGCTACTTTAGGCAAGATAGCACTTAAGGTGCTTCAAATCCTTGCCGGAGATAAGAAAGGTCGCAAATTTTTGCTGTATGTAATCGGAATCGCACTATTTATCGTTCTTCTTCCACTGATCGCCACTCTTGCCCTGTTCGGATGGATGTCGGGTGGCGGGGTGACAGATATGATCGATTACGACATGGTATACAACGAGCTTCCCACCGAACAGCGAGAACAAATGGAACAATACGATGACCGGCTCGATCTAATCACCGTTACCTTTGAAGAAAACGGTCTCTCGCGCACCGAAATATCCCAAGCAAAAACCATTTACATCTCGTGTCTTGTAGGCAAAGAAAGCGAGGAAGGCTTCTATCAGACCTATGCCGAATGCTTTTTGAACCGGACCGAGGAAAACGACCTATTGGACAACATCTCTTCTGCGTTCGGGGTGATTTTCTCCGAGCGGGAACGGGAACAATTTGAAAATCTGTATTCATAGAAAGGAGACATTATGGCAGAAAAGAAATGGAATCTTGACGATCCGAAATACGACACCTTGAAGAAACTTCTCGCCGCACAGGGGCGGGATATAGACGAGGAAATCGTATCCCATCTTGAAGCGCTTTGCAAGGAGCTTGCAATCGATACCGATCAGCCCGACATATCCGAGTTCCCTCAAGACGGCTTTGCGGTGTTCCGCTTTTTCGATAGTGATGAGAGCTTTTGTTTCACCTCTTCCGAGCAACTGACGCTGTATGATTCGGGTCGAATCTATTCCGACATCATTCGAAACGGACACTTTGATCACTCCTTCGATACACTCGCCTACGAGTACTACGGCGTGAGCGGAACGACCGTGATAAACGAAGTTCTGTTTTCGTCTCTTGCCAAGGCCATGGCAGTCGATGACAGGATCACGGCTGCAATTGAAGTTGACTTTGACTGTTACGAGGTCAATGTGTATGAAAGAGACGGTGAGACCGTCAAGCGATACGATCTTGCCGATTTCGCAGAGGGTGTGGAAGAAAGCGGTCTGGCACTTGTCGAGACCAAAACCGAGCGCAACAACTATCTGCTAAATTGGCTTCAAGGCCAAGAGATTACACCGAGCGACTCGGATGCGCTCACCATGAAAATGTAAGAAGGAGGTGAAAACGTGAAAGGAAAAGCTGTATTTAACAATAAGGCAACATCGATAGGTGAGCCTGACACCTTCGTCGTTGAAGGTGTTATTCTTCTGCCCCATTATCGGTATAAGGCATTTTCCGAAAACCTCTTGGAGTACACCGATTTTATTGAGGATCAGACTCATAATCTCGGAACCGACGAGCGCGGAAGATGCTGCTCTCTTCTCGTCTTGGATGAGGATGGAGATGACGGTATTCTCGTTGATAGCGCAGGGTACGCATACGCGAGATACTCCGCCTATTATCCCAACGCCAAGAAGCAACTGAAAAACGAGATCAAGGAAATTGCCGACAGCATCATCAAGGGGCGTTTCGGTCAAACCGACAAAGGAACTTGGATCATCGGCTTTGACGATATCAAGGAACACTTCGATGTGACCGTTACCCCCAACAACGGAATCGGAAGCATGTTGCTGGAAGAACTGGAATCCCGTGAGGAAATCGACGAGATCGTGGCAACCGAGGACTGCATACAAATCACCTCGTACCTCGATCAAGTTCCGGAAGACACCTCATCCCAAGAAAAGATCATGACGGTATTCTCCCTCATGGGATGCGGGCTTGAAGACGTCCATCTGGTGGACAACGATGAAGAACATGACCTTGCCACCATCACTGAACTGAATCAGAACACCTTGACCGAGGAAGGTCGACGGGATTGGGCTGATGTTCTCGGTGCCAAGGTGGAACGAATCTTTGAAGGCTTCTACGGGCTTCAAGTTGCCGTCAGCGGTTGCGATCCGCAAAGACTATGTGACTTCTCGTTTATGCTGGCAGGTCACGTGTCCGAAAGCGATTACAACAGATGGGTCAATACCGATACCGAACAAGGAGAGACACATGAGATACAGAGGATTTGAGATAACAAGTACTGCAGAGTATGATATGCAAATGTAACCTGGAGGAACCGCATGGAATTTGAAATACTCATCCCCGAGCAGTATGAAGAATTGCTCGCCCAAAAAGCCAAGGAGCAAGGCATTTCGGTAACAGAGCTCTTGGCCAATACCATTCGAAACTATTTAGAAAGGAATAAGGAAAATGGCAACTGATAAGAAAGGCATTACCGTAAAGATCGATGCTGACCTTCACGCGGAGATCAGAGAATATTTGAACGCCCATGAAATGACGATGGCAGAGTTTATCTCTCTTGCTGTCGAAGATGAACTTCACCCTAAATATCATGAGAAAGAGGAAATTACTATGGAAAAAATGAGAACACTGGCATTTCAGGTACCCGAAGATCTGTTTCAGAGAATCAAGGACTATCTTCACAGAAACAACATGACACAGAAGGAATTCGTTATCGGACTCATCGAGAACGAGATTGAAAGAGATCTGACCGAGCGCGAAGCACAGGACAACACCGAGGAAGAGATCGGAGAGGACGAGGTCTACGGCGATGAGAACGAGCTCGATGATGAGGATCCCGTCGATGAGGAAGACCTTACCGAAAAAGAGGATGATAACACCCTTGACGGCGAAGAAGATCTGACCGATGAGAACCTTGAAGAAACCGACGATACCGAGTTTGTCGATGACGAGGTAGAGGAAGAAGAATCTGACCTTGCCGAGGATGACTTCGACGAAGAAGAAACCGATGACTTCGACGATGATTTTGACAACGATGACGAGTCGGATGACTTCGATGAGGATGCTGAGCAAGACGAGGATGAAGGCTCCGAAATGGGCATGGAAATGTCGATGTGATTTGGAGTGCTTAACGCATGGTCAGAAACATAAATATCCAAATATCCTACGATGAAGACAAGCTCGAAGCCCTCAAGGTCTTCCTCGATGAAAAAGGAAAGACACTTGACGGAGAGCTGACTGAGCTGGTCAATTCCCTCTATGAGAAAACTGTCCCTCAAAAGGTTCAGTTTTTCCTCGAAAGAAAAAACAAAACCGATTTGGCAAAGCCCAAGCCCAAGGCCGAAAATAAGCCCGTTTGAGGCGGGAAGCGGATTGGAGAGGCAACAACCCGACCCGAGCCGCCAAAAGCCAACGTGGACGGTTTTTGAGCCACCTGTGGCGATATTAAACCAATGACGAAAGGAACAACGTATGACAGATTACGAACGCTTGTACAGACAGGCAGAACAACATCGAAAGCAATATCCCCCCGGAACAAGGCTTTACTTGATCCACATGAATGATCCGTATGCTCCCGTCCCCGAGGGAACGAGAGGAACGGTAGACTACATCGATGACTGCGACAATATCCATATGCGATGGGATAACAATCGAACTCTTGCCCTTGTACCCGATGAGGACTCATTCAGACCTTTGACCGAAGATGAATTGGCTGAGGAACAACTCGCAAATTCTGAAGAAGAAAGCGGCGAGGATGAAGGTATAACCATGGGAGGTATGTAGGCAATAATCGAGGGATTGCGATGCTTCGATTTTGAAGCAGGAGAAAGGGTCTGGGTCAGCAAGCCGCCCCGCCCCGAATCACATCTGCCGGCAGAGCCGACAGTACAAGGGGATTAAGGCTTTCAGGGTCAAAAAAATCTATGGGTCAATTTTCGCCCCGTGGAGTCAGGAGTGTGGGTCGAATAGCCTACACTCCTTTATTTTATAAGGTTTTTGGCGTGGGTCAAGTCAGGCGTCAAACCCCAAAGAAAGGAGTTGGTCATTTGGAAGAAAAAAGAAGCGAAGACAAAAAGAAGAAATTTGCGTTGTATATTCACGAATCGTCTTTGGATATTGCTCGGCAATGGTATGAACAGGATAATTGCTCGAGTATCAGCGAGTTTATAGAGAAATCGGTACAGTTTTACGGTGGCTACGTTGCCTCCGAGCGCAATCAAAATTACTTTCCCAACATCGTAATATCTACAATGAAAAGCATCATGCGAGACAGCGAAAATCGTCACAACCGCAACCTTTATCGCATCGCCGTCGAGCTTGGAATGCTCATGAATGTCATGGCGGCAACCCATGAAATACCGCAGGATGCTCTCGTAAAATTGCGTGGTGACTGCGAGGAAGAAATCAAACGCATCAACGGTACTTTATCTCTTGATACGGCAGTAAAATGGCAAAGTTAGTTACCAAATTCAAATACTATAAGCCCACCGACAAGAAAAACATCGGCGGGCTTGCTCTGTACATTGCCAAGCGTGACGGCGTTGAATTTTGCGATGACTCAAAGAAATTTGATCCCTCTACCAAGAACCAAAAGAAGCTCATTGCTGAGATAATTGACACCTTCCCGGACAGCATTCAGATGCTCGAATACGAAGACTTTGTTGCCAATCCGACCGTCCAAAATGCCTCGGAGTTTATATCAAGAGTTCTTGAAGATAACGCCCCACGTGTGATGAATAATTCTACCTATGCCGACTATATTGCCACGCGTCCGAGAGTGGAAATGCAAGGCTCTCATGGCCTATTTACCGACAATGATACCGAGATAATTCTCTCACATGTGTCTGACGAAATGAACCGACACACGGGTAACTTCTGGACTATGATTGTCTCACTTCGTCGAGAGGATGCCGAGCGACTTGGATACAACAATGCGGCACAGTGGAAGGACACACTTCGCAAGCATACAAAGGAACTTTCCGAGGCATTGAGAATCCCCCTGTCCGATCTGAAATGGTACGCTGCCTTCCACAATGAAAGCCACCATCCCCACATCCATCTCATAGCATATTCGGCTACGCCGGGCGTCGGCTTTCTAACGCAGAAAGGTGTAATGCAAATGCGCTCAGCACTCGGCCAAGATATTTTCAAGGACGAGCTTGAACATATCTACCGAGAGCAAACCGAGAAAAGAAATGAGCTGAAAAAGGATTGGAAATCTATGCTTGAAGATATAATAGAACGCATATCCAAAGGTACTTATGAGAACCCGATCATTGAACAAAAACTCATAGAACTATCGGAAAGGTTGAGCAAGACTAAAGCAAAAAAGGTGTACGGATATCTTCAAAAAGATGTGAAAGCTCTAATAGATTCTATTGTGGATGAGCTGGCACAAGACGGGCGTATCGCTGAGCTTTATAACCTTTGGTATGAGAAAAAATATGACATACTGAAAACCTATACCAGCGATCTCCCACCTAAAATACCTCTATCGGAGATCAAGGAATTCAAGAGCATCAAGAACGAAATCATTCGTGAAGCAATGAGACTTCACACAAGCGGCGGCGCTTCAAGTGAAGTCGAACCTCCGAGAAAATACACATCGTCCGACCGCACTTCCACGAACAATCAGAACCAAAATCCGCCGACCGGATCGCCGACTTCTTCTCCGAGCAAAAGTACAGTCAGCGCGGTGTCCGTAATAAGATTGTTCCGCAGTCTCGCAAACATTTTCCAAAGTAAAATCGACAGCAACGACGGAAAGAAAATGCCAACAATCGACCGACGCCAAAGACGAGAAATCGAAGAAAAAAGGAAGGCGCAAATGTTACTGATTTAAAAGAAAATCGTGAAAACAATCACCAAAATTGTGTGTCTGAATAAGAAATGCACTTAACAAGTAATATTATTGGTAAGCAAGGGAAAAACTCTAATATCAAGGGTATATTGTTTAGCATATGTTATATTAACTTGTTTGATGGAGTACAGTAGAAATATTCGATGCTTTGGAAAAATTGCAAAAAGCATAATTTTTTCGAGAATGTACAAAAACTTTTCAAGAACCTATTGCAAAACTTGAACTTTTGTAGTATAATTAATAAACGTGTTTTGATTTTTGCGGATTGCTTTCGTGCCATAAGTCATTCCTCACGTTTATTATTCTATTAAGAGGGTCTTTATGAAAAAATGTTTATATGAGGATTTTTATGAGGGATTATTACATCTCCTCATAATGATTTTGCCCCTTATTATTGGTACATTCAATGAATTGCTGGCGGGTAATACGGCACTTATCCCCGTTTCGCTTATTATTTCCATCGCAACCTCCTTCTACTCATGTCGAGAAGTGTATAAGAACAAAGAATTTTCCGATGTTATGAGAATTAAGCGCGAAACAGTTTGCTCCCTTGTTCTATTGGCGATATCGCTCTGCCTCACTCTTTATATTTTTGTTTTGAACATCAATCAAAATCAAGTTGCAGTTGCCTTCGCCGCGAGTGTACAATCTTCACCAAAGAGTTATGCAATACCAAGCGCGTTGTATGCTTTAAGTATTCTTCCGCACGCAGTTGAAGTTGGTGTCGCGTACCTCAATGATGTGCCTCCGAAAAACAGAGGGAAAGGGGTTAGTCAAAAGGCAGATGTAATCCCGTTTAATGTTACATCAGGAAACATTAATTAGATTAATGTTCCTTCAATATAGAGCTTTGGATACACACTAACAAATTATTACTAAAGGAGAGAATTTGATGCAAGGCGTTATAATTGCTCTTACGGTTATTGCTTTTTTCTGCATCGCTTTTTTTGCCGTAATCAATTTAAAGAAAAAAAGCAAGGAAGACACAACTGAAGGTGGTCATTTTAGCCAGATTTATTCTGCGGGGGATTATGCCATTACTGATCACGAATCAAAATTGTCGGGAAAAGTTAACAGCCCATTTATTTCAAATAGAAAAACGATTGAAAAACTCAAGAACGGAACTACATTTATAAATAAACTCGGTAATATGTATGAAGGGGTTGGTGATTGCGATGAGCGTCCACAGTGGCAACAACTTTCTTGATGAATTCGGACACTACAAGGATCTTTCAACTTCCGAATTTAAGGATGAGCTAAATGGTTGGATGGATTTATGGAATGATTTCCTTCAAGCCCAAAAAGAACAGAATTTGAAATTGGGGACAGATTACTTTGTCCACAAACGCAATTTATATGAAGTGATAAAAAGACTAGATAAGAGAAAAACTTATTATTATGTCTTCCATAAAATTGAGGATATATGCGAATATAAGGTGGTTGGTATATTAGCATACTGGATCAATACCTTAAAGCCATTTATGGTTGTTAATCCTTCTAGCAAGATATATAATTCTCCTAATGAAATGTTCTCGCTGTATGTCATCATTTCTGTCTTGGCCTCAATATTTAAGCAACAGTATCCTGATAAAATTTTTCATTTTCCCGATGCAAATACTATACAGGATTATGTATACAATTTCAAATATTGTGATTTAAACCGCGAAGCAATGATATTTTTTGTCGAGACATTAGCGAAATCATATGGTATCGGTATGGAAACTAATGCCGCTATAGATCGCAGAAACTTCGCAAATTAAATACCATCTCTTGAAAGCTGATTTGAGCATTGCTTGATCGGCTTTTATTTTTTTATCTAGACATGAAAAAGGAGAAAAGAATGCCTTACATTCATTTTAGCGAACAGGAAAAGCAGATGGCAAACGAGACAGACATTGTCTCTTATCTGAAATCGATTGGTGAGTCTGTCGAACGTCACGGAAGCGAATACTGGTGGGAAGCCCCGACGGGAAAAGTATCCATCAAAGGATCGGACTGGTTCAGTCAATATGAGCGAGTCGGTGGCGGCGCTGTTGGCTTTTTACAGAAATTCTATGGGATGAAATATCCCGAAGCGGTGCAAGCCTTGCTCGGTCGGAATGCGGGCACCGAGCTCGTCAGAACGTCTCGATCCGAGCCAAAAATAAAGGAATATATTCCCCTTGAAATCCCCGAAAAACACTCTGATATGCGCCGACTCTTTGCCTATCTCATAGGCGAAAGATACATCGACCGAGAGGTGCTTCACACCTTTGTGAGTAAAGGACTTGTATACGAGGATGCCGAATACCACAACGCAGTTTTCCTTGGGCTTGATGAGAACGGAGAGCCAAAACACATACAGAAACGTGCCACCTCTCCGCAGTCAGATTACAAGGGAAACGTAGCGGGTAGCAACGCCGATTACAGCTTCAACTACGTGGGTAATTCAGACAAACTATTTGTGTTTGAGGCCCCTATAGATATGCTGGCGTACATCTCGTTGCACAAACAAAATTGGCAGGATCACTCCTATGTTGCCCTCTGCTCCACGGCCGATTGTGCCGTCCTTCGTATGCTGAAAACCTATCCCAATATCAAGCACGTTTACCTCTGCCTTGACCACGACCGAGCGGGCATTGAAGGTGCATACCGAGTGGCAGATTCCATCCATTCACAAAGTGATTGTTCGGTGTGGCGGGCGATGCCTACCCACAAGGATTGGGATGAAGACTTGAAAGCCTTAAACGGCAAAGAAGCAATTCCTGCAAGCGAACATCCCTATGTTAAACATATCCAAAAGCGTTGTCAGGATCTCCGAAATAGTACCGACATCTACGGCGAACTGTCGGGCTGCAGCGGGTATCTTTTGGAGCAGACATTCGGAAGACTTCGAGCTCTTATGGGCAAAATGGAATCTTACTCGGAAACGAAAAATAAGCAATCGCTTCTCTTCGATATGACGAAGACTGTGATTGCTTTTTGTTATTTCAGAGACAGACAGACCGGCAGCGAAAGCGATATCAACGCATACATTGACAAAGTCCTCGCGGCGTATAAACCGCATCAAGATACCGAGCATGCAACCGATCAACTCGCCGATCTGAAAAAGCATCTCTCCGCTTTGGAAAAAGAGATGAAAGGAAAGGATACCTTTACGCAAAAAGAAAGCCGGGAGCTGAACGAAAAAATGTGCCACCTCGGCATGCTTTTCCTCTCTCTTGATGGCGCTCTTGGGCGAGAAGCAACGCAAATAAAGACACAGTCAATGGACTTTTAAGAAAGGAGCACCATGGAAGGAGTATTCATTTTATTGACAATTGCCGTCATAATGAGTGGCATTTTGATTGCTATCTCGGGGCTTGCCTATATGTATAATCTCCGCGGAATCAAGAACAAAACCGTAGGCGACGGCCAGCACGGAACTGCACGTTGGGCAACGCGAGGAGAGATCAAGGAAGTATACCGTCACATCCCCTTTAAGCCCCAAGAATGGCGTACAGATCCCGAGAAAAGACCGACAGAACAAGGCATCGTGGTAGGATGCAAAACCAAAAAGGAAAATGAAACAACAGCCCTTGTAGACACAGGTGACGTTCACTGTATGATGATTGGCGCGGCAGGTGTCGGCAAGACAGCATACTGGCTTTACCCCAACCTCGAGTATGCTTGTGCCGCGGGAATGTCATTCATGACCACCGACACGAAAGGCGACTTGATGAGAAACTACGGAAGCATCGCACAGAAATATTACGGCTACAACATATCCGTAATTGACTTGCGAAATCCCATGCGCTCACACGGAAACAACCTTCTTCACCTTGTGAATAAGTACATGGATTTGTATACCCAAACGAGCGAATTGCAGTATAAAGCAAAGGCAGAAAAGTACGCCAAGATCATCTCGAAAACTATCATCCTTTCGGGGATGGAGTCAGGCAACTTCGGCCAGAACAGTTACTTCTACGACTCGGCAGAAGGACTGCTGACCGCCACAATTCTCTTGGTGGCTGAATTCTGTGCACCGGAAGAAAGACACATTGTCTCAGTGTTCAAAATCATCCAAGAGCTTCTCGCGGGGGGCGGTTGTGAAAAGAAAAACCAGTTCCAACAGGTAATGGCCATGCTTCCCCCCGACCATAAAGCCAAGTGGTTCGCGGGGGCGGCACTCAACACTTCCGAGCAGTCCATGGCATCGGTTATGTCGACAGCCCTCTCAAGACTCAACGCATTCCTTGATTCCGAGCTTGAAACCATTTTGTGTAACGATACCGAGATAGATGCCGAGCGATTCTGCAAAGAAAAAAGTGCTATATTCATCATCATGCCCGAGGAAGATAGCAGTAAGTATTTTATGGTTTCTCTCATCATTCAGCAACTGTACCGTGAGATCCTCGCCGTGGCTGATGAGAATGGCGGAAAACTGACAAATCGCGTGGTGTTCTACTGTGATGAGTTCGGTACTCTCCCGCCAATTCAGAGTGCTGAAATGATGTTCTCAGCCTCCCGTTCACGGCGAGTCAGTATCGTTCCCATCATCCAGTCCTTTGCACAGCTTGAAAAGAACTATGGCGACGAAGGGGCTGAAATCATTATTGACAACACACAGTTAACCGTCTTCGGCGGCTTTGCTCCCAATTCGGAATCCGCCGAAAAGCTGTCCCGAGCGATGGGGAGCCGAACTGTCCAGTCAGGATCGGTCAGCAACAGCAAAAACGATCCCTCTCGCTCCTTGCAGATGATGGAGCGACCGTTGATGACACCCGACGAGCTGAAGTCACTTCCCAAGGGAACCTTTATCGTAACCAAGACCGGATTCTATCCCATCAAGGTCAAACTAAAGCTCTTTTTCAAGTGGGGCATTGAATTTGAAGAGACACCCTATGTTGTGCCCTTGCGTGACAATAGCACTATAAAATATGCAAGTAAGCAACAGTTGGTCAAGGCTATCAAGGAAAAGTATCCTCCTAAAGACAGCAAAAAGGAAAAGGCTGAGGGAGATGCTTCAACCGCAATTATTGTGGAAAGCACAATGGGAGAACAGGTAATGGTGAAAGCAAAAGGGGCTCATCAAAGGATCTGGAATGGCAAAGAACACCAAGGAGCATCCTCAAAGTGAGTTATTTTGATTCCATATACAGCGACAATCTCCCCGGCCGCGCTGTATCGGTCTATATGTATCTTGTTCAAAGAGCAAACTCGGACGGTCAATGTTGGCCGTCCGAGCGTCGTATTGCTATGGATCTGTCGATGTCCAAGTCAACGGTGAAGCGCGCAATCGCCGACTTGGTGGAACACGGATATATAAGAGTCGAGCAAAGATACCGCAAAACCGGAGCAAAAAGCTCCTTGCTTTTTACCATCAAAGATTTTGAAAAACATCTGCACTCCAAGGGATAACTCTGCCTATTTGCTGAACCGTGGGTGGGGTCACCTTGGACTGACAAAGTGAATAAAACAGAATAATTATGGCAGAATTATAGCAGAAAAATAGCATAATACAGTATGCTATAAAAGAGAATTTAAGATGGTATAATATAAATAACGGTCGCAAACAAAAATATGCGGCAAATCCAATATTACAGAAAGCCGAACGACTGACTATCGCTCGGCTTTTTGAGACTTATTGAGTAGCAGAAGGAGGATGTGTAATGCTATACAAAGAATGGATCGACGATTGGCTGGAATACTACGTGAAGCCTACTGTAAAAGACAAAACCTATAATCGATATTTAGAGGTGTCAAGGCAACACCTTGTCCCAAAACTCGGCGATTATAGTCTTGAAGAACTAACGCCTATTACCATACAAAAGTTCATAACGGAGCTTATGCAAACCGGCAATTTGAGAACAGGAAAAGGATTGTCGGCAAATTCAATTAACGGAATTATAATCGTTATAAGAAGCTCGTTGACCACTGCTTTCAGCATTGGATTGATGGATGAGCTTGTAGTGAGCAAAATCAAACGTCCAAGAAATGAGGAAAAAGCAGTTGAATGTTTTTCTCTTGCAGATCAGAAAAAGATAGAGCAGGCGGTTTTAACAGATAAACGCGATAAAATGATAGGTGTTATCCTCTGCCTTTATACAGGGCTTCGTTTGGGCGAGTTGTTGGCTCTCGAATGGGATGATATAGATTTTTCAAAGTGTGAGCTTACAGTAAGCAAGACCTGCCACGATGGAAAGGACGAGTGTGGGAATTATCGGCGAATAATTGATACCCCAAAAACTTCAAGCTCAAAACGAATTATACCAATTCCCAAACAGATTTTACCTCTACTCAAGGATGTTAAAAGGCGAAGCCTCTCAAAATATGTAGTTGCCAACGGCGAAAAGGAAGTGTCGGTTCGTTCTTATCAGCGTAGCTTTTCTTTGTTACAAGATAAAATAAAAATCCCACACCACGGCTTTCACGCTCTCCGTCATACTTTTGCAACGAGAGCCATAGAGTGTGGTATGGATGTAAAATCACTATCCGAAATCCTCGGACATAAGTCTCCTACAATTACCCTAAAACGTTATGTGCATTCGCTAATGGCACACAAGAAAGAGTATATGAATCGGTTGGGGAAACTGTTCTAATGTGTTTTTTTATGTTGTTCTATTCATATAATAGATGCCGTATTTACACGCACATTTTATCATATACAGCCGAAAATGTCAAGAGATTGAATTGTTTATACATATTTCGGCGAGTATTTTTTCATAATACAGAAAAATAGGTGAACCTAAGAAAAAATAATGTACACCTATTATATGAATAGGTGTACAAAATATAGAGGCTTAAGTTCGTCTATTGTTGCCCACATACAGTGGCAAAAATAATCTAAATTACTTGATGGAGGCGTGAAATGAATAATCTGAGCTACTTTAGAAAAGAATCTGGTGTTGAAGCCAAACAACTTGCCCGACTATTGAATGTCACCGTTCACACCTATCTGGGTTTCGAACAAGAAAAAATGTGTATACCACCAGAAATAGAAATTATGTTAGCTGTCATTTATTGTGTGGAGCGATCGGAACTGTTTTGCGAAAAATCGCAGATAAAGAAAGACTCGATAAAGCGAATACAATCTTTATCTCATTACGATAAAACAGTTCTTTTGGATTTGCTTTCAACGCGTCTTTTGGGAAGTGATCATATTGCCGTTAACTATCGGACAATAAACAAAGTAAAAGATGAAATAAGGAAAAGCTGCAAGTAACATACGCTACCCGCAGCTTTTTGCCTTATCTGCGATATTCGTCCAAGGACGGCGTGATCTCGGGCTGATGGTACAAAAGCAAACACGCCGAATTCAACGATGCCACACCAACAAAGAATGCAAGCGCGGGAAGGATCGCAGACATTTTGAACATAAGATTCTTAAACTTTTTCATGATTTTTTTTCCTTTCAAAGAATCGTATAAATTTTGCACACAGCAACGATACAGTTGCTGAAAGTGTACCGAAAGTGAAACTAAAAAGCAATTTGCTTACAGGAACAAATTTTGTAGACACCAGTAAGGCCACAAAACCTAGCACTATACAGTATAAACCACTTAAGACCTTATATCGTTTATATTCATTCTTGATAAATGGTTTGTTTTTATGGTCAACAGGAGCTACTAAAAGAATAGTTGCTGAGGCAAGCAAGAGTGTTAGTATAATGAAATTATAATACACTTCAAAATTCAATAATTTTACAAAAAAAATGAACAAGAGATGATTAGCTGTCGATAAAAGATTACATGAGAGATAGTTGTTAGCATGATGTCCCCCTGCTATCTTTCTTACAACGAACAATCCTCCCCAAAAACATAGCGAAGGAACGAGTGTTTGAGTCACTAGAGAGATGACCAGAAATCCAACAAAGTATACAAAGGTGGATATCAGCATTTCAAAGCCATAGGCGTAAATATCTTTTTTGCTGTCTGCTATGAGTTCGTTGTGAACAAAGTTCTCCGTTATAAGTATAGCGAGTTTTCGATACAACAAAACACCCCCACAAATTTGGTTAATCAAACGATACCATAAATTTGTAGAGGTGTCAATCTATCGAACTTATTCGTTGAGTTAATCTGCCTATTCGATGGTTTGGTTTCTCAAGACCATATGAACTTGGAAAATACGATCTTCGCAGGAAAGCATAATTTCCCCCCCATATTTTGAAACTAAATTTTTCATGCTTATCACCCCAAATCCGTGTTGGTCATAGTTATTCTTTGTTGTTGTTAAATTGCTTGGATCAACATTGGCAACAACTGGATTTTTAATAATCATTACGATTTGATTGTTAAGAACTTTAATTAGAATAGAAATAGATCTATCATTGTCTTTGGGCAATTTTTGTGTTGCTTCAATAGCATTATCTAAAGCATTTCCAAGTATAATAGCTAAATCCATTTCGGATACTTTTATTTGTGAAAGTTCCGAATGTGAGAAATCTATTTGAATTCCATTTTGTAAGGCGATTTCCGTTTTGGCATTAAGTATAGTTCCGATTATGCCTATGGGATATGAGCTGTTATATGGCAATTGAATTTTATCTAATTGACCCTTCAAATCCAAAACTGCTTGTGCGTAATTCTCTTGTTCGATTTCAGATATCAAGCCCATTAATGCGTTTTTATAGTCATGCCTCAACCGTTGAATATTTTTGTTATGATCTAAAAGCTGATTGTATTGTTCACTTTGAGAATCGATTACTTTTTTCGCAAAGGCCAATTGACTTTCTTTTTCTGCGTCTTGATATAAATGCTCAATAAGATCCAAGACAAGGACATTTGATGAAATTAAAAATATATAGCACAACAAAGCGGGTAGAATTGAAGTCGAATATGATGCTGGAACAAGCATAAAATAATAGTATTGTAGCAATATAATTACAATTGTAGAACAAGGTATCAATATTACCACTAACATCTTTTTTGTTGATCCTGCATAAAGGGACCGTTGCTTTTTTATGCGAATAAATACTATTGTTAGGAACGTAAGGAATTTAGATAACAATATGCCCAGTACATAGAAATGACCTTTTGTTGCGGTTTGAATATCGACTCCAAAAAGCATCGAAAAAACAAGTGCCGTAACAATTTCCGACAATGTTCCGAGCACGTATCCCAATAGAGACAACAAAAAAGCGTTATACCATTTCAGCACAAAAAGACTTGAAATTAATGCTATAAGTCCTAAGATTAAAGCAACACTAATAATCTTATTTGCAACAAAGAGCAGCGTAATGGAAAAAGCAACAACAATCAAGAAAGCAAAAAGCCAATGCTTTTTCCCATAAAAACGCCTATTTGAAAAAGAACTAAAGAACAACAAAAAGGTATACACCATCAAACAGGAATTGGCAAGTTGTAATATTATAAAATCTATTGTAAGTTTCATATGTACCTTTCCGCATATTTCGCATATGCCAACAAAACCTCTCGTTTCTTTCTAACACTTATCATCACGGTTCGCGAATCATCCAAAACAACTGTATAGTCCTTAAAATCGTAGACCTTATCAAAATTAACTATATAGCCTTGGTGAATCTGATAAAAGCCAAAATCACGCAGGGCATCATAAACCGAAGAAAGTTTGGAAACAGTTTCAATGGTTCGATCCTTCAAATGGTAAATAACATGCTTTCGACAGCATTCTATGTAATATATATCACTTATTGGTATTCTATAGGCAGTATTTCTGCATTTAGCAATATGATACTGATGGGTATGAGTGTATTTTGTCAGAGCTCTATCCAAAACAGATTCTATCTTTCCTTTTCCACAAGGTTTTAAAATATAATTAAAAGCCTCGCACTCAAAAGCATCAATAGCAAACTGTGGATAACTGGTTGTAAAAACAATTATAGTGTCCTTTGAAAGAGCTTTTATTTTCTTGCCAAGAGTAATACCGTCCATTTCAGGCATTTCTACGTCAAGGAACAGTAAATCGTAGTTCGCTGTTCCGGTTTCATATAGCTGAAGCAACTTGTTGGCACTCGTATAAACGTTAATTGTTGTATCGAGCAATATATCAATGCTCAAGCATAGCTCTTGTAAATACTTGGCATCTTTTAACGAATCATCACATATGGCTATCTTCATATATCCTCCTTGTAAAAAGGTGATTTTTCTCATTTTTATTTTACCATAAATCGCGAAAAAAGTAAACCCCATATTTCGACGAATAGGCACATGGAAGAAACGAATGTGCGAAGCATATTGACTATCAATTTGTATTTGTTAAAATGGGATTACAGTAAATTGAGATGTTATACAAATTGTCAGTCTCAAGTAACAAATAATAAAAAGTAAGGAGAAAGAAGAATGAAAAAATCAATTTTCACTAAAATGTTAGCGCTGATCTTATCAATTTTGACTATGATTTCAGCTTTGCCAATGATGGCATATGCTGAAGATTTTCAAAAATTGTTAGATCTTACTAGTGACGACACCTCCGATGTATCATTGAACAAGGATACATTTGAGATAATAGGCATGCGGGAAGAAAGTGTAAAATATTTCAGGCTCGCAGATGGTACATATGTTGCCGCGCAGTACGACAGCCCCGTTCACTATTTGAATGAAGCTGAAGAATGGAGCGACATTGACAACTCCCTCTCTGCATCAGGAAGCGAATATTCTACCAACAACGCAAGAGTTAAGTTCGCTAAAAAGATTACGGGTAATGAAACGTTGTTTACACTTCACGACGGAAACGCTAAAATTACTATGAGTTTGGACGGTGCTCAAAAGAAGGTTGAAGGTGAAGTGACAAACACATCTGATGATGTGGATGCTACACAACTTCAGAAGCTGATGAATCTCGAAAATCTCTCATCCAAAATCATTTATGCGAATATTTTGGATGGCGTGGACCTCGAATATGTTGTTGAATCGTATAACATCAAGGAAAATATCATAGTAAAAGAAAAACATGATTCCTATACCTATACATTCACTGTAAAACTCAATAATCTTAACATTGAGCTTATGGACAATGGCTCGGTTGTTATATTTGAAACGGATATAAAAAATCCCACATACATTATTCCTGCCCCCATTGTTTTTGATAACAACGGAGAGTATGCGGGAAGCACAGAATCGCACTATACCCTTACTTCAGATGGTAATGGAAGCTACAAGCTTTCCGTTACTGTTAGCGATGAGTGGATGAATGATGAAAACAGAGCTTATCCTGTTACGATTGATCCGCCTATTTATGTGCCTACCGGAACCACCGTTACGGACACATACATAAATTCTTATTCCACATCACTTGCTCCGAGTAGTTATTCCTATTTGTATGTTGGTAATACAACACAGTTGTACTGGAAGACTAGCTCACTGCCTGTACTTCCGGAATCGGCATATATTACCGGAGCGACATTTGCTTTGACAATGACATCAAGTCAAGCATATACTTCAGGAAAATATTTTGCTGCTTATCAAGTGGTAACTGATTGGGATTCTACGCTTACATGGACTAAGTTCAAAGATACAACCAATCCTCAGGGAACATATAACAGCGAATTTACAGATTTTGCGGTTACGGATTATTCAGCATCTAACCCTAATACTGTTTATACGTTCGATGTTACTGAAATTGTTAAGAATTGGTATAATGGTGATGCAAACTATGGTATTTGTGTATCCGACGTTCCCGGATTTACTACAAGCAATACCCAATTCAGCTCCAACGAAGCAACAACAGCTTCTCGCCCTAAGCTCTGCATAACCTTTAAGGATATGAAAGGCGTAGAGAACTACTGGACATACACCTCCCAGACTGTAGGAAATGCCGGTACAGGTAGTGTTAATAATGCCACAGGTACACTTTCCTTTGCTATTCCTACTCTTTCTACCACAGATAGCCTTATGCCTTATACTCCTACCTTGGTATATAACTCCGCAATGGCGGGTCTGTACAATATTTATTCTAATGCAGAGGTACCATACACAGCGTATGTTGCGGGTAAGGGATTCAAGTGGAACATGAACGAAACGATTGTTCCAAGAAAATACACAGACAGCAGTAACACGACAGTAACTTATTATGTGTGGTCCGACTCTGATGGAACTGAACACTATTTCCTTCCTACTAATACAACAGATGTATACAGAGATGAAGATGGTTTACTCCTTACTCTAGAAGTAAATTCCGGAAGCTACACAATAACTGACTCAAGCTATACTGTAAGGACATTTACTCAGAACACTTCTGATACTTCCACTATTGACGCAGGTGGTATTTTGGAGAGTATTACAGATAAAAGCGGAAATAAAGTTCAATTTACATACAACGAGTATGGAAGAATTAGCTATATCTCGCTTGTTCCTTATGGTTCTTCCTCTATTACCCACCTCAAGATAACTCACAACTCATCGGGACTGGTTAACAGAATTCTGAATGAAACTACGCAAGAGGCTGTAATCTTCTACTATTCTACATCGTATTACAGCACCACAAGTCTCTCACCGTATAACGGTGGTTATCTGCGTAAGGTGGAGCGTGCGCATCAGACCGGAAGCACTTCAATAGATAACTGGGCATCTTATATGGAGACAGGAAGCAATTCCTATATTACTTCTGATGCTATTTCCACATATCTGTATGATAGTACAGGCAGACTTACCGAGGTAAGAGACGAACTTTCGGGTTATGAGGTTAATTACAACTATTCATACGGTAAAGTAGTTACCATAAAAGAATATGGTGGCATATCCAGTCTTACAACAGGACAGACTATCAATCTTACATATGAGGATGGATATACTGTTGTTAGAAATAGCGGTACCGATGACAGAATTAATAATTCTGATGATGTTCTTTCTTACTATGGATTTGACGAAGAAGGCAGAACGATAAGTATTTATTCTACCGATGTTTCGGGCACTATTATTTACGGTGCTTCTAACGGTGAATATGTTTCCGACAATGAGAATGCCAAGAATAATCTTTCTAAATCTGCACAAGTTGGAGCAGTATCTCCAAATTATCTGCTTAATGGTGGTTTTGAAAGATATTCATACAACAGTACTCTCGGGAAATATGTTTTGTCGGGTAGTACAAGCTATTGGACAACAAGCGGTACGGTTGCCACCTCCGCAATACATGGTTGGGGCGAGTCTAAATATGAGGCAAAACTTAGTGTTTCAAGTGGAACGACAAGTAAGATAGAACAGTATGTTTTCTTGCCGGAGGGTGAGTATACTCTGTCGTTTGATCTCAATAATTTCTCTGCAGAAGATCTGACAATTGTTGCTAAGGCAACATCTATGTCCGGTTCAAATATCTTTACTGAAAATGTTGCATATAATGAATATTACGCAGCAGGACAGGATGTATGTGTAAGCATGAATTTCACCGCAGATAGTTATACAAGCGGTGGAGAATACTTCAAGATTACTATTCAAGTAACTGGCGGTAGCGGAACTGCTTCGGGAGAATATATCAATGTTGACAACGTAATGCTTGAGAAGAGCATCGGAGTGAGCAGTTATGATATGGTGTCTTTGGGCAGCTTTGAGGCCACTTCTGTTAACTCTTCCTTAAGTGAGTTGTATACACCTACCGATTTTTGGACTATTCCTTCTACAGCTTCTATTGTAGCTGTGAGCGATACTCCCGAGTTCGGAGATGTTCTTGCAATTCCTGGTGACATTGACGAAGCTAATACTGCATATCAAACAATTTACCGAGCTACGGCAGCAGATTATGAGGCTTGGGCAAACGACACCGATTTTGATATGAAACAAAGAGTTTACTCAATCTCGGGCTTTGCTAAAGGAACACAACAGGTAGCGAATGCAAGCAGTTCTTTTAGACTTAGAGTTGAAGTGCAGTATTATAAAGGCGAAAGCGCAGATCCGGTTATAAAGACTGAAACCTTTGATTTTTCTGAGCCCTATAGAGAATGGCAGTTTGTAAGCGGAATTTTTGTTACCAATCCCGAGGTTAGGAGTGGTGAGAATTCCGATGCATATGGCCTTGTAGAGGAGATTCGTGTATATTGTGATTACATTAACCATCCCGGAATTGCCTATTTTGATAATATTAAAGTTGCTCCCGCAGATAAAAATGTAACAATTTCTGCTTATTATGAAAGCGGTTATACGGCATTCAGCAAAACCGGTTTGTACACAGAGTGGTATTTCTATGAAAATGATAACACCGAACCGGAAATGATTCGTAAGATAACAAGCGATAAGAGCTGGACTGAATACACTTATGATTCTAAGCATAGAGTTAAGACAGAAACTTCAAATAAGTACACAGGTGTTTATAGCTTCTATACGGATTCGTTAGTAAGCACAGGCGCATCAATGATACCTAAAGCCAAGACTACATATACTTATAATGGTTATGGTTTGGTGACAAAAACTTCTACGGTTACCTTGGATACATCATTAGATGAACTTACGGTTGAATCTTCAAGCACATATAACACAACATCGGGGTCAAAAATATTCGGCTCGCTCTCGACACAAACAGATTCTCTTGGTAAAGTTACAAGATATTTCTATGACACAAGCAAGGGATATCTTCTTGCAGTAATAAATCCTGATAATACAGGTGTTGCTTATTCTTATGATGCCATAGGTAATCTTATATCTGTTTTGCCTGCGACATATAGTAGTTCGAGTTATTCTGAAGTAACAAATTCGGCATTTGTTGAGTACGATTACGATGCTTGTAACAGACTTTCCAATATTACCACCGATACTACCGAATATACATTTACCTATGATGCTTTCGGTAACACTGATACGATTTCGGTTGGAAACAATGAATTGGTCGACTATACATATAATTCCTATAATGGCAAGCTGTACACAATGGAGTACGGAAACGGATTGAAGGTAAAATATGTATACGATGAACTTGACAGAGTTTCTGAAATTTGGTATACTAATAGTAACGGAACGTATGTTAAACGTTATACTTACTCTTATACCGCAGACGGCAATCTTGCTAAATTTATTGATATTCCTGCTAACAAAGGATACCAATACAGATACGATGGCGATGGTAGGTTAATTGGATATGTAGAATATGATACCGATACGCTTGTTAATTTGACGGGTGCTATCGTTGGTTATAACGAAGAAAACCAAAAGAGCTCGGTATTCTATAGTCGCGATTATACCTATTCGAGTTCTAATGTAGGGCGTTATTCTAATAGTTACTATTATTCCTACGATACATCCGGAAACATTGACAGGGTAAGAATGTATTTAGGTGAGGATAGTATGACTATTACACCTACATACGATGCTCTTTCTCGTTTGGATACAAAAACAGTCTCTCTTAGTGGAGACAGTACGGTTAGCGTTGTGAACGAGTATAGTTTTGTTAGTGATTCCAACAGTACATCGGCACTTGTCGAACAGTTGATTACTAAGGTTAACGGAACCACAACTAACACCTATAACTATACTTACGACAATAATGGTAATATTACACAAATCACTAATGCAAGCGGTGTGGTACAGTATAAGTACACATACGATGACCTCGGTCAGCTTATCCGCGAAGATAATCGAGTAACGGGAAGAAGCTATGTATATGTATACGATAATGCCGGAAACATTACGTCCAAAAAACAGTATGCGTTTACCACAGGAACACTTGGTACTGTACAGACAACGTATACTTATGGTTACAATAGCACCGGCGGTTGGGGCGATCTGCTTACCTCTTTTGCCGGAGAATCTATCACGTATGATGAAATAGGAAATCCCACAAGCATAGGAAGTTATATTGATCTTGTGTGGGAGGGCAGAAAGCTTGTTGGCTATACAAATGGTGATACAGGCGCTGAAGTTACCTATACATACAATGATGAGGGGATCAGAACAAGCAAAAATGTAGGTGGTGTTCTCCATACATACACACTCGATGACAACACAATAGTGGCTGAGGAATTTGGCAACTATCTGTTTGTGTATCTGTATGATGAAACAGGGGCTCCTGTTGGTATTCAGTATCGCCAGAAATCTGACGCGGCGGAAGTGTTCTCTACCTATGTGTTTGAAAAGAATCTCCAAGGTGATATTACTGCTATCTATAACGAAAGTGGAACAAAGATAGCGAGTTATACATACGATGCTTGGGGCAACTTTACATTAACATACGCATCGGGAATAAGTGCAACTGACCGTGTTGCGGCTACAAATAATCCTTTTACATACAGAGGATATTATTTCGATTCCGAGACGGGATTCTATCTAACAGGCACAAGATACTACGATCCCGAAATTGGTAGATTTATTAATGCCGATAGTGTGATTTCGGGAACAGGAGAATCTGTTCAGGGATATAATCTCTTTGCTTATTGTTTCAATAATCCAGTGAATATGTCTGATCCATCAGGTAACTGGCCTAAGTGGGCAACAAAACTTGTTGCAGCTGTAGCAGTCGTTGCCGTTGTGGCAGCCGTTGCGGCAGTTACTGTTGCAACCGCTGGAGCTGGAACTGCAATAGCAGCAGTCGCTGTAGGTGCGGCAAAGGGTGCGGCAATAGGTTTTGCTGTAGGAGCTGCAAGTGGAGCGGCAATTGGTTATGCTACCACGGGAACACTCGAAGGAACTTTAAATGGAATGGCTGATGGTGCTTTGAGTGGTTCTATTAGCGGTGCTATAACAGGTGGAGTAAATGGTTACTCAAATTATTCAAGTGCAGCAAATTTCTTAAAAAGTAATGGTGCTAATCCTAAAGAGGTCCTTTCATCGTATAAAGGAACTCCTAAAGTGCAAACACTTAAAACAGATACGACCGTTTATAGAACTTGGGGTGGAACCACTCAAGAACTGGGTCACTGGGTATCTCCTAACAATTATGGTTCGAGCGCACGAAACTTGTTGTCATTGCCGACAGGTAATACAATGACCAATACATCCTCCTTCTTGCTTCCAAAAGGAACAACTGTACTGGCTGGAAAAGCCGCACCATTATTCGGGCAATCCGGAGGTGGTGTACAGTGGTGGATATCTGTATTAGGATAGGAGGATAATGTGATGAAGAATAATAACTTATTTATTTGCTTGTTGGTTGACATATTGGATTGTGCGGAAAAAGAAAAAAATGCAATACTTGATGGGAAAGAGTCATTGTGGAATTTAGAACAAATACAAAAAGTCATTGTTCCTGAAATAAGCGAATTGCTATCGTATGCAAATAAAGGTAAAATTTATTTCAAGTACGGAAAGAAACAAAGGCTTTTGGAATCATCATATTTGATAACAGATTCACTAAATGATTTGTCTCATACTGCTTTAGGAGAGTGTGTTTTGAGATTACAAAATCTTTATGACACTTTATAAGATATTATATCACATACTTCCATTCTACACTAACCATTTGAGGGAACATGAGGACAAGGGGCCGAATCTGTTGTCCTTCAGGTAGACCCGTAAAACTTCATGGGGACAGGGGGACGGTTCCTTGTGCTTGTGTGCTTGTAAGAGATAAATACTTGAAAAAGTTCAAAGAAAATGGTTTGTCTATAAGACAAATTAGTAGATTAACAGGTGTGAGTTTTGGGACTGTGAGAAAATTCTAAAGCGCACAGAGAACCGTCCCCTGTGCTTCGTGTGCTTCGTGGTGGTTTCTATATAGAATGATGGAGG
>JAZSPB010000092.1:0-2413 GCA_045537235.1 Eubacteriales bacterium
AGCTTTTTTTCAAAAAAGCGACCTCCCTCGCCCGCAGGCGCCCCCCCGTCAAACTACACAAGCTTCGCCAAACACGCTTCCAAAAGCACGCCTTCGCGGCGGGGGGAGGGGGGGGCTTGGAGGGTACATTCCATGGTATAGCAGACAAATTCGCAGGCGCGGCGGACGGCGGCGCGGAAGGAAAGACCGCGGAGAAGCTCACCGAGCAGTACAGCCGCGAAAATGTCACCGGTTCCCGGGTATCGTGCGGACAGTCGGGGGCGGTCACACACGAACCGTTCGCCGCTGTCATAGGCGACGGTCCGCACTGTATCGGTCAAATGCAGACCGGTGATCACGACGCGACGAGGGCCCATTGCGAGAAGCTGTTCACCAAGTCGGTCGCAGAGCGCCATCAGCTCGTCCTCACTCATCTCGCTCTCGGCGCGGTAGGGGGTGTCGGTCAGGTGACAAGCCTCGGTATAGTTGGGCGTAATAATATCCGCATGACGGCACAGATCACGCATTCCTGCCGCCAGTTCTTCGGTATAGGTCTGGTACAGCGCGCCATCATCGCCCATCACGGGATCGACCAGCACCGGCACATCTCTGCCAAACCGCTCAATAAAGCCGCGGACGCGCTCGATCTGCCCCACGCTTCCGAGAAATCCGCTGTAGATCGCATCAAATTTCAGATCCAAACGGTCAAAATGAGCGGTGATCGCATCCATCTCTTCGCTCATATCGCGAAAAAACAGATCCTCAAAGCCGTCCGTTTGCGTCGACAAAACCGCCGTCGGCAACGGAATCACCTGTGCTCCCATCACCGAAAGCACCGGTATCACCGCCGTCAATGCGCACCGTCCCACGCACGACAGATCATGTATTGCCGCAACCCGCGGCGGAATCGTAATTGGCATATTGGTTCTCCTTGATAAATTTGAGATGGTTGGGGGGACGAGGCGCCTGCGGGCGCGGGGAGGTCGCTTTTTGAAAAAAGCTCCGCAAAAACTTTTGTCCCGCGCCCTTTTTGCAGTTTGTGCGAACATAGCGAAACGCCATGGGGTGCAGTATGTTTGCTCTCGCATTGGCAAGGGCGCAGGACAAAAGTTTTTTGCGGAGCTTTTTTTCAAAAAAGCGACCTCCCGCGCCCGCAGGCGCCTCGTCACTCCCCACACATCTCACATTTCCCCAGCAGCACCGATTTTTTGCTATCGATGCGGAAGCCGTGTTCTTTTAAGATATGAGCCAAGAGATCGCGGCTCATGGTACATTCGAGGTGGATGAGTCGACCGCAGACCTCGCATTTCAGGTGCAGATGGCTGCCGCAATCGGCGTCATTGCCGACATATTGGAAGGTAGCGGCACTCTGTTCATTTTCGCGGAACTTACGGAGGATGCCCTCATTGCAGAATCGCTCGGCCAAGCGGTACAAAGAGCTTTTCCCCACCTCACTGCCGTCAGCGGTCAGCGCGGTGTAAATTTCCTCAACGGTATAAGGTCGATCGGCATGACTCTCCATGAAAGCGACCAACCGCCGCCGACCGGCTGTATTGTATCTCATCATGCCACCTCCTTTTTCTTTATTTTATCAGCATTTGCTGTACTTGTCAAGGGCAGTTGAAAAAATAGCAAGATCAAACTAAGAGCGCCCGTCAAAGCGATTGATCTCGTTTCCTGCGCCGTTCCTTATTCCGCCCCACCGCATTTTATCGAGGGCGGAGAGCAGGAGTGACCCGAGAAGCGTAGCCGAGACCAGCTCACCTGCGGCCACGGTGATGACAAAGATCCACCAAGCATCCGACAGTCCGTATGCCCATTTGAGGACAAACGGGATAATAACGGCATTGGAGAGAACAGTGGGAAGGGAAGAGAGGTACCGAACACCCCCTCGCGCACGGCGGAAGCAAAGGGCACCGAGCGCACCGAGAAGGGTAGCGAGGGTACCAAAGATCACGTCCTGCCAAAGTCCGCCCACAAGAAGGTTAGCCAGAAGGCACCCCACCGTCAGTCCTGCCACGGATTCGGGCAAAAAAACGGGCAAAATACAAAGCGCCTCAGAGATCCGACACTGAATACCAAACGGCAACATACCCGAATCAAGACCAAAGATTCGGCTGACCATGGTAAGGATCACATAAAGCGCACCGATAAGCGCGCCGCGGCAAAGGCGACGCAAGGAATTTCTGTTTTCCATTTTGGATTCTCCCGTAGTTTTGTTTTAGGTGAGGATGGTTTCGAACTCACCGAGGATATTGTAGCACATTTGATCAAGAAATTCAAGAGAAAAATAAAAAAATTATGCCGTGGGGCGCCTGCGGGCGGGGGGAGGTCGCTTTTTTGAAAAAAAGCTCCGCAAAAAACTTTTCTATTGCGCCCTTGGTAAAGTTTGAGCGAACACACCGTACCCCATAGGGTTTGCCATGTTCGCTCA
>JAZSPB010000137.1:0-3686 GCA_045537235.1 Eubacteriales bacterium
AGCTTTACGGCATCGATATGGAGCTGACACAGTTCAGCAAAACCATCGACAAGATACCATCGCCCGATATTGCAATTTCGATGGGATGTGACGTCAGATGTCCTTTCATTGGTAGAGCATTTGATGATGATTGGGGCTTGCCCGATCCAACGGGAAAGAGCGATGCGGAGTTTGCCATGGTGATTAAGGAGATAGAGTCGAACATAAAAAATATATGATAAACAATTTCCAAGTTGTAGGTGACGTATTATGATTAAAGAACTTATGCACGATCCGATATTTCTTGCAGGGAAGTCGGAGGTCGCAACAAAAGAAGATTTGCAGGTCGCGCAAGACTTGCTTGACACGCTGATGGCGCACAAGGAAACCTGCGTTGGCATGGCGGCGAATATGATCGGCGTTCGTAAGCGCATCATTGCCTTTCTCGACGAGAGTGGACGAGCTCCTACATATACGGTGATGCTCAACCCTGAGATCATCAAGAAGGACGGCGCGTACGACACCGAGGAAGGCTGTCTGTCGCTTCTCGGCGGTCCCCGTAAGTGTAAGCGCTATAAGACAATCAAGGTGCAGTATCAAACCTTGGAAATGCAAACGCGCACGAAAAACTTCACCGGCTGGACTGCACAGATCATTCAGCATGAAGTGGATCATTGTAATGGTATTTTAATATAAGGAGACAGTATGAGGGCGAATCAATATTACGAAAATCTAATTAAAAAAGTTATCGAATTGTCCGAAAGCAATATATGGGAAAGAGCCGTTCAAGAATGGGAAATATTTGATTGTGAAATAGACGACGGCCTAACTGAATCGTGTGTATGCGGCAAGGAACATCTCAGATATTTATTTACCATAAGAAACATAAAAAACGGTAATGAATTATATCCTATCGGTAGTACATGTATAAATAAATTTGATCGCGACGATCTTGACTATGAAGTTTCCGTTTATGAGGATATGTTTAGATTGATCCGCGCAGTAGAGAACAACGAGTACATAGAACTTACTTCGGAATATTTTTCGAGAAAACTATTAGGATATTTGCTTGATAATGACGCTTTTGAACCCAACGAATATAATGATTTTGATGGTGAAAATGATTATGATTTTATGTTGGAGATGTTTAATAAGCGCAATAAAGACGAAATATATGCTTCTTGTCAGAGAAAGATCAATGCGATTATTGCAAACTCAATTTTGCCATTTGTACGTAGCAGAATAAAATTAAAATCCGGAATCGAAAGTCAAACATGTCCGCGTTGTGGAGCTGATCTGGTTATTCGTACTGTAAGAAGCGGGGCTCAAGCAGGAACTAAATTTTTAGGTTGTTCTAAATATCCAAACTGCAGATATACCCAGAACATAAAATAATGATTTGGGATGATTGTTACTTAATTGATAACTAATCCCCATTGGTCTGGACTTCTCCCATCTTCTGTGGTATATTGTGTGTTACCAAGCAAAGGAGGTAACACGCATGGCAAAGATTACGATTGAGGAGCTGTACCGTGGCGAGAAATACGATATCATGAGCGCGGTAGCGGTGAAGGCGATGAAACTCGGCATTGACGAGCGAACTGAGGAAGGTCGGACATGGATCGAGATGGAGCTCGTCCGCCAGACCTTGATTGCGGTAGAAAAAATGAAAAAGAACGGTGACAGTATTGCCGAGGGAGAACTCGGAGATGCGGTCACCGTTTCTGTATGAAGGGAGGTGCTGAGGATGGATGATATCTTCAAGAGGCTGTATCCCGGCGTTGACGAGAAATATCTGGAACGAGCCTTTAAAAGGATTGAGAAAGACGGATGCCCGGCAGGTGAGGACTTGATGACATGGTTCGGCAAGCTCGTGGCGGCCGAGATCATTGAGGATGTAATCGGGAAGGGTAGGCATAGAAATGATGAAAACGATTGACGAGCTCTGGTACGGAAATGTCTCTCCCTTCGAGCAATGCACGCGCGGTGACAAACGGCTCAAGGAACTGCTGAAGCTGGTAGCCAGGAATCGCGAGGAGTTGGACGGAACGCTAACGGAAAAGCAGAAGGAAACGCTTGAAAAATTCGAGGAATGCATGAACGAGATGCACAGCATCACCGAGCGCGATGCTTTCTCCTACGGATTCCGACTTGGAGTGCAGCTCATGGCTGAGGCCTTCCTTCTGCCAATCGGCGAAGACGAGGAATAATTATAGGGTGGGCCCCAAAGTCCCACCTTAAAACTGATTGAATTCTGGGGCGGGCCCCGAAGTCCCACCCCACTTTTCGGTCGATTTTTTCAAGTGTCAACATTGGACACTTGAAAATTACACTACATTGAGAGAGGTTCAAACCCCGTTTTTGACGATATAGGGGTAGGGGTGGTATGTTTACCCTCGGAACTGGTTTGTACCGCTGAAACAGGGGTTTGAACCCCTGTTTTAGAACCCTGTGAGCGATGTTTGAGCCATAGGTTTACAGGGCTTTTGAGGCGAAATATCGATGCGGTATATTTATACTTCGAGGCAATCTTTACCTCAAAATCTCAATACCTTTACAGGGATAGCAGGTGTCAAATTTTGCCTTGCAATAGACAAAGAAAAAGAGCAACAGCGAGTTGCTTGTCAAGTCCTCGGAATTATGGTATAATATGATCACAACGAGCAAAGGCGGTGATTTTATGGAAACAAAGGATATTATTCTTGAACTCAGAACGAAAAAAGGGCTCTCGCAGGAGGCTCTTGCCGAAAAGGTGTTCGTAACAAGACAGGCGGTTTCCCGTTGGGAGAATGGCGAAACAATACCGAATATAGATACGCTCAAGCTCCTTTCCAAATTGTTTGACGTGTCGATCAACACGCTTCTCGGCTCTCCGAGAGAGCTCGTGTGCCAATGTTGCGGTATGCCGCTTGAGGACTGTACCACAAGCCGCGAAACCGATGGAAATTTCAATGAGGAATACTGCAAATGGTGCTATGCCGACGGTGAATATACGCTTGATGTCTGGCAGAGATACGTCGATCTTGGTGGAAAAGAAATGTTTGAGGAATTCAAAATGAAGTTGGTAAGCGAACTTAATCAGCTTTTGCAGATCGAGGGCCTGCCTAAGGTGGAAAATCTCAACGTACTGCCCGGTGAATTCGTTAATCTGGAATACACTCTGCCCAGTGGACAGAAGGCAAAGTTCCTCGATGATCACGCCACCTATCTTGGCACTCAACTTGAGGGCGAGGCAGGGATTTGCTACGGCATTGCCGCAGGTCTTGATTTTCTGCTTGTCTGCTCCTACGAGGAAAACGGCGAGAATCCCGAACTTCTGATTTATAAGAAAAGATAAGAAAAAGCCTCTGAGAAATCTCTCGACTTCTCAGAGGCTAATTTTACGTTCAACGAACTACCGAAGAATGTCTATAGATATAGAACTCCTCCTGGCTCGGCATCCACTTTTTTTCCTTGGGCGGAAAAGTCGCGTCAAAGGCTTCGACAGCGGCGATGTCCTCACAGCAGTCGGCGGCGGTGGAAGGAATGTACATCCACTTCTTGCCATCAAGCATGCCCGGCACAAGCTCCGCAACGAGCAGGGCGGTGGGGAAGTTGCCGTCCACGACAAAGCTGACGTTCTTCTTTTTGCAGCTCACAAATCCACGGCTCACATAGTTGCCCGGATTGCCGAAGTTGATGTTCACATCGTAGCCCATCTTTCGAGC
>JAZSPB010000061.1:0-5737 GCA_045537235.1 Eubacteriales bacterium
GACGCTTACGTCCGGGGCAAGCATAGCGCGTGGCAGTCCGCGCATAATCGGGCAGAAGCCCGAACCCACTATACGCAGAGGAATGACTCGCAAAAGCCTTCCTCCGGGAGGAAGGGGGACCACGAAGTGGTGGAAGGAGCCCGCGTGACTTGCAATTTGCGCGAATTTTATTGTCACGCGCTCTCCCTCAATCTTTTGCTACGCAAAATCCAGTTCCCTCCCGGAGGGAGCCTTTCATAAGTTCACTCCGACAGAAAAACACCACCAAAGAGATTTTCTTGGTGGTGTTCGTGTTTTCTCCGCTAAAGATGCATAGCAGATCGGGTGGTCTTTTGATATTTGGATTTGTGCGAAGATAAACGCGGGGCTTTTGGTGGCGGATTTTAATAATTGTACTTTTTCCGTTTCTCCACCAAAAAGACCAATGTGACTATGGCGGACAGCGCCTCCGCGGCGATGATGGAGAACCAAATGCCGTCCAGCTCCCAGATCAACGGGAAGATCAGCACCGCAGCCACTTGGAACAGAAGTGTTCGAAGAAAGGAGATCAGCGCGGATGTCAGACCGTCGTTAAGGGCGGTGAAAAAGGAGGAGCCGAATATCGAAAGCCCCGAAAAGAGGAAGGAAAAGGAATAGATCAAAAAGGCACGAACCGTCATGGCCAGCAGTTCCTTGTCGTAGCTTACGAAGAGGGCGGAAAGTGGGGGGGCTAAGACAAGCGCCAGACCGAACATAGCGACGGAAGATGCCAAAATAATGACCAAGCTCTTTTTATACAGACTTTTCAGCTCGTCATGGTTTTTGGCACCGTAGTGGTAACCGACAACCGGTGCGGTACCTGTGGAGTAGCCGATAAAAATGGCGAGAAAGATCAGGTTGACGTACATGATCGTGCCGTAGGCCGCAATACCGTTTTCGCCGGCATACTTCAACAACTGGATATTATATAGCATACTGACCAAAGACATGGAGATGTTGCTCATCAGCTCGGAGGAGCCGTTGGTGCAAGCCTTCAGCAAAGCTTTTTTGTCCATTTTCGGCTTTTTCAGCCGCAAAAGGCTGGTGTTTTTTCTGCTGAAATAGAGCAACGGAAGAAAACCGCCGAAGAATTGACTCGCTGCCGTGGCGATTGCCGCGCCGGAAAGACCGAGAGGGAAGATCGCCGTTAAAAGTGCATCGAGAACCATATTGGTAACGCCGGCAATCACGGTTACCGCGAGTCCCAGTTGCGGTTTTTCCGCCGTGATGAAAAAGCTTTGGAATTCGAATTGAAGCATGAGAAGGGGAAGGGAAACCAAAATGATTCGTCCGTAGAGGACACAGTTGTCAAGAAGGATGCCTTCGGCGCCGAGAAGTGCGGCGATCGGGCGAAGAAAAAGAATTCCGACCGCAGCTAGCGCAACGCCGCATATCATGGTCACGAAAATAAACAGGGAGAATAAATTTTGCGCTTTATTATCGTCGCCTTCTCCCAAGGTTTTGGAGATCAGCGCGCTGCCTCCCGCACCGAACATGAAGCCGATCGCGCCGACGATCATCAATACGGGCATGATGAAATTGACGGCCGCGTATTCGGTTTTTCCAACATAGTTGGAGACGAAAAAACCGTCGACTATGCCGTATATGGAGGTGAATACCATCATGATGACGGAGGGGAAGGTGAAGCGGAAAAGTTTTTTGTAGGTGAAGTGATCAGAAAGACCTATAGTCATGAGAGGGCTCCTTAATTGTCTTTGGGGGGATGGGGTGAATGGGTGGCACTAGCCGAGGTTGGTGAAAGATCTCCCTTTTTCGCATTCTTTTCTTGGGCAAGTGAAAAAACGGCAAGTTCTTTGATAGGGTACGAATCCCGATTTGTTCTTCGCAGAAAAGCATATGCCTCATTATAATACAAATCCAAATTTTTGTCAACAAAATTCCCCTATCCCCTTTACATTCGCTCTAAAAAGTATTATCATAATAAAAAACCAAAGAATAGGAGCAAAACTATGAGTATCAAAATATACCCCACCATCCCAACTGCTCCCTATTGCAGTGACTATTCGGTGCTCGTCAACGGACGGTTGACCCCTCTGAATACCGCACGGGTGTCGGCTGTGCCATATAACCGTCGCTGGCCGGGTTTCCAACGCCCCAAAGATCAAAGCGAAGCGGTACAGTTTCTTTCAATGGCTGCCGATGAGCCACTGTCTTTTGAAATCATTCCGCAAATGCCGTTTGATACCGAGGCGTTAAAGATCCGCCCCCGTTCTTTAGGCATTGTGCCTAAGATCGTGGACGGAAAGATCCTTTTTACCTTGCCCAAACCTGCTTATTTTACCGTTGAGCCTTGCGGTCGAAATCGCGCTTTGCATATTTTTGTCGACCCCATTCGGAAATACGATATCGATCGGAAGGATGAGAATCTGATCTACTTTGGGGCGGGGGAGCATGATGTAGGGATGATCGAAATGCAAAGCAATCAAACGCTCTATTTGGACGAGGGGGCGGTGGTGTATGCCTGTGTCCATGCCGTCGATGCAGACAATATTCGCATTCTCGGGCGAGGGATCCTCGATAACAGTCGCAATAAGGAGCTGATCCTGTATCAACCCACTTCAGATAACCAAGATATGGCGGTTAATAACGCCAAAAGAACACATACCGTCCAACTGGAATACTGCAATAACATCGAAATCGACGGCATTACGATCCGCGACTCGTTGGTATATAATATCCGCCCTGTCGGCTGTCGCGATCTTTCTGTCAAAAATGTCAAGATCATCGGCTGTTGGCGATACAATTCCGACGGGATCGATATGCACAACTGCGTGAATGTTCATATCGACAGTTGTTTTATCCGTACCTTTGATGATTCGATCTGCGTCAAGGGCTTTGATTGCTACTATGAGGGCGATGTGGAGCAGGCGGTGCGTGAGGCGATGTACCGAAACGGGAAGCGATACGACGTGTTCCAAAATGTGGTTGTGGAAAATTGTGTGATCTGGAACGATTGGGGAAAGTGCTTGGAGATCGGCGCGGAGACCCGCGCGGAGGATATTTCAAACATTCATTTTCGCAATTGCGATCTGATCCATCTGATGGGTACTGCGCTTGATTGTATGAATGTCGATTATGCCGATGTTCACGATGTTACCTTCAGCAATATCCGAATCGAGGCTGACGAGATCATTCCCAAACCCATGATACAAAGGGACGATTCCGCGCCCTATATCAATACCGATCTCGAATATATGCCCTATACAGTCGGTCTTTCCGTAGAATTTCACAGAGAATATTCTGCCGGTGGGGCGCGAAGAGGAAAAAATCGAGATTTCCGATTCCATCACATATATCTGTACGGTGATCATGCTCCCAAAGTGCGGTTTAAGGGTTACGATGAGACGCATAAGACCGAAAATGTTTGTGTTTCCGATCTGTATTGGAACGGTGAGCCGATCACTCAATTGGAAGGTGAAAACCGAAATGTCGGTGAATATACCGATAACATTCGCATCGTACTCTCGGGCGACGAGGGATAAAATCCTCGCGGTCAAGCTTCAAAACAGTTATATGTTTTGAGGAGATATTCTCCAATATCGTAGAGCAGATCGACGGCCTTTTGCTTTAGCTCTATGGACGGATCTAACAGCTTGGTCACTGTTTCCCCGTTGTGTTCCCATGCAACGCGATTGTAGGGACTGTACGGCTTGTTGGTATGATGCAAAAGGGTATAGGAGGCTTCAAAATTGAAGAATCCGTCATAATTTACATCTAAGAGCCCTTGCATGACTTGGTCAAAATTGATGGTGCCGGCAAAGGGCCAAGTGTGGTGATGTCCTACATTGCCGAAGTTGTCCGATATATGCAGTCCGCGAAGTCTGCTCCCGAGGGCTACGATGTTTTTATACTGTCCTTCGGCTTTGGCTTTTTGGTTGCGATTGCCATGGGCAGTGTCCCAGCAGGCAGCGAGCAGAGGGTGATCGACATCTTCCAGAAATTCACGAAGCTCTTGTCCCGTGGAAAATTCATAACACGGTCTTTCGTGCATATTTTCCACCATGACGGTGATGTTGTATTTTTCCATCAGGTCAAAAAGGTCACGGTAGTATTTTTTGTTGTGACGGTAAAAATCTTCCGCGCCAAAATTGACATTGGAGCCGGCATGAATGACGATCCGCGAAATGCCCAACATATGGCAGATCTCAATGGAGCGGCGAACGGCACGGAGTGTCACAGCATAGTTTTCGTCGGTCAACTGCTCAAATGCGTCAAGACAGGGGGCGTGAGACACCACATAGGTGATGCCCGCACAGGCTGCGGCATTTCCGAAATCGTCGGCCAGACGCTTCCAACCTTCTCCGTCTTCGCAAAGGATCGCTGAGGTGTGCGGTCCTGTCTGTTCCAAATTGATATATTTGAATTTTGTGGCTCCGAAAAACTTTACTCTGTCCGCAACGGCATCAAAAAATCCGCCAAAGTCACCTGTGGATGTGGAGAGTTTCATGATTTTTCTCCTTTCATGTGATTGTTTAAAGGTGTCTGCGGGCGCGGAAGACGGTTTTTGGAAAGAAACGCAACACTTCCTTCAAAAAATCATCTTTTGCGCCCGCCTTTTTTAGTCAGCGAGTGTGCGCGCGATCTCTGCCATACGACGCGCCGCCTCGGCATGATGGGGGTCTTTCATATCGCGCACTTCAAGCACGGCCTCAATGGAGAGGACCCCGTCAAATCCGATGTCTTTCAGGGCATCGGTGAAGCTTTTCCAATTTATGGTGCCTTTAAACGGGGGAAGGTGAGAGTCCTTGTCACCCATATTGTCATGAACGTGCAGGGTCTTGAGAACCGGGGCGATCAGACGTACAGCCTCGCCGCAATCATCTCCGAAGACATTGGCATGACCTGTGTCCAAGCACATTCCGAGATTCGGGTGATCGAACTCACGGACAAATTCGTACATCGTTTTAGTGCGAGAAAGCGCATGGGACTTCATGGGCATATTTTCAAGGCAAAGAACGACATCCTCTTCGGCGGCGATCGGCAAAAGAGCACGAAGCATCTCGGTGTTGGTTTCTCTTGCAAAGGACGGATCGGGCTCATCGCCCCAGCCAAAGGGCATATCGGGATGAATAACAAGGTAGCGCGCGCCGAAGTACCGTGTCAAGCGAATGGCGCGTTCCATATGAACTAACTTATTCTTTCGGTTTTCCGCTGTCTTGTCGTCGGTGGGCCAAGGACCGTGTACCTGATAGATGTGCAGTCCGGCTGCCTCTGCGACGGCACGTTCCTTTTTTGCCATCTCACGGGCGGTGGCGAGGTCGGCGGTATAATAGGGACCGGTAACGTCAGCCAGCGCGGTAAGGTCTGCACCGTCGAAGCCGGCTGCCCGTATTTCTTCATAGGCTGCCTTCATCAGGGCATCACGATCCTTGCGATTGATTTTTAGGTCTTGAAAATTTTCTGTATGAATACCGATTTCCATCATTTTTGCGCTCCTTTTTATAATTTTTACAACCGAAACGATTCTCTTTTATTGACCCCCATTATATCATACATTCGCCCGAAAAGCAACCATCTCGGTAGGATTTTGCAATGTTTTTCGGGGCGCCTGCGGGCGCGGGAGGTCGCTTTTTGAAAAAAGCTCCGCAAAAACTTTTGCTCCGCGCCCTTGCTGATGTTTGCGCGAACATGGTGCACCCCATGGGATATCGCTATGTTCGCACAAACTACCATAAGGGCGCGGATCAAAAGTTTTTTG
>JAZSPB010000079.1:0-16432 GCA_045537235.1 Eubacteriales bacterium
CCTTGCGAAATTTGAGCGAACATACTGCCCCCATTGGGGTTTTGCTATGTTCGCACAAACTTCCAAAAGGGCACATTAGAAAAGTTTTTTGCGGAGCTTTTTTTCAAAAAAGCGACCTCCCGCGCCCGCAGGCGCCTACACCTTGGTGTTTACAAGGATCTCGCCGTTGGTGTTTTCAATATCGGTTATGGTGAGGTTTTGGGGATGACCGTGGAGGAGGATGGCGACAGGAGAATCGGTCTTTACGCGGCGGATCGTGAGGTTGTACATATCGGAATCTTCAGCCGGCTTGATCTTGCTGTAGTTTTTGTCACCGATGCGGATGGTAGCATGATTTTTTTTGCCGATCTCAAAATTGCGGTCAATAATATTCTCTACCAAAATATCGTGGACGCGGCAACCGTCGTGGCAAAGCAGACGGATAATGCCGTGTCCGCCCGTGCAGGCGGCATTAACATTTCGGATGGTGATGTTGTAAATGTCAGAGGTGCGGTTGGGGATGAAAAAAGCATTTTCGGGTCGGTGGTTTAAGGCGGTGAGGGCTATGGTGTCGTCGCCGGTTGCGCCGGAGATATTTTCGATGAGAATGTCATGACAGCCGAAACGAAGGTCGATGCCGTCTTGGTTGCGGGCTTGGTTGGAGGCTTGAAATTCGATGTCTGTGATGGTGCCGTTGGTACAATGATGGAAGGTCAGTGCCCAGTGGCGCGGTTCGATGATCTTCAGACCTCTGACCTCAAAGCGATCGACATCGCGCATGAAGATAAGGTGGTTGTTATAAATGTGAGGGAGTCCGTCCTTGCACGAGTTCTTTTCGGAGAGACCGTTGTAAATGCCGCCGTCAAGAATGGCTCCGTTTTGACCGATAATGGAGATGTTTTCCTTGTGTTGGCACACACCGCCAAGGGGGTATTCTGTGGAGAAAATATTGGAATATACACCGTCGGCCAAACGAAGATGGGCACCGTCCAATATAATGCGCTTGTGACTTTCCAGCATCAGCGGTCGCTCAATGATCCATAGGTTATCTTCTGTGAGAGGGTTGGCTTTGGGGATGATGGGGGAGGCGGAAGAATCGATCAAATTTTGCAAATGGGCGGTGTCCCGGCTGTGAAGAGACATGGCGGTTCTCCTTTGATTTGATGTTTTATTTTGCCATTAAAAAGGTCTTTCGTATGTGGTAAAAGGAATCAAAAAATATGTACAGGAGGTCAGGTTTGACTATCGATCAAGGGGACAAGGATATGCTATAATGTTCCGCGCGTGCGATCGATTGCGCGGTGCCAGCCGGCGATGGCTGCGGTTCGTGTTTCGCTGTCCATTTTTGGCTCGAAGCGTTTCCCGGTTTTGATCAAGCTGCGTATTTCGTCAAGGGAGGAGAAGCAGTTGGTAGCAAGTCCTGCCAGCAAGGCGGCACCGAGGGCGGTGGTTTCAAGACAATGGGCGCGGAGAACGGGAACACCCAAAAAGTCGGATTGCAATCCCAAAAGAATGTTATTGGCTGATGCACCTCCGTCCACGCGCAGTGCGGATAAGGAAAGTCCGACCTCCTTTTGCATGGTCTCAAGAACGTCTACGGTTTGGTAGGCCATGGCTTCCAAGGTTGCGCGGGCAAGATGGGCTTTGGTGGTGCCGCGCGTGATTCCGAAAATGGCACCGCGGGCATACGGATCCCAATAAGGCGCCCCAAGTCCCACAAAGGCGGGAACGAAGTACACACCGCCCGTGGTTTTGACTTCGGCAGCCAAGGTTTCACTTTCGGCGGCATCACGGAGAATGCCGAGACAGTCGCGGAGCCACTGGATGGCGGCACCACAGATAAAGACCGAGCCTTCGAGTGCGTAGTGGACTTTGCCGTCGATTCCCCATGCCACAGAGGTAACCAGTCCGTTGTTAGACAGGATGGGTTTCTCGCCCGTGTTCATCAATAAGAATCCACCTGTGCCATAGGTGTTTTTGGCATCGCCTCGGTCAAAACAGCCTTGACCGAAGAGGGCGGCTTGTTGGTCGCCAATGGCGGCGGCGATGGGAATCTCTTTGCCAAAAAGCGAGGCGTCGGTCATGCCGAAACGGTGGGATGAAGGGCAGAGATTGGGGAGAATGGCGCGCGGAATATCAAAGAGAGTCAGCAGTTCGTCATCCCAGTCCAGTGTATTAATGTTGAAAAGCATGGTGCGGGAGGCGTTGGAGTAGTCGGTGGCGTGGACACGACCGCCGGTCAGCTTGTAGATCAGCCAGGTGTCCACGGTGCCGAAAAGAAGGTCACCTGCTTTGGCTTTTTCTCTGGCACCCTCCACGTTGTCCAAAAGCCATTTGATCTTGCTGGCAGAGAAGTAGGGGTCGATGACAAGTCCCGTTTTTTGACGAATGAGGTCAGTCATGCCTCGCGCTTTGAGTTCATCACAAAAATCAGCGGTTCGGCGGCATTGCCACACGATGGCGTTGTGGATGGGGTTGCCTGTGGAGCGTTCCCATAGAACGGTGGTCTCTCTTTGATTGGTAATGCCAATGGCGGCGATCTCTTCGGCGGTGGCTCCCACCTTTTCCATGGCACGGCGGGCGGCACGGAGTTGAGAGCCCCAGATCTCGTCGGGATTGTGTTCTACCCAGCCTTCGCGGGGGAAGATCTGCTCAAATTCATAGGCGGCGGAGGAAACGGGCTCGCCGCGGAGGTTGAAAAGGATGGCTCGGGAACCGGTGGTTCCTTGGTCAAATGACATCAGGTATTTCGACATGGTCGGTCTCCTTTCGAATGTGTTTTGCAGTTTCGGCAAGTGTATGGATGGGAAGAAGAAAAGCGCGGAGCAATTTATAGTATTCGGTCGGGGTGCTTGTTTTTTTGTTGACGGCGGTGATGGAGTCAGAGGAGGATTTTGCAAAAGCGGAGAGCTGTTCGTACATGGTGCCGATCAGTGTTACGGTTTGCTCAAAGGCGGAGGTCAGCGCTTGGGAGAACGGTTCTGCTTGGCGGCAGAGGCATTCATAATGTTGGTGCAGGGGCGAGTGACTGTTTTGGCATAGGGCGATGTGGCGAAGATGAAGCTCGGTGATGCGGTCTTGGGAGAGATAGGTGTGCTTGGCATCTCTTAAAAGCGAAGCAGACTGTGCCGCCAAAGTCATGGTGTTGAGCTTGATCTGCTCGATCTGTTCCAACATTTTCAGATGTCCTTTCGTGAGGGCACGGCGGTCGGTCTGCGAGGAGAAGGAAAGGGGTTCCGACTCGAATTCCGCCAAAACCGCATCGATGCTTTGGCTGGTTGCGGAGGCAAGCTGTAGCAATCGGTCGGTGCAATCAAAAAGGCTGTCTTTGGCTGCACTAAATTCGGTTGCTGCGGATTTGGCGAAACACACAAAGGAGGAAAGGTCACCGCGTTCGACTTGCACCAGCCATGCGGAAAGGTTTTCCTTATCGGTTTCTTTTATAAGTGTCGGCGTGATATTTTGCCGAATGAGAAGTTGGTCTACGGTGTTCATGTTTTCTCCTGTAACAAAAAAGGGCTGCTGATCGTCAACAACCCTTTTTCGCATGGCGGTGCCCTTTGGGGTCACTGCGCTGTGTTATTTGATTTCAACATTGACCTTCTTGCCGTTATTGCCGGCTGCCGCTTTGATGAGAGAACGGATAGCCTTTGCGATCTTGCCGTGCTTACCGATCACCATGCCCATATCATCGGGCGCGACACTCAGCACCAGCGTGATCCCGCTTTCGTCCTCGGTCTGTGCGACTGCGACCTCATCGGGATTGTCGACGATCGCCTTGGCAATGTCGATTAAGGTTGCTTTCAAATCTGCCATTTGCAATCTCCGATCAGTCAACGATGCCGGACTTCTTCAGAAGAGCCTTCACCGTCTCGGTAGGCTGTGCGCCATTGCCGATCCACTTCTTTGCCTTGTCAGCATCAATGGAAAGCTGAACGGGCTCGGAGATGGGATTGTAGAAACCGATCTCCTCAATAAATCTACCGTTTCTGGGGTAGCGGCTGTCTGCAACAACAACGCGGTAAATGGGTGCCTTCTTTGCACCGATTCTCTTAAGTCTGATCTTAACCATGGGTAATTTCCTCCATAAAAATAATAATGTTTAAATTTTTTATAAAAAGTCCGATTCTTTATCAGAACGGCATTTTCATTTTTCCTTTGGCGAAACGTGCCAGCTTCGAGGGATCCGAGAATTGCTTCATGAGCTTGTTGATCTGCTCAAACTGCTTCAGAAGCTTGTTGACATCCTCTACGGTGGTGCCGCTTCCCGCTGCGATGCGCTTTTTGCGAGAGGCATTGAGAATATCGGGCTTTTCCCGTTCGATACGGGTCATGGATTTGATGATGGCTTCTTGGCGCGCCAGCATTTTTTCGTCTACCTTCGCGTCCTTGAGTGCGGCGGAATTCATGCCGGGCATCATGCCCATGAGCTGATCCATACTGCCCATTTTCTTGAGCTGCGCGAACTGCTCAAGGTAGTCGTCAAGAGTAAAGGTGGCTTTGCGGATCTTTTCTTCCAGCTCCTTTGCCTTCTTTTCGTCGTAGGCTTGTTCGGCTTTTTCGATCAAGGTCAACACATCACCCATTCCCAAGATTCGGGAGGCCATGCGGTCGGGGTGGAAGGGCTCGATCTTATCCAGCTTTTCACCGGTACCGATGAATTTGATGGGTTTGCCCGTGACGTGTCTGACGGAAAGAGCTGCACCGCCTCGGGTATCACCGTCAAGCTTGGTGAGGATGACACCGGTGATGTCCAGCAGGTCGTTGAAGCTTTCCGCTACATTGACGGCATCCTGTCCGATCATGGCGTCCACGGTCAGAAGGATCTCGGTGGGGGCGACCTCGGCTTTGATGGATTTCAGTTCTTCCATGAGTTGCTCGTCGATGTGAAGTCGGCCGGCGGTGTCGATGAACACCATGTCATAGCCTTTCTTCTCGGCGTATTTTAAGCCTTCCTTGGCGATCTTGACGGGAGAGACATCGGTTCCCATGGAGAACACGGGGATGTCCAATGTTTCGCCAACGATCTCAAGCTGACGGATCGCGGCGGGTCTGTAGATATCGCAGGCTACCAAAAGCGGCTTTTTGCCTTGCGATTTATAAAGACCGGCCAGCTTTGCCGCGTGGGTGGTCTTACCTGCGCCCTGTAGACCGACCATCATGACGACGGTGGGAGGCTTGGGGGCGATGGTGAGCTTGGCTTGCGAGCCACCCATGAGGGCTGTCAGTTCTTCGTTGACGATCTTGACGATCTGTTGCGCGGGGACGAGGGATTCGAGAACGTCGCTTCCCACGGCGCGAGCAGATACGGTGTTGACAAATTCCTTGACGACCTTGAAGTTAACGTCGGCTTCCAAGAGTGCGAGTTTGATCTCGCGCATTCCCGTTTTGACGTCGGCTTCGGTCAGTTTTCCTTTGCTCCTGAACTTTTTGAAGGCGCTTGCGAGCTTATCGCCCAAACTTTCGAACATAAGATCACCTTCCTTTCAAGATGTGTGTTTGCTTATTTATCCCAGAAGTCGGACAAGGGCTTCTACGTCACCGCGAAGAGACACGGGGGCATTGTCGGCATCCAACTGTTTGGTCAGATTGGCAAGATGCTCCTGTGCTTTGCGGAAGGTTTTGAAAAGCCCGAGTTTTTCCTCAAAAAAGGTCAACTCCTCTTCGGCCTTCTTGATCAGCTCTCGCACACCTTGGCGCGAAATGCCTACTTCGTCGGCAATTTCCGCAAGAGACATATCATCATTATAATACATAGAAAGCACCGTTTGCTTGCGTTCGCTGAGGATTTCTCCGTAAAAGTCAAGCAGACAAGCCATTTTTAGATTTTTCTCAAACATATCGACCTTCCGTTGCCGTGAGGCACAAATGCCAAAATGATGTGTAAAGCAAAACACTTTACAGAGTATATCACAGAATGGGTGGCTTGTCAACAGTTTTTTTGATTTTTTTTGCGATTTTTTTAAATTTCTTCAGCTGTGTCAGCGAGGTCTTCCTTGCATTCGTCACTTTTTGGGGCGGCAATGCGGAAGGAGAGTAAGCGAGACAAGATAAACAACGACATACCAACAAGAACCAGCGGACGAGTGGGATCGGCGGCGGTTTTGGCCACACCGGTGTCTCCCAACAGTGCGAACAGGAACAACCCCCAGCCCGAGGCAGAGCTCAAGAAGAACGCGGCCAGTCCGGTGGCAAGATGAGCGCGAGGGGCGGCACGGTCGATCTCATGGCGGATTTCACAGAGTAAAAACAGGGCACATGAGAGCAAGGCGAATAAAAAGGAAGAAGACAGAGGTCCGTTGATGTTGACTGTCATGTCAAAATAGGAGGAGGCCAGCAACATGATCAGAGCGATTATGGTTATTATGTGGCTCCACGGTGTAAGGGCAGAGAGTTGCTCGCGGAAGCGAGGGAGCTGCGCCATGAAAGAGAATAGAGAAAAAAGTGTTGCAAAGAAAAGGGCAATTCCTGCAAATGTATCGAGTTTTATGCTGTTTGTTGTTCCATTCCCCAAGAGGGAGACGCCGCAAACAAAAAGAGTGATTACCGAAGGGAGACGCAATAGGGTGTGTATGAGTGAAGGGCTTTCTTTTTCTGCGGTGATGGCATTTTTGGGGAATGCTATGGGAAGCGCACCGAATAGAATGAGTCCGATGGGTAGGAGCGCGGTTCCCGCGGTGGGGAGGAACCCTCTTGCAAAATAGCCTACATCGGATTCATAATAGGTAAGAAGACAGATCACGCGAATAACGGTTGTGAGTAATGTGAAAAGAGCGACAGCCACCAAAAGGACTGTGAGGTGGCGTTTTTTGAATTCTTTCATATATTATATGGAATCCTTTCCGTTGACTTATATCTTTATTGTACCGCGAAATTATTAACAAACTGTTATCATTTGGCAAGGCTTTGAAAAAAGTTGTAAGAATGTTTGCAAAATTTAGCGAAATGGGGTTGACAAGCAGAAGAACGCATGATAAAATGTTCATATGAACAAACATTCACACGTCGGGAGGGATAAGAGTTGAGTATAAATGGCAGAGGCAATGGGGGACCGCGGGGAGAAAAACTTGCGGCAATGTCGATTTTTTTTAAGGCACTGGCGGATGAGACAAGATTGAAGATCCTTTTCACCCTTCTTGAGTCGGGGAAGTGCGTGATGCATATTAGTGAACATGTGGGGATGAGTCAGTCGGCGGTTTCTCATCAGCTTTCGATTCTGAAACGTGCGGATCTGGTCAAGGTTTCGCGGAGCGGGAAGAATCAAGTATATTCGATTTCGGACGAGCACGTGCGGCTGGTTTTAGACATGGCCCACTTGCATATCGGGGAAAAGTTTGGATTCTAATATATGGAGAGGAGTGCGGATATATGAAACGTGATAAAGAAAATAAACTTTCAAAAAGTTGTGATACAAATAACGAGAAATATTTAAATAGTCATAAAAAACAAGTAAAAAAATGTGAAAAGCTAGAGAACGTTGTGTCGGTGGATAAACATGGAGATCATTGCTGCTGTTCCGATTTGGATCGGGAGAGAAAAATGCACATTCATGAAGAAGAGAGGGCTTGCCGAAAAAAGAAAGCCGATCATGGCGACAGCGGACGTGATCACGGTCGCGCTCATGTGCATGAGAAGCACAAATGCGGTTGCCATCACGATCACGGACACGGGGAGCATGGGTGTGAGTGCGGCCATGATCACGGACATGATCATGGACATGGCGAGTGCGGATGCGGCTGCGACCATGAGCATGGTGAGCGGTTAAGTTTCTTTACGGTTTTGCCTTATGTCATAGGCGCCATTCTGCTTGTGATAGCTTTTTTGAGCGAGTTTTCGGTGATTGCCGATTGGATCGTCATTCCTGTGGCGGCGGTGGTCTATTTGTATTTTGGACGCGATGCGTGGGTCGGTGCTTTTCGAGGCATTCGGCACGGCAAGATCTTTACGGAGTTTACGTTGATGTGCGTGGCTACGGTTGGGGCGGCGGCGCTGTTGGAGTTTGCTGACGCGGCGGCGGTTATGTATCTGTATTCCTTGGGCGAAATGATCCAAGGGGCGGCTTATCGCAAATCAAGAGAAAATATATCCGAATTGATCGAGATTACGGAAGACTATATTAATAAAGAAGAAAACCGAACGATACGGCGGGTCGCAGCTTCGGAGGCGAAGGTCGATGATATTGTCGTTGTAAGGGTCGGTGAGCGAATTTCTGTAGATGGTGTTGTTGTTGAGGGAACCGGGTTTGCTGACACGTCTGCTATAACAGGAGAAAGCACTCCTCGTGAACTGGTCGTGGGGACGGAGTGCTTGTCGGGAAGTGTATTGGTTGCGGGGGCGGTTTGCCTTCGCGTGACGGAGAAATATGAGAATTCCACAGCCAACAAGCTCAAAGAGGCGGTGGCGCGTGCGGCCAAACAAAAGGCACGCACGGAAAAAAGGATCGGCAAATTTGCAGCGGTCTTTACACCGTGTGCTTTTGCGGTTGCGGTCTTGCTGTTTGTCGGCGGTTGGTTCCTTTGGGGTGATATTGCCAGGGCACTCAAAACGGCACTTGTGGTGCTGGTGATCTCTTGCCCTTGCTCGCTGGTGCTTTCGGTTCCGTTGGCATATTTTTCGGGCATTGGCAAGGCGGCGGCGCGAGGGATCGTTTTTCGCGGCGGAGAAGTGATCGATAATGCGGCGGCTGTGGGAACTGTGGTTTTTGACAAGACGGGGACGCTGACCTCTGCGACATTGGATTTTGACAGTGTTTGGCTTCCTAAAAATTCACCGCTGACCAAGCTTCAACTTTTAGATATCAGTCGATGTGCGCTTGCAAAAAGTCCTCATGCGGCAGCACAGTCTTTTTGTGAGGCTTACGAGGCGAAGATCCCTCACACCGTGGATCGCGTCAACAACATTGGCGGGCGCGGGCTTGTGTGCACGGTGGATGGCAAGCTGTGCGCGTTTGGCAATAAGGCATTGATGGCGGATCAAGGGATATCTGTGGACTTTTCGCGAGGGACGATGATCTATGTGGCGGTGGATGGAGAGCTTTGCGGTGCTCTGCTGTTTCGCTCCAAAATCAAACCCGACACGTTGTCGGAAATTGCCAAGCTGCGTCGCAATCGCGTGGAGCGCATTGCCATTATGAGTGGCGATACGGCGGCATCGGTTGCGGAAACTTCGGATGCTTTGGGAATTGCCGAGCACTATGCCGAGCTGAAACCGGACGAAAAGTTGACGCAGTTTGAATATATATATAATGAAGAGAAAAAGCGAGATCGCAAGCGTACGGTGGCCTTTTGCGGAGACGGTCTGAATGACTCCGCTACGATTGCGCGTGCCGATGTTGGCATTGCGATGGGAAGCGGTTCGGCGGTTACTGTGGAATGCGCCGATGTGGTCATCGCGGACGATTCCATTGCGCGCGTCAATGATATGCTCTTTATAGCGAAGAGTACGACGCGGGTGGCGAATCAGAACATCGCATTGTCTTTGGGAATTAAATTGGCTGTAGTGCTGATAGGTGCGTTTTTGTCTCCCTCTTTGGAATTGGCTGTAGTGGCTGATGTCGGGGCGGCGATCGTTACGGTACTGAATGCTATGAGGGCGGGCAATGTGCATTAATAGGGATGAGTTTTAGGAATCTCCAAAAGGACTCGTTGGGCATAAAATGTCCGCAAGCAGGCTTCCGTAAAACGAGTTTTGCCAATATCGCGATAGGGGCGAACTGTGTTTGCTCGCGAGTGTTCACAGGGTGCCCCTGCAAAAAGGACAGAGACATGAAATCTCTGTCTTTTTTTGCACGTTTTTTTCTTGCGGGGGCTTGGTTGGCGCAATTTTCAAGAGCGTTGCGGGGCAGAAATGAGTTTCTTCTTTGCGAGGGCTTGCGGAATGAAGCGGAGGGGTGTAAAAACAAAATCTAACTGTATAGAGCTTCACTCTTAAGGACAGTTTTGTAGCACATTACCTACCGACAAGAAATGAATATGGATTTTTCTATTGTTCCTAACGTGATAATGGAAAAACAGAAGCCGCAAATTGATTTTCTGCGCTTTTTGTGCTATAATAGAGGGGTGCCCCTATTCGTTTGTTAATTTATGATAAAAATTGTCGGAGGATAAAACAATGCAAAATATAATGAAAATTGGCATCTTGGGAGCAGGCACATGGGGCGTTGCTCTTGCAAGAATGCTATGCAATGCAGGTAACTCAGTAACCGTTTGGTCTGCTATTGAAAAGGAGATAGATAATCTTTTAGCAACCGGAAGGCATCCGAATTTTTCTGATGTGGATTTACCGAAGCAAATCGTATATACAAAGGATATCCAAGAAGCTTGTTCCGGTATGGATATATTAGTATTTGCTGTTCCGTCGCCCTTTGTTAGAGTAACGACAAGAAAGGCGGCACCTTATATAGTGGACGGACAGATAATCGTAAATGTCGCCAAGGGAATTGAAGCGGAAACACTCTATACGATGACCGAGATTATTTCAGACGAGCTTAGAAACCCTACGGTAAAGTTAGTTGCTCTGTCAGGTCCGACTCACGCAGAAGAAGTGATTAAGGATCTTCCTACGGCTATCACATCGGCAAGTAACGATGCTGAAGCGGCAGTAACGGTTCAAAAGGTGTTTACTATTGGCTGTATGCGAGTATATACCAACGATGACATTCGCGGAGTAGAGCTGTGCGGTGCATTAAAGAACGTTATTGCCTTGGCTTCCGGCATTGCAACCGGACTCGGTTGCGGAGATAATGCAAAAGCCGCGCTTATTACGCGCGGAATTGCTGAGATTTCCCGTTTAGGTATTGCTATGGGATGCAGAGAGCAAACATTCGGAGGCTTGGCAGGCATCGGAGATCTGATCGTTACCGCAACCAGTATGCACAGCCGTAACAATCGTTGCGGTATGCTGATAGGACAAGGAGTTGCGGTCGATAAAGCGATCGAGCAGGTTGGTATGGTTGTTGAGGGCATCAATGCCTTACCCGCCGCCATTAGATTAGCTCAAAAATATACCGTGGAAATGCCGATTGTTGAAACGGTCGATGCGATATGTAACGGCAGGGTGGCGGTTTCTAAGGCTATTCAAATGCTGATGTCAAGGGAGCTGAAATGCGAATTGAGCAGTTCTGCATTCAATCACATTTGATGCCCCCATATCTTGACGGTTCTTTATATCTCTTAGCTGTTAATTCACTTGTCAATTTTCCTGGCAAGCACTGCATTTGTAGACACAAATACAAAATGGGGCTGTCGCATTTCGGCATAACCGCAAATAAAATGGGTAGAGGTATTGTTAATCAGCACCTCTACCTTTGCTTTTATTGAATTTTAAAAGAAATTACAGTTGAAAACCTTATGGTTTTCTCTGTTTTGTTTGCTCCTGATCGGAATCCGTTCGCCCAAGGTGTGTTATCATTAAGAATTCGCCTAAATCAAAATTCTCACCATGTTTTTTGGTTTTGCATTGATTTTCCCAAATTTTTAATGAAACATCCCCGTTCTTGCAAAACTGTCCTTTAGAGTGTCGCCCTATAGCAATTCCTTTGTTGTCTCGGCAGTAGATCCTTTTACACGAGGGAGCATTTGGTTGTGTGCTTCGAAAGTCCGTCTGTTTTTCATGAAAAGCGCCGCTTCGTGAGTAAAAAGCGAAACCTCGCGCGAGGTGGGGCAAAGTTTAAAGCTTTATTGGATAATCTCCGTATCCCATACAACACGAAATGCCTTTTAATGAATAGCGTTGCATTTCAAGCGTCGCAAAAAGAATGCATAGGCAAGTGTGATACATTTCGTTGATCTCGTAGGTGAAGCCTAAAGATTTGTGCTTTGATTCCTTTTCAATTACAATTTCTACAGCGAGCAGTTCGTTGAGAGAGGCTCTTAAGGTGTTTTCCTCAAAATGCAATTTTTCTTTCAGCTCTGTAAAACTGATGTCACTCATAGATACAATTGCCAAACAAACAAGGAGGTTGTTTCTCTTCGAAATCGCAGGTAGGATTTTTTGTGCAAATTCTACCGTGTCTTGACCAACATTCTCGAAAAAATTTCTTGTAACAACTGCGCCGTATCCCTTGCCCGATAAAAGCGACAGACCATTTTCGTCCGAAATGTGCGCGGGCTCGTCGTACATCGCCTTGTTCTTTCCCTTGAGGTTGCCTCGAGAAATACCATGGTGGGCGAGAGCGAAAATTTTCAGTGCTTCTTCGTAGGATGCCATGCTCATTTGCGGGTGCTCCGCCACTTTGTCAAAAATCTTGTTATAGATATCGTTATAAGTATATTCCTTACCATAAAAAAGATAATCTATGCTTACCTCAAAGTATTCTGCTATAAGGGGGAGTGTTTGCGTATCGGGGAATGATGTGTCGGTTTCCCATTTTGAAATGGCTTGCGGAGAAATATTTAGTACCCTTGCCAACTGCTCTTGGGTGATACCTTTTTGCTTTCTGAGAGCTGCTATGTTTTTGGAAATGTTTGTTTCTTTCATACTCATACTCACGTTTCCTTTTTTGAATTCCGTTGCGAGTGCCTCGGTTGTGCTTAAATTATATCACGAAAGCGGCATGAAGTAAACAACTTGTTTGGATTGCATATCAACTTGCGGTTGTGTAATTGTTAAAACGGCGACTAATAATTGTTCTGTGATGAAAAGGATGCGCCCGTTCTATTGTGGGAATGCAAAGGAGCCTTCTTTTTTTGTGGGAAAATGATTTTTTGCGGTTGAAAAAGGTAAAAAAGGCGGCTATTGTGCAATATGAACAAAAAGCAAGCTAAAATTTCTGCAAACTTTTACGAAAAAATAATCGCGAAAATATTGCAATCTTGGCAAAGATATGGTACAATGTTAAGGCTTGATATGCGATGAAGCAAGAGGTTGCTGCTGCGGAGACGTCTGCGGCAGGTAATTCTTGTGGAGTATGTCCGTAGAACGGGCGAAAGAATTCCAAAACGCTTTGATGTGCGTTGTCAAAGTTCCTTCGCGGAGTTTGATCTTGCAGATGCTGATGCACGGTCGAAATCCGATTTTTATAAGGGAAACGAAGAAACGCACGGCTCGGTGTTAAGGGGTTCGCCCCCATATTTAAACGTGCGCACGCGTGAGGTCATGCAGCCCATGGGTGCGGGCGAATCTAAAAAGGAGGCAACGTAACATGGCAGTTAAAGAAAAGATCAGAGTGAGACTCAAGAGCTACGATCACACCCTTATTGATGCTGCGGCTGAAAAGGTTGTGGAAACAGCAAAGAGAAATGGCGCTGTGGTTTCCGGTCCCGTACCGCTCCCCACAGAGAAGGAGATCATTACCATCCTTCGTGCCGTTCACAAGTACAAGGACAGCCGTGAGCAGTTTGAACTGCGCACACACAAGAGACTGATTGATATCATCAAGCCGTCTCAGAAGGTTGTCGATGCACTTATGAACATCGAGCTCCCCGCCGGTGTTGAGATCGAAGTTAAAATCTAACATCAAGCACTTCATCCACATCGCACCCGTCGTTATCAAGTACGACATTTTGTCGGTCACGTTGGCGTAGCCGAAACGCACGGCTAAATTCAAAACGTCAACCAATAACCACAGGAGGAAACAAATGAAAAAGGGTATTATCGGTAGAAAAATCGGTATGACTCAGATCTTTGACGAGGTCGGAAATGTCATTCCGGTAACGGTAATCGAAGCAGGCCCCTGCGTGGTTGCGCAGAAGAAGACTGCTGAAAATGACGGCTATGACGCCGTTCAGCTTGGTTTCATGGAAGTTAAGGAAAAGCACATGACCAAGGCTGAGAAAGGTCATTTCGAGAAGGCAGGAGTTGCTTTCAAGAAGCATCTTAAGGAGTTCCGCCTTGATGATTGCTCCGCACTTAACGTCGGTGACGTCATTGCAGCCGATACCTTCGCCGCAGGCGACAAGGTCGACATCACAGGCATGACAAAGGGCCGCGGTTACACCGGTGCTATCAAGAGATGGAATCTTCACAAGCTTCAGGCAACCCACGGTGTTGGTCCTATTCATCGCCAGTCCGGTTCCATGGGTGTTATCGACCCCGCCAGAATCTTCAAGAACAAGAAGATGGCAGGACAGTACGGTAATGAGCAGGTTACCATCCTGAATCTTAAAGTTGTTAAGATCGATCCCGAGAAGAACATCATCGCTGTTAAGGGCGCCATCCCCGGTGCCAAGAACGGTATCGTGTTCATCCGCGATTCGGTCAAGGCATAAGCGGAAGGAGGACGAAACAATGCCAAATGTAAATGTTATGGATATGGCCGGCAAAGTAGTTGGCGAGATCACATTGTCCGATGTTATCTTCGGTGCAGAAGTTAAGGGCGCTGTTCTCCATGCCGCAGTAAGAGCATATCTGATGAATCAGAGACAGGGTACTCAGTCCACACTTACCCGTACCGAGGTTTCGGGCGGCGGTAAGAAGCCCTGGAGACAGAAGGGAACCGGTAGAGCTCGTCAGGGTTCGACCCGTGCTCCTCAGTGGACACACGGTGGTGTAGCGCTTGGCCCCAAGCCCCGCGACTATCGCATCGCCCTCAACAAGAAGACCAAGAGAGCTGCTCTTTACAGTGCGCTTTCTGCTAAGGTTGCTGAAGGAAATCTCGTGGTTGTGGATGAGATCAAGTGCGCAGAGTACAAGACCAAGACCATTGTCAATATGCTGAATGCTCTCGGCGCTGACAAAAAGGCGCTCATCGTGCTTCCCGAGGTGGACAACACCGTTATTAAGAGCAGCGCAAACATCCCCGGCGTTGTAACTTCTCTTTACAACACCATCAATGTTTACGACATCCTCAATGCGGACAAGTTCATCATTTCCAAGGCTGCCGTTGAAAAGCTCGAGGAGGTGTTTGCATAATGAAACTTGCACAGGATATCATCATTAAGCCCGTTATCACAGAGGCGAGCATGGACGGCATTGCAAACAAGAAGTACACCTTCGAGGTTGCTTCTGACGCGACCAAGCCCGAAATTGCAAAGGCTGTTGAAGAGCTGTTCAAGGTCGACGTTCTTAACGTCAACACCGTCAGCATGAAGAAGAAGCCCAAGAGACTCGGCGTTCACTTCGGATATACATCCGAGTGGAAGAAGGCTATCGTTACTTTGAAGCCCGATTCCAAGGCCATCGAGTTCTTCGAAGGCCTTAACTAAGTAGGAGGTTGATAGAATGCCTACCATTAAGTATAAGCCTACGACTCCCTCGCGCAGACACATGGCTGTTCCTACCTTTGAGGAGATCACCAAGTTTACGCCCGAGAAGAGCCTTATCGTAATCAAAAAGAAGCATGCCGGCCGTAACAGCTACGGTAAGATCACTGTTCGTCATCACGGCGGCGGCAACAAGGTTAAGTACAGAATCATCGACTTCAAGCGTCAGAACGAGGTTCCCGCAACTGTCGTCGGTGTTGAGTACGACCCCAACAGAAGCGCATATATTGCACTTCTTCAGGATGACAACGGCAACAAGAGCTACATCATCGCTCCCGTTGGTCTTAAGGATGGTGACAAGGTTTACTCCGGTCCCGAGGCTGATATTAAGCCCGGTAACACCCTTCCTATTGCTAACATCCCCGTTGGTACCATGATCCACAATGTTGAGCTTTACCCCGGTAAGGGCGCACAGCTCGTTCGTTCCGCAGGTGTGTTCGCACAGCTGATCGCGAAGGAAAACGGCGTGGCTCAGGTAAGACTTCCCTCGGGCGAGGTAAGAATTGTTCGTCTTGACTGTAAGGCAACGATCGGTCAGGTCGGCAACATCGAGCATGACACTGTTAAGCTCGGTAAGGCAGGTAAGACGAGACACCTCGGTATCCGTCCTACTGTTCGCGGTTCCGTTATGAACCCCTGTGATCACCCTCACGGTGGTGGTGAAGGTAAGTCGCCCATCGGTCGTCCTTCTCCTGTTACTCCTTAGGGTAAGCCTGCTCTGGGTTATAAGACCAGAAACAAGAAGGCAAGAACAGACAAGTTCATCGTAAGACGTAGAAACGCTAAATAAGGAGGGAATATAAGATGAGCAGAAACCTGAAAAAAGCACCGTATGTAGAAGAAAAGCTTTATGCACGCATCTGTGCCATGAATGAAAAGAACGAGAAAAAAGTTCTTAAGACATGGTCTCGTGCATCTACCATATTCCCGGAGTTTGTAGGTCATACCATCGCGGTACATGACGGAAGAAAGCACGTTCCGGTATATGTAACCGAGGATATGGTCGGACACAAGCTCGGCGAGTTCGCACTCACAAGAACGTTCAAGGGCCACGCAGGTTCTAAGACGTCCAACAACGGTAAATAATCTAAAGGGAGGAAAATTTTACAATGGAAGCAAAAGCAACGCTTAAATATGCAAGAATTTCCCCTCGCAAGGTTAAGATCGTTCTCGACCTCATCAGAGGAAAGGACGCGGGAACCGCAATGGCAATTCTGAAGAACACCAACAAGAGTGCTTCGGAATACCTTGTG
>JAZSPB010000055.1:0-9463 GCA_045537235.1 Eubacteriales bacterium
CCACAGAACGACATGGCTACGATCCGACTTTACTGTACCCCATGGGGTACCGCTATGTTCGCTCAAACTATAAAACGGGCGCATTAGAAAAGTTTTTGCGGAGCTTTTTTCAAAAAGCGACCTCCCTCGCCCGCAGGCGCCGTTCCCACTACCCAAGCACCCGTTCAAAAAACTCGCTCAATTTGGCGGAGACGGTGGGGGTATCTACGAGGTAGCTGAGACCGTGACCGGCACCGGGGATCTCTATGACCTCATGAGGAGAGGCGCAGGCGGCGGCACTTCGACGGGTATGTTCGGGGGGGACAAAGGTGTCGCTCAGTCCATGCAGGAAAAGCACGGGGACTTTGGCTTTTTTTAGTGCTTGCTCGGTTGTGCAGGCGCGGAAGGGGAAGTCCGCGACGATGCGCGAGAACAGATTTGTAGTGTAGAGTAAGGGGAACTTGGGCAGGTGGTAGGTACGGCGGAGGACATGGGCAAATTCGTCCCACGCGCTGACAAAGCCACAGTCTGCGGTGGCTCCCACTACATTGGAGGGCAAAGAATCTTCACCGAGTGCCATCAATACCGTGGAGCAACCCATGGATATACCGCTGAGGATGACCTTTCGGTCGGAACCGTAGCGGTCGTTTATAAATTTTACCCAGTCGATCAAGTCAAACCGTTCTTTTACACCGAAACAAATATATTTTCCTTCACTGGGACCGTGGGATCGCTGATGGATGGCCAAAATATCCAAGCCGCTCTCGCGGTAGCTTTGCCATGAGGCACTGAAGTCGACCTCGGGGTGACTGCGCCAGCCGTGGACGAGGATGATGGTTCCGCGCACCTTTTCTCGATCCGGTTGCTCAATGAGATATCCGTGCAATCGCAGACCGTCATGTGAGGTGATATAGACATCCTGCTTGTCGGCTGCCAAAAAGCTTTGATTTCCGTCGGCTATAAAGGCGAATTGATCGGCGGGGGTGGTTTTTTTCATGCGGGCGAGCATGGCTTCCGCTGTGTGTCGCTCATTGCGGCGGATGGCGAATGAGAAGAAGAAAAGCGTGAGGGCAAATGTCAGGAGCAACAGTACTCCCGCAACAATGATAAGTATGATCCACCAATCCATGGGAAAACACTTCCTTTCCTAAAAGTATGGAATGAAAAAAGCCTCAAACGTAACGAATGAGGCTTTCCATCAATTAGTCGCAGATATAGGGCAGAAGAGCGACCTGACGTGCGCGCTTGATAGCGGTGTTGATATCACGCTGATGCTTTGCGCAAGCGCCGGAAATTCTTCTGGGAAGGATCTTGCCGCGCTCGCTGATGAACTTGCGAAGCTTTGCGGTGTCCTTGTAGTCGATATAATCAACCTTGTCAGCACAGAAGATGCAGATCTTCTTTCTCTTGCGCATGGTGCGCGCGGGACGTGCTGCTACATTTTCGTTTCTATCCATCTTATGAAACCTCCTCTTGAATTTGTTTAGCGTTGATCGGGATACTTCGCTTCTTCCGCTTAGAAGGGAAGGAAGTTATCCTCGGTGTTGACATCCTCGAATTTGCCGGCATCACCGGAACCGGTCGAGAAGGAAGGAGCGCCGTATGCATCGGGGGTATATCCACCTGCATTGCTCTCTGCCTTGGTGTCAACGAACATGGCTTCATCAACGACAACTTCTGTCGCATAACGCTTCTGACCCTGCTGATCCAGCCAGTTTCTGGTCTGAATCGAACCGGTTATGCAAAGGCAAGAACCCTTGCGGAAGTATCTGGAGATAAACTCTGCGGTCTGGCGCCATGCAACACAGTTGATGAAATCTGCCTGCGGCTGTGCGGGCTGACCTTCTACACTTTTCTGGAAACGTCTGTTGACGGCCAGCGTGAAGGAGAGAACAGCGAAACCGCTCTGCGTCTGCTTAAGCTCGGGGTCGGCGGTAAGTCTGCCCGCGAGGACCACCTTGTTGAGATTCAGATTTGCCATTGTCAGCCTCCTCGGATTACTCTGCGTCAGCGGGTGCAGCTTCTGCTACAGGCTCTTCGGCAGATACTTCTTCGGCAACGGGCTCAGCCACGGCGGGCTTTGCTACAGCTTCGTGCTCAAGTCTGATAACGATGCTGCGCATGACGGTCTCGTCGATGTTGAAGAGACGCTCAAGCTCGCTGGGGAAAGAAGCCTCGGCCTTGAAAGTGACGACCGTGTAGTAACCCTCGTTCATGTCATTGATGGGGTATGCAAGACGACGCTTGCCCCAGTCGGCGATATCAACGATCTCACCGTTGTCGGCCATCAATGTCGTGAACTTGTTCACGGTAGCCTTTGCTGCTTCTTCGCCGTTCGTAAGATCAACGATAAACAGGCTTTCATAAGAGTTGAGTACCTTTTCCATATTTTACACCTCCCTATGGACTTTCGACTGTGCTGTCTGAAAATTTGCACAGTAGAGAGACGGGCAAATGCCCGTTCATTTCGATATTATAACACACAAGAAATGGTTTGTCAACAGTTTTTTGACTTTTTTTATTATTTTTTCTTACAGCGGATGATTCAAAAATTCACGGCGATAGGCGGCCGGTGTGGTGCCCGTAATTTCCCGAAAGACCCGATAAAAGTAAGGGGCGGAGGAAAAACCGCTTTGCTCGGCAATGTCGGACAAAGAGTATGTGCCATCCGCCATAAGCGCTTTGGCACGGTCAACTCTGGCTCTCATAATATATCGCGCGGGGGAGATGCCGAAGTTGCGAGCAAACAAGCGGCGAAAATGCACCTCACTCATGTCGGCAGCGGCGGAAAGCTCGGCAACCGAAAGGTCGGGGCGGTGGCACTCCGCATGGATGGTTTCGGCGGCGCGCACTGCGGTGGCTTTGGCTTTTCCGCTGATGTAGCTTGCTTCGGTGCTTTCAATGGCCATGGCAAGAACACGGTAAAAAAGGGAAAGACCTTCGGCCGCAGCGCGGGGTGCATGAAAATCGGGGTGAGCGCACAAACGCGAAAAAAGTTGCTTGGCTCCCTCTTTGTCGCGAGGATGGTATACGGCGCTTTGATATGGATCGGACGACACAAATCGAAAATTGACAACGAAAAATTCATATCGGTCACAATCTACGTCCATGGAATAACGAGCATCGTTGGCCAAATACAGAATGTCATTTTTTTCAACCGTGAACCGCCGACCGTCAAGAAAGGTATATCGGCAATGTCCCTCGAGAATGAAGATCAGCCCGTCACCGTCGCGTCCTTGGGGGCGCATGGGGATGGTGCGGCGGGGCAGAAAGCCGCGATGGGTATGAAGTCCTTGAGAGAGAAGGGGTTCGGATATTGCAATTCCTTTCGGAGTCAAAAAATCACCTCCAGTGCAACTTCATTATAGCAAAAAAACGCGGAATTTGCAATATCGGTGCAAAAAAACAGGTTCGAAAAGTATATTTTTTTCTCTTTGTCTATTTACACGCACTGTCGGATGTGGTATGCTGTGGAAAAGAATACCGAAAAAGGAGATATGTTATGGCTTTTGATTGGGATGGGTTCCGTAAAGAGATCTTTGCTTGGGATAAAGCGCATTCCGACATGGATGTGATGACCCGCGACAGTATGATCATTGAAAGAATATTGAGTGAACGGCCGATCGTGCCTTGCCCCGAGGAGCGGTTCTTCTATGATCCCGAGGGATGGCAGGTGACATGGCAGCTTGTGGACGAGCGGTTGCGCGCCCGAGTACCCGACTTGAAGCATCTTGTCGGTGATGTGTTGGCGGAGGGTGCCAAGCGGCGCGGCTACTCCGGAGATCCCGACATCGGTCACACGGCTCCCGATTTTGAAAATGTATTTCGCTTGGGTCTTCCGGGACTTTTAAAACGGCTGGAAACGTATGCCGAACGCGCGGAAACAGAGGAGCAGCACCGCTATTATGAAGCGGGCATTCGCACTTGGCGCGCGATCATCTCCTATGTCAAACGTGCGGCGGAAGAAACGGGAAATGAGGAGCAAGCGGCGGCATTGCGTGCTCTTGCTCACAGAACGCCCGAAACACTCTATGAGGCTATACAGCTTACCATCCTATATTATATGTTCCAGCATCGGTTTGACTGCTCGCGCGTTCGCACGCTTGGCAGACTGGATCATCTCTACGAGCCATTCCGCGCGGCAGATGTGGCCTCGGGGCGATTGGACGATGAGCGTGTGAGAAAGATGATCGGACAGATGCTGTGCCAAGTCGACAGTTGGAAGGTCACCGCCAATATGCCTTTTGCCGTGGGAGGAACCGGCGAGGACGGTCGCTCGGCAGCCAATGCCATGTCTGCGATTTTGATTGAAGTCTACTCGCAATTGGCTCTTCCTCATGTGAAGCTTCATTTTCTCTATACCGAGGATATGCCGTCGAGTCTTGTGAGAACGGCGTTGGATGCGGTTCGCAAGGGTGCCAACAGCATTTGCTTTTTGAGTGACCGCACGGTTACGGAATCGCTTTTGCGCCGAGGAGAGGATGCTGACGATGCTCGGAATTACGCGGTGGTGGGGTGCTATGAATGCGGCGGTCGCGGTGAGCTTACCTGTTCCTGCAATGCTCGCGTGAATATTCCCAAGGCCATCGAGATGGTATTCGGAAACGGACGGGATATGACGACCGACACACCGATGGGTTTGGTGCGGACGGCGGTGCCCGAGACCTATGAGGATTTTTTGGCGGCATTCTATGAGCAGTTGGAGCATTTCTGTCAAGCGGCCTTCAAGATCACCGATGAGTATGAAAAGCTGTACCGATATACCCACTCGGCTCCCGTTTTTTCCGCTACGTACGATGCTTGTGTGGAGCAAGGTAAAGATATTTACTGCCAAAGCGGTGCAAAATATACCAACTCATCTTTGAACGCTCTCGGCATTGCCACAGCAGTCGATTCGATCTATGCGGTAAAGAAACTGGTGTACGAGGATCATGAGCTTACTTTCGCGGAATTCGGTGACATATTGAAGCGCGATTGGGAGGGTCACGAGGCGCTCCGTCTGCGTATACGAAACCGTTTCCCCAAATACGGCATGGGGGTTTCGGAGATCGATGATATCGCGGTACAGATCGTGGAAAAGCTGGCGACCTTTGTCAACGGTCATCCCAATGTTAAGGGCGGCTCCTACCGATTGGGCACCTTTTCCATCGACTGGCGACATATGTTCGGTCAAAAGACCTCGGCGACACCGGACGGACGCAAAAACGGGGAGTCACTTTCCCAAAATTCTTCTGCATCCTTCGGTGCTGATCGCGAGGGAGTGACGGCACATATTCTCTCTGTCACCAAGCAGGATCATACGCTCACGCCCAACGGTTCGGTCTTGGATCTTGATTTCCACAGCTCCGCCGTGCAGGGCGAAGAAGGACTCACTGCCATGGAATCTACCCTCAAGACTTTTGTTGATCGCGGTGGCTTTGCTGTCCATTATAATGTTTTGGACGCTTCGGTGCTTCGCCGCGCTATTGAATGCCCCGAGGACTATCCTAACTTACAGGTTCGTCTCTGCGGCTGGAATGTGCTCTTCTCAAGCCTTACCCGTAAAGAGCAAGAGGAATTTGTTGCTCGCGCGGAAAGCAAGTCTGTGTGACGCGCCTGCGGGCGGGGAGGTCGCTTTTTGAAAAAAGCTCCGCAAAAACTTTTGATCCGCGCCCTTACTGATGTTTGAGCGAACATACTGCGCCCCATGGGGTACCGCTATGTTCGCACAAACTCCAAAAAGGGCGCGGATCAAAAGTTTTTTGCGGAGCTTTTTTTCAAAAAAGCGACCTCCCCCGCCCGCAGGCGCGTCACACAACTTGAAACAGATAGAATTTTAGGTAATCGGTTTCGGGGACATTCATGAGGATGGGATGGTCGGGGGCTTGTTGACGGGCTTCGATCTGACGGAGGGAGACACCTGCGTCGGCGGCCGCGGCATGGAGCATTTTGAGGAATAAGGAATTTTCCATGAAGTGGGAGCAGGAGCAGGTGGCAAGGTAGCCGCCGCGCGGCAGAAGCTTCATGGCTCGGTAGTTGATCTCTTTGTAGCCTCGCTCGGCATTGGAGACGGTCTTTCGCGATTTTGTGAAGGCGGGTGGGTCGAGGATAATGAGATCGTAGGGGGATTTTCCCTGCTTTTCAAGAGAAGGGAGCAGATCAAATACGTCGGTGCACAGGAAGTCCAGCGTGCCTTTGCCTGAAAAATCGTTAAGCGCGGCATTGCGGCGAGCGGTGGAGAGTGCTTCTTCCGAGATGTCGACGGCGGTCACTTGCTTGGCGCCGCCCATGATGGCATTGAAGGCGAAGGAGCCGGTGTGAGTGAAGCAATCGAGCACCGTACGGTCTTTGGCGATGGATGCCAGCGCGCGGCGATTGAGTCGCTGGTCGAGGAAAAAACCGGTTTTTTGTCCGTTTTCTACGTCAACATGATAGTGAACGCCGTTTTCTGTGATTTGAGTTAGGGTGGACGAGGCTTCAAAGCCGCGGAACCAGCCTTTGTTTTGCTCCAATCCCTCCAAGGAGCGGATGGCTACATCGTTACGCTCATAGATGCCTTCGATGGGCATTCCGTCTTTTTTCAGTTCTTCGGCAAGTAAGGGTAGGATGGTGTTTAGCCGCTTGTCCATGCCGAAGGACAGGGTTTGAGTGACCAAAAGGTTGGAAAAACGGTCGACGGTAAGCCCGGGAAATCCGTCCGACTCTCCGAAGATCAGACGGCAGGCCGACACGTCGTCACCGTAGACTGTGCGACGGTAATCCAGTGCGTAGCGGATGCGACGAGCAAAAAAGGCTTCGTCAAATTTATCGTTGGCATTGCGCGAAAGCAGGCGAACGCGGATCTTGGAATGCTCGCTGTAGAAGCCCGTGCCGAGATAGCGACCTTTGTCGGTCAGAACATCTACAAGGGCACCGTTTTCAATGGGCGAATCGGCGGCGGTGATCTCTTCGGCATAGACCCAGACGTGTCCGCCTTCTATGAAGCGCTGTCCTTTGCGTGTGACGGTGACCGAAGGATAGAGGCGGTTGGTTTTCATAGATAATTCCTTTCGGGATGGATTTTGCTATCTCAAGTATAGCATATTGACGGCATTTTTGCAAGACCTGCGAAATCATCTGTAAAAAAGGACATAAATTATGTCAAAAGACTTGAAAAAGATTGGCACTTGTGATATACTGTTTGTATAAAATGTACGAGAAAGGAAGTAATATTGTGAAACATTACGGAAAATTTCTTTTGAATCTTTTGGCTCTTTGCCTTGCCATGCTGTTGCTTGTTTCTTGCGGCGGTTCCACGGCAGATACCGATAATGAGTCGGTGACAGAGAGCGACACGGAAACCGAATCCGAAACAGAGGGACAGTCCTGCGACCACAGCAGCTTTGGTGTTCTTGAGGAAAAGGCATCGACCTGCACCGAAAAGGGGTGGAAAAAGTACGGTTGCCTTACTTGTGATGAAACATGGACGGAGGAAACAGGATTGGTTGCTCATCAATTTGTAACAGCGTCGAAAAAAGGAGTTAGTCTTCCCATGGATCTCTGTGGGGTCTGCGGCTCTGCGAGTGTTCCGCTTTCCAAAACAGAGGAAATCGAGTTTGATGCCTACTGCGAAGGTGACGTGACGGTAGAGTTCACCGTAACGGGAGGCAGTGCCAAGGTAGCGCTCATGATGGACGGTATGGCCTTGAGCAACAAGACCTACGAAGAGGGAACGCACCGCGCAACCATTATGAAGGGACTTCCCACAGATGAATATTCCTTTGGTGTCAAGAACAACGGTAACGGTCATGTGGAGATCAATAAGATCGATATCGACGGTCACATCAACATCAAAAATTCGGTTATTCTTGAGCTTCGAAAGAAGGATGACACTAAAGGAACCTACGAGGATTTCTTTGTGTATGTTCGTACATCCGACCCTTCGGGCAAATATTACATCCGTTACAACTTTATTTATGAGTACAGTACGGAAATCAGAGGTGACAAAGGGAACACCACAGACAATGTTGACGCTTTCCGCGTAAAGACGGCAAGCCTTGTGGAGGTGACCGAGGTCACGCTGACCGATATCAAGTACAATACGGTTTGCCAAGTGCTTCAGCAAGGCGAGATCTCATTGGCTATTAAGGAGAGCGGGGCGGTGGATTTTGTCGGTGGCTATCATGGTGATGACCATATGACATCTTTCGTTCTCTCGGCTGACGGCAAGGAATATGTTCCCGGCGAGGAAAATCGCATAGTTGAGTGCTCCTATATTACCATTTTCCAAGAGGCAACCATTACTCGTTGCGGTGCGCCCGACACGGACGTGATGATCCATACTCAGAATTACATTATCGACTCTACGGGTGTGAAGAATAACAAGAGCGTAGAATGGTTAGTGGATGATTTCAAGGTGGACAAGGGCTATCTTCAGATGTTTACTCTGTACAGAACCAGCGATGACAAGACGGTTTGCGAGACTGTGTCTACATATGACGCAGAGGGCAAATTGCTTGGCTCCGAGACCGTGAACGGGACGATTACCGATCCCTACACGGTACTGTCGAGCAATAAGATCAAAGAGGTTCACTATACCAGTGCTACCAGCGGTGTCTCTGCCTTTATAGGATATGATATTTTGGACAACAGCGTTGTTCTTAAGAATGGTTCCATCAGCATTCGTCAGTACAATGACAACAAATGGTATCCCAACTTCCGTTCTCCCATCAACGGGGACACCCCTAAAGTGGGCGAAGTTTGGAAGATCGTGTCCTATTTCGACATTGACTATACCAAGCCGGTTAACTGATTATGATATTGTGGGGATGCCTTTCGGGGTGTCCCCTTTTTTTGGAGGCATTATGCAACAGATCGAATTTCAAATCCTTGACTGGATACAAAATAATCTGCGGTGTGATTTTCTCGACGGCTTTTTTAAGTTTGTCACCGCCTTGGGGGATAGCGGCACAATTTGGATCGCGGCAGGCTTGGTATTGCTGTTTTTTAAGAGGTACCGGCGGGTAGGAGTGACTGTGCTTTTCGGGCTTCTTTGCGGTCTTGTGATCGGCAATCTGATCCTGAAAAATGTCATTGCCCGTGAGCGCCCATGTTGGATCAATGAGGCGGTATCTTTGCTGATCAAGGTGCCGACCGACTATTCATTCCCCTCCGGACACACCCTTTCCTCGACGATCGCCGCTACCTGCATGATCTTGTACGACAAAAAGATAGGGATTCCCGCTTGTATTTTGGCTGTGCTTATCGCTTTTTCAAGACTTTATCTCTATGTCCATTTTCCAACCGACATTCTCGGTGCCGCCATCCTCGGCATTGCCATCGCGGTCGCCTGCGGGCGAGGGAGGTCGCTTTTTGAAAAAAGCTCCGCAAAAACTTTTGATCCGCGCCCTTACTGATGTTTGAGCGAATATATTGTGTTTTATGGGGTATCGCTATGTTCGCACAAACTCCAAAAAGGGCGCGGATCAAAAGTTTTTAAGTCGGATCGTAGCCATGTCGTTCTGTG
>JAZSPB010000171.1:0-14434 GCA_045537235.1 Eubacteriales bacterium
TCAAGGGCGAGCGTTGCATGACCGGCAAGTGTGCTCTCGATCGCAGAGGAACCGCTCCCGGCCAGCACGGTGCAGGCAATAAGAAAATGAGAGAGTACGGAAGACAGCTCCGCGAGAAGCAGAAGGCAAAGAGATACTACGGTATCCTTGAGAAGCAGTTCCTGAACTACTTCAAGGAAGCAGATCGCAAGGAGGGTATGACCGGTGAGAACCTTCTTACCCTGATCGAGCGTCGTCTGGACAACGTTGTTTACAGAATGGGTATGGGCGAGAGCCGCAAGGAGTCCCGTCAGCTTGTTCTTCACGAGCACATCGAGCTTAACGGTAAGAAGGTAAACGTTCCTTCCATTATCGTAAAGGCAGGCGATGTTGTTACCGTGAGAGAGAACTTCCGCGGTTCCGAGAAGTGCAAGGCACTTGCTGAGGCACTCAAGGATAAGTCCGCACCCAAGTGGCTTGATGTCAATAAGGATAATCTGTCCGCTAAGGTTGTCGCTCTTCCCGCAAGAGAAGATATCGATTTCCCCATCGAGGAGCAGCTTATTGTCGAGCTTTATTCCAAGTAATAGCGATATTGCGTATGCTTTGTCGGTGTTACTTGCCGCGAGGATGCGCGATATGGCTCGAACCCCGAATCGCAGATATTTGTGTGTAAACAAATTTATTTAAGGAGGTTTTATTTGGAATGATTGAGATCGAAAAGCCCAATATAACGACGGTTAACCTCAGCGAGGATGGCAAAAGCGGTAAGTTTATCGTGGATCCCCTCGAGAGAGGATATGGAACTACTCTCGGAAATTCTTTGCGCAGAATTCTTCTGAGCTCTCTTCCGGGCGTGGCCGTTACCAGTATCAAGATCGACGGCGTTCTGCATGAGTTTTCTACGATCCCCGGCGTAAAGGAAGATGTTACAGAGATCGTCCTGAACGTCAAGGGAATTACAGCAAAGCTGCACTGCAATGCGCCCAAGACCGTAGTGATCGATGTTACAGGTGAGCAGGTAGTCACCGCAGGTGATATCAAGCAGGATTCGGATATCGAGATCCTTAACCCCGATCACCACATTGCGACCGTTGGTGCCAATGAGAGATTCTATATGGAATTGACCTTTGAGCACGGCCGCGGATACGTTTCCCAAGAACGCAACAAGCAGAATCATACCATGCTTGCGGGTCAGACCACTTCGGCTCCTATCGGAACCATCTACACTGATTCGATCTACACCCCTGTTTACAACGTGAATTATTCGGTTGAGAACACTCGTGTAGGTAATATCACGGACTATGATAAGCTGACGCTTGAGGTTCTTACCAACGGAACGATTTCCGCAAAAGAAGCGATTTCGCTCGGCGCCAAGATTCTCAACGAGCATCTCAACTTGTTTGTGGATTTGTCAGATGAAGCAAAGAAGGCAGAGATCATGGTAGAACGCGAAGCCGTGAAGAAAGAAAAAGTTCTTGAGATGACCATTGAGGAGCTTGACATGTCTGTCCGTAGCTTCAACTGCTTGAAGCGCGCAGGCATTGACACAGTGGAAGATCTGACGAACCGTACCGAGGAGGATATGATCAAGGTAAGAAACCTCGGAAAGAAGTCGCTGGAAGAAGTCATTCAGAAGTTGCACTCCCTTGGCTTGGATCTGAAGTCCGAAGAGGAATGATCCCGGCAGGAATGCACAAAAACGTACAGATAAGAATAGCAGAAGGAGGGAAATACAATGCCCGGAACCAGAAAACTTGGCAGAACTACTGCTCATAGAAAAGCTATGCTCCGCGGACTTGTTACGCTTTTGCTTGAGAACGGTAAGGTAGAGACCACTCTCACAAGAGCAAAGGAAGTTCGTTCGGTAGCTGAAAAGATGATCACCCTTGGCAAGAAGAACACTCTTGCAAGCCGCCGCAGTGCGCTGGCTTACATCACCAAGGAAGACGTTGTAACCAAGCTGTTCAGCGAGATTGCTCCCGCATACGAGACTCGCAACGGTGGTTACACCCAGATTTTCAAGATGGGTCCCCGTCGCGGAGATGCCGCTGAAATGGCGATCATCAAGCTTGTAGACGCTACTGTTGCCACCGAGGAAAAGACCGAGGAGAAGGCAAAGTAAGTCGAACTTATTAAAAACAATATGGGGTTGCCGTACTTGTGACGACAGCCCCATTCTTTTGTCTATGACTAAGAGGTATAATAAAGTTTTTGCGGAGCTTTTCAAAAACGATTTGCCCCGGGGCACCTTCGGGTGCCGGAGAACGTTTTTTGAAGAAAGCTCCGCAAAAATTTTATTGCGTTTCGCGGCTGTAGCCGTGAAGATTATGCCAACTTGGCTTCCAGTCTCTCGCGAATGGCCTTGATAAAGCCAATGGAATTGACGGCGGTGGCAGTGTAACCCTCGCTGACCAGTCCAACCAGATCCTTGGTCATGATGCCGTCGTTCAAGGTGTCGATACAAGCATCTTCCAGCTTGTTCGCAAACGCTACAAGGTCATTGAGTCCGTCCAACTCACCACGCTTGCGAAGGGCGCCCGACCATGCGTAGATGGTAGCCATGGGGTTGGTGGATGTGTCCTCGCCCTTGAGATAGCGGTAATAGTGGCGGGTGACAGTGCCGTGAGCTGCCTCGTACTCGTACTTTCCGTCGGGAGAAACGAGCACAGAGGTCATCATGGCAAGGGAGCCGAAGGCGGTGGAGACCATGTCGGACATGACATCGCCGTCATAGTTCTTGCAAGCCCAGATATAGCCGCCCTCGCTACGAATAACACGAGCTACTGCGTCGTCGATCAGTGTGTAGAAATAGGTGATACCCAGTTCGTCGAACTTGGCCTTGTATTCTTTGTCAAAAATATCCTGGAAGGTCAGCTTGAAGGTCTGGTCGTATTTTTTGGAGATGGTATCCTTGGTAGCAAACCAAAGATCCTGCTTGGTGTCGATGGCATACTGGAAGCAGGAGCGTGCAAAGGACTCAATGGAGGAATCCTTGTTGTACTGACCCTGAAGAACACCGCCGCACTCAAAGTCATAAACGGTCTCGCGGAAGGTCTCACAGCCTGTCTTGTCGGTGAATACAAGCTCTGCCTTGCCCTCGCCGGGAACACGGTACTCGGTTGCCTTGTACACATCTCCGTAGGCATGACGGGCAATGGTAATAGGTTTCTTCCAGTTGCGAACAGCAGGCTTGATGGAGTCGATGAGGATGGGGGCACGGAAAACCGTACCGTCAAGGATAGCGCGGATGGTGCCGTTGGGGCTCTTCCACATCTCGGAGAGGTTGTATTCCTCTACTCTCTGCTTGTTGGGCGTAATGGTTGCGCATTTGACAGCCACACCGTATTTGAGAGTGGCATTGGCGCTGTCGATGGTTACCTGATCCTTGGTTTTTTCTCGTTCTACAAGACCAAGATCATAGTATTCGGTCTTGAGATCGATATAAGGAATCAGAAGCTCGTCCTTGATCATTTGCCAAAGGATGCGCGTCATTTCGTCGCCGTCCATTTCGACCAGCGGCGTTTTCATTTGGATTTTTTTCATAGTTCAATACCTCCGAACAATTTGAAAAATGGGGACGTAAAAGTCCTATAATATAATAACGCAAAAGCGTGTTTTTGTCAATATGTAAAATAAAAAAAGAGAGACGCCTGCGGGCGGGGAGGTCGCTTTTTGGAAAAAGCTCCGCAAAAACTTTTCTATTGCGCCCTTCGGGTATTTGAGCGAACATAGTGGTTCTCCAAGGGATACAGTATGTTCGCTCAAACTTTATCAAGGGCGCAACAGAAAAGTTTTTTGCGGAGCTTTTTTTCAAAAAAGCGACCTCCCCCGTCCGCAGGCGCCAAGATTATTTTAGAGAGTGCATTTTCTTGTATTGGCTTGCGGTGAGGATAATTGCGGCAATGAAGAGTCCTAAACTGACCCACTGCGAGGTGGACAGCGACCACAACCCACCACGTTCCGCATCTCCCCTCCAAAATTCCAAAGTGAAACGGAGGAGGGAATAGCAGAAGAGATAAATATTGGTGGCGAAACAGAAGGAGTCTTTAGTTCGCAAAAATACGATCAGCAGAATGGCGAAGATGACAAGCAGGAAGAATGCCTCAATGAGTTGGATGGCCAATAGCGGCGTGTGAAGCGGGGTGAGACCCAGGGTCTCCTCGTATGTGACACTGAGAAAGCCTTGATGGGGAACACCGTAGCAGCAACCGCCGAAAAAGCAACCGACCCTTCCGAAGGCGTGACCTAAAGGAAGAACGGTGGCATAGAGATTCAAAAGTGGGAGAAACTCCAATTTGAATTGTTTTGCATAAATGAAAAGTCCGAGCAGACCGCCCAGAAAACCGCCGTAAAATACAAATCCACCCTTGATGATCGCGACCAAATCCAATTGCAGTTCAATGATCTGTCGAAAAGAAACGATAAGGAAGAGCAGCTTGGAGCCGACGATCGCGCCGATCATGGTATATATGGCAGAGCAAACAATATCAAATTTTTCAATCTTTTTTCGTTTGCAAAGAAGAACCGCCAAAAGTGCAGCGGCAAAAATTCCAATATAGAAGAAGAGTCCGTATAAGGGAATCTGTTTCCCAAATAACACAATATAATATTTCATAAAGATCCTTTTTTAAGAAAACAACCCGACGCCACACTGTGTGAAGCCTGTCGGGTTGTTTTATTCATATTACCACCAAATAGTGCTGTTTGCAGCCTGGATTGCACAGATGGTGCAGATGCCGCAAGTGAAGAAGGTGATACCGGTAAATACAACGGCAATGATGCCGAGAACCAAACCTGCGGTAGCAAGACCGTATGTCTGATTTTCAGCCTTCAACTGCTTGCCTCCCAAGACCGAAAGCACAAGACCAACAATAGCCATCGGAAGACCCAGAAGCGAGAAGAAAGTGCCGAGGAAACCGAAAACAAGACCGACAAGTGCAAGCACAAATCCGGCTATAGCTTTTCCCTTTCCCATTTTTGTCGTCTCCTTTCAAAGAATATATAAGCAAAGAGCGAACAAAAACACTCTTTTTGCTTCCATTGGATTGCAGTGCCCGATTATATGCGGCGTCAACCCCTTTTTAGTGCATATGTGAGGGTTACTCAATACGCAAAATGTAACAAAAAGTTACAGTAAGATTTTAACACAATGTTACGATATTGTCAAGCATTTTTTATAAAATTGTTAAAATTGTTAAGAATTTTTGCCAAAAACTTTTCTAACACACATCATTTTGCTTCATAAAACAAATCGCCCCCTCGTGGAAACACTGTGTTTGCTCAAACATCATCAAGGGCGCAGAAGAAAAGTTTTTTGCGGAGCTTTTTTTCAAAAAAGCGACCTCTTCGCCCGCAGGCGCCCACCAAAAAAGCGAAGCTTCGAATTTCTCAAAGCCTCGCTTTTTTGTCTATTTACTCTTCAAGAAGCGCCAAGACACGGTCAGGATAATTGGTGATGATGCCGTCTGCGCCTGCGTGGATGCAACAGCGGATATCGTCTTCGCTGTTTACAGTCCAAGGATTGATCCGTACACCTTTGGCATGACATTTCTCCACAAGGTCGGGGAAAGTCTTAATTGCCGATTGCGACGGATGGATTGCCCATGCGCCCATTCTCACGGCATACTCATCCATGTGCAAAAGGGTCTGTCCGTATAGCGGGGCTACTCGGGTTGTGGAATCCAACTCAAGCAAACGAGCCAACTGAAGGTGATTGAAAGCGGAATAATAGATCAGGTCTTCTACCCCGTATTCACGCGCCTTGTTGACCAGTGCTTCCGGCATTTTGGGAGAGCTTGTTTTTATCTCCACATTGACCTTGAGACCGGTTGCTTTGACAAATTCGTACAATTCGTCAATCGTAGGGATCCGAATCCCGTGACGTTTACCCTCATAAAATCGGAAGCCGAAGTCAAATTGCTTCAGTTCGGCCAGTGTGTATTCTTCGATTTCGCCTTGACCGTTGGAGGTGCGGTCGATTTTGGAGTCGTGGCAAATGACGATCTCGCCGTCTTTGGAAAAATAAACATCGATCTCCACTCCGTCGGCACCCATTTCCTGTGCAAGACGGAAGGCTTCCATAGTATTCTCGGGAGCGTGTCCCGATGCCCCCCTGTGAGCCCAGATCCAAGGGCGATTTTCGGAAAGTGTTTTATATGTTTTCATGACTTTTTTATTGATCCTCAAAGGGAATGGGAGCACCTACACGGTCAGACTCAAACGCGGCTTCCATGATCCGCATTACGCGCATGAGCTGCTCGTGGGTAACGATCTGTTTTTCCTCGCCGTCGATGGCTTTGACAAAGTTGCGGTAGAAATCGTGCACATCGGAGTCGGGACGCTCAACTTCATATGTTACCGTGGTTTTATCGTCACGGGGCGCCATGGTTTTGGTCAGTCCGGCAGCTGTGACAACAGGCTTGACGTCGTGCTCTTCCCAAGTGCGGCAGAGAACGACTTTGGTTTTGTCGCGCCAGTCATTGATAATGGCAGTGCCGTCCATACCTGCCATAAAGAAACGGGGAAGGGCAATGAAGTTGCGAGTGGATACCTCGATGTGTGCCACCAAACCGCGTTCGAAGAACAGGTCGAGCTTAAATCCGTCATCCACTTCGTCATTGGTCAGGTGATCGCAGCGGCAGTAGACCTTTTCGATCTTGCGGTCGTCTGCAATGCCGACCATCTGGTCGATCAAATGTACGCCCCAGTCATAGATCATGCCGCCTCCGTGCTGCTTTTCGCCGCGCCAGTCACCGGGGATGCCGCGAGAGCCGTGATAGCGGGATTCGATGGTGAAGATATCACCCAGATCGCCATGATGGTAAACGTCTTTCATCATCAAATAGTCTACGTCCCAACGACGGTTTTGATGGGTGGTGAAGATGCGGTTGTATTTGTGAGATGCATCAATGATCTCCTGTAGATCGGCAGAGGACAAGGTAACGGGTTTCTCGCAAATTACATGCTTGCCGCGAGACATTGCCTCAATAGCCAAGGGTTTGTGAAGCTCATTGGGGACGGCGATGACTACAAAATCCACTGCGTCGTCGGCCAAAACCTCCTCCCAAGAGCCGTATGCGTGAATGCCGTTTTCTTCGGCCAAAGCACAACGCTCGGGTTTGATATCATATATACCAAGCAGATTGACGACATTATTCTGAAGGATAAAACGGGTGTGCCAGCCGCCCATTCCGCCATATCCGATGACAACTACGTTCTTTTTGGTGTTTTTCATTTTTGTTCTCCCTTTCGGTTAAGAATTATGCGGGAATCCGCACAAATATTCCATGATATAATTATAAGTCAAATTTTTGGTTGTTGCAAGTCAAAAATAGACTTTGGAAAGACACATATTGCCTTCTTTGTGTATTTTCGGGCTTGTTACGAGACAAAAAAAGCGATTTTTGTTTTTTCTCCGATAAAAGTGCAAAAAATTGTGAATTTGCGCATATTGGGGAGGATTGCGTTTGGGCGGCGGTTGTGGTATGATAAAAAGTGATGAAGATCTTGTTGATTGAAAGTGGGGGAGGAGGTTTTTGGAGGAGAGGAGATGGAATGCAGGTTTGCCCTGAGGCTACGGAGATGAGCTTTTTGTAAATCGTCAGAGCGGCGGTAGAACGCCCTTGGTTCGACAAGCAAGAGCCATCGGTAAATGTACGCACCCAATCCGGTTTCCTTCTACAGAATCATAGTTCCCCTGATACAAAAGAGTGAAAAAAGGAGTGCATGATATGGCAATTTTTGAAAAGCAAGGCTACCTTGAGGTCGGTGTTAACTTTTGGGGCTCTAAACACGGTATTGAAATGTGGCGCAAATGGGACGCGGAGAGTGTTCGTCGCGATGTGGCGGCACTGGCAGACGCAGGTATTCGTGTTTTGCGCGTATTTCCCGATTGGAGCTTCTTTCAACCGATCGAACGTGTGGTAGGTTATCGCGGCGCGTCGAGAGGGTTCAGCATCGATGGCGGAAATACAATTGCCTCGGATAGGGACGAAAACGGTGCGCTGAATGAGGCGGCCATGGAGGCTTTTTCACAATTTTTGGATATGGCAGAGGATAGCGGGGTGAAAGTCATTCCGTCGATCATCACGGGCTGGATGAGCGGACGCTTGTTTTCGCCCCCTGCACTTCAAGGGGATCCCATCACCGATCCGCTTTCCTTGAAGTATCAAGTCCGTTTTGTGCGTGCTTTTGTCAAACGGTTCCGCGAACGCGCCTGTATTGCGGCTTGGTGTCTTGGAAATGAGTGCAACTGTATGGGGAACGCCGAGACCGAGGCGCAGGCATGGCTTTGGACGGCTTCGATCTCGGATGCCATTCGTGCGCTTGACAGTCGCCCCGTGATCTCGGGGATGCATTCATTGGTTTTGCCTTCCGAAGGTGTGTGGACGATTCAAGGACAGGCAGAAAACAATGATATTTTGACGACACACCCTTACGCATCGCCCTCGTATCGTAGTGAGATGGATCCCATCGACACTTTTCGTCCGCTTCTCCATCCCGTGGCCAATACTCTGATGTATCGCGGCATTGGCGGCAAGCCCTGTATTATTGAGGAGACGGGAACCTTCGGGGAAATGTATGCAGACGAGGAGGCAACGACTGACTATATTCGCTGTTGTTTGTATTCGGCATGGGCATACGATTGTCGCGGTTATCTTTGGTGGATTGCCTTTGATCAAGGGCAGTTGACCTATTCTCCTTTTTACACCAACAACCGCGCCAGCAATTACGGCGTGCTTCGTCAGGACGGAACGCCCAAGCCGCGCTACGAAGCCTTTCGCGAGTTTTCCGACTTCCAAGAGCGGTTTGGCAAAGCACTTCCGCCTCGCATTACCGATGGCGTTTGCATCTTGACACGCGGACAGAAGAGTTGGCCTGCGGTCTATCACAGCTTTCTTTTGGGCAAGCAGGCGGGGTTGGATCTCGATTATTGCTTTGCCGATGAGGAGTTGCCAGACGCACCGCTTTATATTATGCCGTCGATTGCCCAGCCGGAGTCGGTTCGAGTCGATATGCTTGATAAGCTGATGGCAAAGGTGGCTGACGGCGCGATTCTGTATGTTTCCACGGGCGACGGTCTGTTGCGTAACCTCGGACGTGATTTTGGTGTCCACATCCGTGTTCGTTGCCACTATGCGCAAAAGAAGACGGTCAAATTTGCCGACGGTTCGACGCTTCACATCAATACCCCTGCCGAATATGAGTTGATTCCCGAGACGGCCGAGGTGCTGGCTACCGATGAGCGCGGACTTCCCGCATTTGTGTGTGCCAATTACGGTCGCGGTAAGGTCATGTGGTTACCTATGCCCATAGAGGAATCCCTCTACGATAAGCCCGGTGCGTTCCACCGCGCGGATGCCGAGCCGTACCACAAAATCTATGATGCGATCGCAGAAAGGTTTGAGAGCCGTAAGTGGGCGCGTATAAATAGTCTTGTAATGAGTGTGACTGAGCATATTGTCAGTGACAATGAACGCATTCTTGTTTGTCTGAATTGCAGTCCCGAGGAGGTGACAGCAACCGTTGCGCTTCCCGACGGCATAAAGATTTCCGAGATCATCCACGGCGAAGGAACGGTGCAGGGTACCCGGATCACCGTTCCCCCAACCCGTCCGCTGATTCTTTGTCTGAAAGCATAACGCCTGCGGGCGGGGAGGTCGCTTTTTTGAAAAAAAGCTCCGCAAAAAACTTTTGATCTGCGCCTTTTTTATAGTTTGTGCGAACATAGCGGTTCCCCATGGGGTGCACTATGTTCGCTCAAACTTCAGCAAGGGCGCGGAAGAAAAGTTTTTGCGGAGCTTTTTTCAAAAAGCGACCTCCTGCGCCCGCAGGCGCCGGGAAAAATCACAAAATTTTTGAAAAAGCACTTGTGCAAACGCAGAAAATATTATATAATAATAATGTTAAGCTATAAAAGGTAAAAATGCGAGGAATTTCATGAACGAAAGACAAAAGCACATACGCAACTTCTCTATTATTGCGCATATCGACCACGGAAAATCGACACTTGCCGACCGTATTCTTGAGGCGACTCAGACGGTGGCTAAGCGCGATATGGAGGAGCAATTGCTGGATAATATGGATCTGGAGCGTGAGCGTGGCATTACTATCAAGGCGCGTGCGGTGAGACTTAACTACCGTGCGTCCGATGGTGAGGATTATTGCTTCAATCTTATCGATACGCCCGGTCATGTGGACTTCAATTATGAGGTCTCCCGTTCTCTCAATGCTTGTGAGGGAGCACTTCTTGTGGTGGATGCAACGCAGGGAATTGAGGCGCAGACACTGGCCAATGCTTATCTCGCCGTGGATTCTAATTTGGAGATCCTTCCCGTTATCAATAAGATCGATCTGCCTTCAGCCGATGTGGATAAGGTACGTCATGAGATCGAGGATGTTATCGGCATTCCCGCCGAGGATTGTCCTGCGGTCTCGGCCAAGACGGGTCTTAATATTGAGCAGGTGTTGGAGCACGTTGTTACCGATATTCCCGCGCCGGAAGGGGAGGAGAATGCGCCGCTTAAGTGCTTGATCTTTGACTCATATTACGACAGCTATTTGGGGGTTGTGGTTTATGTCAAGGTGGTGGACGGCACGGTCAAGTCGGGCGATCGTATTATGATGATGAGCAACGGCAAGACCTTTGATGTGGTGGATGTCGGCACCATGGAGCCCTTTGGTCTTAAGAAGTGCGACAAGCTGTCGGCCGGTGAGGTTGGCTATATTACTGCTTCCATCAAGAGCATTGGAGACACTCGAGTGGGCGATACCGTTACACTTGCAGACAATCCCACCAACGAGGCCTTGGCGGGCTTCAAGGCTGCACAGCCTATGGTTTATGCAGGTATTTATCCCGCCGACGGTGCGCGGTACGGCGATCTTCGCGATGCTTTGGAAAAATTGCGTCTCAATGATGCGGCGTTGGTGTTTGAGCCCGAGACTTCGATCGCACTGGGCTTTGGTTTCCGTTGCGGTTTTTTGGGGCTGCTTCACATGGAGATCATCGAGGAACGGTTGGAGAGAGAGTTCAATCTTGACCTCATAACCACCGCCCCCAGCGTTATCTATCGGATCAAACGCAAAAACGGCGAAGTAGTCATGATCGACAACCCTTCCAATTTCCCAACCTCCGACGAGATCGAGGTGGCGGAGGAGCCTATGGTCAAGGCCAGTATCATTACGCCCACCGAGTTTGTGGGTGGTTTGATGGAGCTTTGCCAGGATCGCCGCGGTGACTTTAAGGATATGAAATATATCGACACCGAGCGCGTGGAATTGCACTACGATCTGCCGCTCAATGAGATCATTTACGATTTCTTTGATGCTCTTAAGAGCCGTTCGCGCGGCTATGCCTCGCTGGACTATGAATTTAGCGATTATGTTCCCAGTAAGCTGGTTAAGCTGGATTTCCTTCTCAACGGCGAGCAGGTGGATGCGCTGTCCTTTATCGTCCATGAGGAAAAGGCATACGGACGCGCGCGCAAGATTGCGGAAAAGCTCAAGGAGAACATCCCGCGTCAGCTTTTCGAGATCCCCATTCAGGCGGCTATCGGCTCCAAGGTCATTGCCCGTGAGACGGTCAAGGCGATGCGCAAGGATGTGCTTGCCAAGTGTTACGGCGGTGACATTACCCGTAAGAAGAAGCTGTTGGAGAAGCAGAAAGAGGGTAAAAAGAAGATGCGCCAGCTCGGTTCCGTGCAGGTCACGCCCGAGGCATTTATGGCGGTGCTCAAGTTGGATGAAGATTAAAAAAACAAACGGAGAGATTTTTGGTCTCTCCGTTTTTGTTGTTATCCTTTAGAATGTAATTCTTTGTCTAGAAAGAGCGAGTCACCTGAAATGATGGAAGATACCAGCGGACACTTGGCAAGGGCTTCGATCTCGGAGGTATCGGCATATATTGCGATATACGGAGTCTTTTTGGAGCATAAAATCACATCCTCGGAGTCTTTTACATAGTAAGACACCAATTTTTGGTTGGCTGCCTTAATGTAGAGAGAGAAACATTCGTTTTCTGTCATTTGATTGCCGTCCAAAAGGTATCTTTGCTGACAAAGTTCGGTAATGGTTTTGGATAAGTCCTTGTAATTTAAATTTACCCAAATAGCATATTTCCCGTTTTCATACACTTTGCCTTCATACACATTGGTGTGACCGCTGTCGGTTGCAAGTATTTTTTTCTTCCCATTTGGGGTCTTCGGAACCGTCGATCGTGGGAAGGGAATGCTCCAAAAGATCTCTCCATGTGACCGGTTTGAATGATTCTGTTTCCAAGCTTGAATCGGTCTCAATTTCTGTTTCTGCGTCTGTTTCCGTTTCTGTTTCTGTTTCCGAATCGGTCACAATTTCCGAATCGGTTTCTGTTTGGTTATCACAGGAACAGAAGAACACCGATAATATGATCAAAAGAGAAAATAACGAAAGGAATATTTTTTTTAGCTTCATAGGAATTCTCCTTTTAAAGTGAGAGAAATTTTTTGTCCTTATTTGTTATGCTTCGCGAATATGCTCATACATCCAAGTTTCAAAAGATGTGCAGTTTTCGATCAAATTGCGATCGACTTCAAGAACAATTGCCCATGTTGCCTCGTCCCATGTGACTGAATGAGAGAAAGACCGGTCTACGATCATACAGAAGGTGTTTCCCGATACATAGGCTTGGCGAATTCTATGGGTATAAGCGCCGCTGCCCTCCGCGTAAGGAAGAAACAGAAGGGTCTTGGTTTCAAAAAAGCTCGCATTATAGGTATTGACGAATGCCTCCCACTCATCCGTGCCGCCGTAGCCCTTCATCAAGGCGAGGCTTTCCGCGGAGTCGATCTTGATGAGTGGGATAGCGCGGGCTCCTTGAAGCGCGACAAGCTCGTTGTTTATATAATTGTTGCTGTCAAACATCTTTTGCGAGTATCCGGAACATTTATAATAGTAATAATTGACCGGGACAGCGGTTACGTTATTGTTATAATTTTCAACATTGGTTTGCAGGGGAACAAGATGCTGTCCCATCGGTCTTACGTATTTTTCCTCATCGAAAAGCAAATGCTTGGCCGAGCTGACGGCTTTGACTTGCTTGCATGAGGCGAATTTCTGCACATCTGCCCGGGAGGCATACAAAATAAGGGAATAGTCCATTAAGATAGAGGTCTCACGGTCGAAAATGTTTTCCGCATTCCCTACAAATTGATCGATGAATTTTTCTTGATACAACAGAGTAAGCGTGTGTTCTGCGCCCTCTTTGGTAAGGGTACGCCCCACCAGCTTGGATTTTTCGACAAAATCGGTCAAGGTTTCGTCGGAAAAATCAAAGAAATCGATGCAGACAGCCAGATTGCCTTTTTGGAAATCAAGGTCACTGTAATAATAGTCCACCAGCTTTTCTTCCCAAGCGGTGTTTTCTTCAATCACGAAGTCGGGCAGATAGCTGTAGGCGACTTGTTCCCATGAGACGGGAATATCTTCCGCGGTGGATCCCGATTGGTCGGGAACCGTCACTGAAAAGTAAATATCATCGCCCGAAAAGATATTGCTGATTTGGGGACATTTTGCGTATTTTTCAATTTCTTCAGCGGTGGCAAAGACACCGATTTTACCTTTCTTATCCAACCAATAGGAATGGAGGCAAAAAAGATCTTCCGAATCGCTTATATATTCTTTTGCAAATTCTTCGGCATATGCCCGTACGCAAAGAGACCAACAATCTTCCTTGGTAATCGAGGGGTCTATTGGACGAATGGCGTCCATCAAGGCGGATATGACCTCATCGGAGGGCGATTTTATGTGAATCTCTGCTGCATATTTTTGATCGTTGTAGATTTTGCCGTCATAGACATTTTTGATATATTCGGGTGTGGGAGTAAGCAGTTTTTCTTCCCAATTCTCGTCCTCTGTGGTCTCAAAGGGCGGCAAATATTTAGCCAGTGCTTCTTCTATGGTGGTTATTTCTGCTGTGGTTTCCGTTTCGGTGCTCGATTCTGTACTCCCTTCTGTTTCAGTTGTGTTTTCCGTTTCGGTTGTACTTTCTGACTCTATAGGAGAAGAACAGGAACAAAGAATGGTTATAATTAAAAGCCATAATAGTGTTGTAGGAAAAAGTTTTTTGATCATCATAAATTACCTCCGTGTTTTATTAGTAGTCGAGAAAAGGCCAAGCGATCGTTTGTTTTTCATATTGTTCTCCTTTTTCGTGTCGTTTTTTCGGGAAGTATGGTATCCCTTCACTATATAATACCGAAAAAAGACCCCGTTTTTCTTCAAAAAAGGAAAAATAATTTCTCAAAAATAAAACTTTGTGCAGATTGCCTATTTTTCACCGGCTCGTTTTGTAAAAAAAGACGAGGTGAAAATCGCCTGCGGGCGGGGGAGGTCGCTTTTTGGAAAAAGCTCCGCAAAAAACTTTTCTATTGCGCCCTTGGTAAAGTTTGAGCGAACATACTGCACCCCATGGAGTGCC
>JAZSPB010000122.1:0-36453 GCA_045537235.1 Eubacteriales bacterium
CCTTGCCAAAGTTTGAGCAAACATACTGCACCCCATGGGGTATTGCTATGTTCGCACAAACTACCAAAAGGGCGCAGGTCAAAAGTTTTTGCGGAGCTTTTTTCAAAAAGCGACCTCCCGCGCCCGCAGGCGCCCCTCCGCCCCAACCGTTCAAAAAAGATGAGCCGTTTATTGAAGGTATTGCTTTATTTTAACATATTTTTGGTGTTATGTCAACCGACTCTTGGTTTACACGATCACGCGAAGTCCGTAATTGCGAAGAATTTCGGCGGAACGAGCCATGCAATCGTCCTCGGACAGAGCGGGCAATGTGTGGGCGCTGCCAAGTGACACATATTTGGACTGAGCCATATTGTGATATTTGAGCACACGAACCCCTGTGATGTTGGAATACTGCGAGAGCAAGGCTCCGATGGCATCGATGGCATCATCATTATAACCGGGAATCAGCGGAATACGAATTTCAACTGCTTTTTCGCATTGAGCAAGGTAGGCAAGGTTTTCCAAGATCAAGTCATTGCGCTGTCCGGTTCCCTCGCGATGCTTTTCGGGGTCGATGTGCTTAATGTCATAGAGGAACACATCGGTATAGGGCAAAACCTTGTCAATGGCCTCGCGCTTGACAAAGCCACTGGTATCTACCGCCGTATTAATATTCTCCCTTTTGAGCGCCGCCAAAAGCTCGGCACAAAAATCGGCTTGACAAAGGCACTCTCCACCCGAAAGTGTCACACCGCCGCCCGAAGTCTCGTAGAAATCTCGGTCAGCCAAAAGATCGGGCAAAAGCGACTCCACCGTCACCTCACGACCGTAAAATTTGAGCGCATCCGCAAGGCAGACCGACTCACACTTTCCACAAGCCACACAACGTTCGCGGTCGAGGCGGTGCCCTTCGGCATCCAGAATATGCGCCCCTTGGGGACACGCCGACGCACACGCACCGCAACCGATGCATTTATGGGCATAATATGCCAACTCGGGACGGAAGGAAAGCCCCTCGGGATTGTGACACCAGCGGCAACGAAGCGGACACCCCTTAAAAAACACCGTAGTCCGTATACCGTCGCCATCATGCACCGCGAAACGTTTGATATCCGAAATAATTGCTTTTTCCATAATCTTCCTCTCATTGAATCGGTACCGCGCGACGGTGTATGTAATCTGCCCGTCGCGGGAAAAATTGTTTTACTGTATAATCCAACCGCAGAAACAGCCTGTATTTTTATTTTGATATAGCGAACAAAAACTTGCGCAATCATTATCAGCCAAGATATCCGAAAAGATACGGCGCACGTCCTGCGTTCTCGGGCTTCATAAGATAGGTAAAGCCCGCATTCGGGTCTGCTTCAAGATCGGCGTGATAGCTCGCCGTCACAATGGCAAGATATTCCATGTTGTCCCCCGCAAATCCACAGCTTGCAGGAATGTTCGCGGGAACCTTGATCTCTGACACAAGCTTCATTTCCTTGGTATCGATCACCGCGATCACACCGCGCCCCCACGAAGCCGCAAAAATCCGATCCTCCCGATCGACTGTAAATCCGTCAACACCGCGCAAAGGAATCTCCCTGCCCGTGTATTCGATATCGCCGCTTTGCTTGTCAAACGCATATTCCCGAATAGTGTGCGTGTCGCTGTCCGTGTGGTAAAACCGCTTTTCATCCATCGACCAATCCATTCCGTTGGACAGCATCAGCCCATCCAAGAGAACGCGCACCCGCCCGTCCTTGTCAATGCTGTACAGCTTGCCGTCCTTCCTTTCGGAGATCTTTTTACGCCACTCACTCTGCGTCCCCACATACAGACGCCCGTCGGGTCCCACCTTCATATCGTTGGCATATTGGATTCGATACACCGACGGATCATACAGGTGCGTAATGCTGTCATTCTCATTTAAAACAAACACACCGTCAGGCCGTGAAACCAGCAGTCTCCCTTCGGTATCAAACGCCATAGCCGAAACCCCCGGTGCCACAGAACGAACCGAAAGGGAAAGATCCTTCATATTCAATGCGCAAATTTCACCGCCCATACCGTTGACGAAATACAACCGCTTTTCCATAGGATTCCAGATCGGTCCCTCGCCAATGATACAGCGCTTTTGACAAATCAGTCTCATATCCTTCTCCCACTGATGTTCTCTATATCTTCATTATACATATTTTTTTGCGTTTGACAATGAAGATTTCAATACCTCTTGACCTTTTCGAAACAAGAATTACAACAAACCGCGCTGCAAAAAGCGCAGTCACTGCCTCATTTTTTGATTTTTATAGAATTTTCCATTAATAATCTGTGAATGACTGTTAACAATAGTAACAGAGCGCGAAAGCGACTCAATTAATATAGATTAAAAATGAGATCCACACGGATCTCGGAAAACAGGAGAATCAAAAAATGGCAAGCAACAAGACACTTGTTCCCGAGGTAAAGGAAGCACTTGAGAAGTTCAAGATGGAAGCTGCAAACGAGGTTGGCGTAACTCTGAACCAGGGTTACAACGGTGATCTCACTTCCCGTCAGGCCGGTTCTATCGGCGGTCAGATGGTCAAGAAGATGATCGAGAGCTACGAGAACTCCATCAAGAACAACAAGTAAGAAGATCCCCATAATGTCCCTCGCGAGGGGTGTTCCCCTTGCTGTGTGTGGGGGACGGGAGGTGTCTTTCCGACCTAATCTCATGACGGAATATGCGTTCCGATGCACTTGTGCGCGTGAACAAAATTCCAAGGCATTCTCGCCCATGAGTTGATCGGAGCGACACCTCCGATTTTACATAGTGCACGGAGGTAAATTTTATGATAAAAGTGCTTCACGTTATCAGCGACACAGGCATTGGCGGCGCAGGGGTACTCCTATGTCACCTACTCTCCGAGTTCGACCGAACGACCCTTGACCTTTCCGTAGCACTCCCCCGCGGAAGTCACCTTGCGAGACGGATACGCGCCCTCGGCATCCGAGTCACGGAGTTGACCTTTGGTGCCGACCGCTCTGCCGACCTTCGCGCTGTGCCGGAGCTTTGTCGGCTTCTCCGTTCCGAAAAGCCCGATATTCTCCACACTCATTCGGCACTTTACGCAAGGCTGGCGGGATTTTTTTGCCGTGTTCCCGTTTTGATCAACACCCGTCACTGTGCCGACATGAAAGAACATCCCTCTCCCCTTCTGCGTCCGTTTTTGCGCAGCTTTGAGCGTCTGACGGGGAGCATTACCGTCGCTACCGCCGACTATGTAAAGGAGGTCCTCGTTCGACGGGGTGTTCCCTCGGAAAAAATTTGTGTCATTCACAACGGCAGCCGCCCCCTTGCCGTTCTCACGGAAGAGCAAAAGACCGCAACACGCCGAAAATACGGTCTTTCCCCTTCCGATTTTGTCGTGGGAATGGTCGCCCGCTTGGAAACGGGAAAAGGTCATGAGACTTTTCTCCGCGCAGCCAAGCTATGTGCCAAGCAACATCCACGTATCCGCTTTATCATCGTCGGAGACGGCTCACAAGCCAAATTACTTCATCAACTGTCTAACCGACTCGGTCTTGCCAACCGTATTATCTTCACGGGTTTTCTCTCTGACGTGACCCCTATCATGAACATTCTCCACCTCAACGTCAACTGCTCCGAACGCTCCGAGACCTCCTCCCTCGCTCTATCCGAAGGTATGAGTCTCGGTGTGGTCCCCGTCGTCAGCACTTGCGGCGGCAATGCCCACATGGTCGGAAACGGTCAATGCGGCATCCTATTCCCACCGGGCGACGAACTCGCACTTTCCCAAGCCATTCTCTCGCTTGAACGCGACCGTCCTCGCCTCGCCGCCCTCTCCGAACAATGTCTTCTCCGCTTCCGACAACACTTTACCGCCCAAGCCATGACGCAACGCGTGGAGATGCTTTATAGGCGATTGGCGGAAGGGGCGTCTGCGGGCGCGGGGAGGTCGCTTTTTTGAAAAAAAGCTCCGCAAAAAACTTTTGTTCCGCGCCTTTTGGCAGTTTGTGCGAACATACTGCACCCCTTGGTGTTCTATTATGTTTGTACAAATATTGGCATGGGCGCGGAACAAAAGTTTTTGAGCACATTGGAAGAAAGTGGGATTTGCTTCAAAAAGCGATCTCCACGCCACAAGCGCTCCTTTTAATTCTCACAAGACTTTTTATAATCTGCGGGGGCACATCCCTCACGTTTGGAAAACTCTCTGGAAAAGTGGCAGGGCTCCGCATATCCGCAGATTGTTGCCACCTCGCCTACCGAAAGGCTATCCGATGCCAAAAGCTGTTTGGCATATCCGATCCGCAGGGAAATGAGGTACTCTTTGGGGGACACGCCCAGTTTTGACAAAAACAATTTGCGGAAATACACCTCGCTGATACCGCAAAGCGCCGCAAGCTCCGTGACCGTCAGCTCGGGGGAGGTAAAATCGGCGGTAATACGTTTCAATGCCGGCTCGAGCAACCGATATTGTGCGTCGGTTTGGTAGTTCCGCCTTTGCTCGTCATGGAGCTGAATCATGATGTCATAGATGGCTTTTTTGGTCACCAACTGTCGACGGTCACTTTGTATTCGCCACTCTTTCTCGGCATTTTTGAAAGTTTTGACCAGCTTTTCGTTGTTTCGAAAACGCAAAGAAAAAGGTTCGCAAGAGAAATCCCCCTCCACATCAAAATTAATGGCGGTGCACCCACCCGGATTACAGTTCATTACGCGATAAGATGACCCTTTCGGCAGATAAAAAAGCTCTCCGCTTCCCGTGTGCATTATTCTTCCGTCGGAGAAAAAATAGTCCTTCTCTGCTCCTTCGTCATTCAAAACAAATCCGTGTGTCGGGCGGTCATTATGTACAGCTTTCCCCGCCACAACATACACTGCCAGCACAACCTTATTCACCGTGAGCGAATTCCACTGATCGAACATATCATCACCTCATCTTCATTATACATCCTTATTTCGATTTCGTCAAGTGTTTTGCTTTTTTCATTTACAAAATCATCAAAAAGACTATAATGGTCTTGGAGGTGATATTGTGGAATACATCAAAGACCAAGATTATAAGTACATTATCAACAAATATCATGACACATCTAAACCCTATAACAGCTTTTCCCGTTTTGTCCGCCGCGACGAGATCTTTGCTGAGAGCACCGGAAAAAGTGTGGATCAGATCATAGAGGAAATCACGGCAAAGGATCAAACGATCGCTCACCTTTCGCATCACATTCGAAAGGCAACCGCCTTTGCCTACACCCTCAACAACACGCGAATTGCCTGCGACTGCCGTGACCGTTTCCCTGCCATCAATGCGATCGCCCGTCATCTGGGGGGAATGCAGAATAAATGGAGAAAGCAACTGTTTTACGAGATACTCCCCGAAATCGGTGCCAAGCGAGATGCCCTTGAAAAAGCGGGTACCGTAACCATCTGGCCCGACTTTGACCACGCGGTTCCGCTTTGGGACAGAATTTTCGCCCTTGGTTTTTCCGGTCTTCTGGAGGAAAGTGAAAAGGCGCGCCGCGCAAAGGAGTGGAACGAGGAAGAGGATGCTTTCTTTGAGGGCATCAGACTTTCCTACGAGGCCATCATCCACCTGACAGAACGCCTCGCTGACCTTGCGGAAGCGACCGAAGGCTCGGAACGCATGGGAAAAGCATTGCGCAACATTGCCAAAAATCCCCCCTCCACCTTCTATGAAGCACTTTTGGTGGATTATCTGTTTTTCATTATTTGTGAGCACATCGACTGTATGCAAGCGCGTTCTCTTTGCAATTTTGACAGAGAATTTTACAAATTCTATAAAAATGACATTGAGAACGGCATAAGCGAAGAGGAGATACGCACCGACCTCGCCTATTTCCTTTTGCAGTTTACCGCCATTGACAACTACTGGAATCAGCCCGTATACCTCGGCGGCTGTGATGAAAACGACCAAGCCATTACCAATGAGCTTTCTTATCTGTTTCTTGATGTTTATGACAAAATGGGCATCTTCAACCCCAAAGTGCAGTTGAAGATCTCCAAAACCACCCCCAAGGAATTCACCCTCAAGGCGCTGGATATGATTCGTCGAGGACATAACTCTTTGGTATTCGTGTGCGACGAAACCATTCGCGCGGCGCTGATAAAGGCAGGTGCCACAGAGGAGCAAGCCCGTCTTTGCGACGTGAAGGGATGCTACGAATACGCCATCCGCGGTGCCTACGGAATCGGCATGAACTACCTCAACCTCATGAAACCCCTTGAATATGCTCTTCACGAAGGGCATGACGGTGTGAGCGGTGTCATGGGAGGGCTACCCTGCCCCGCGCCTTCGGAATACAAGACCTTTGATGCGTTTTTTGCCGAATATGAACGTCAATTGGTACACATCATCAACCAGACCATAGAAGTGACCAACGGTTTTGAGGGCTACCTTGAATACATCAATCCCGCCTCGGTACTCTCCGCCACCTTACCTACCTGCCTTGAACGCGGAAAATCTGCAACTTCGGGCGGAGCGGTCAGCAACGATTCGGACATATTCGCAGGATTTATTGCCGACGCGGCCGACTCCTTGGCCATGATCAAAAAATACGTGTTCGACAAAAAAGAGATCACCCTTGAAGCACTCGTTAAGATCCTTGACAAAAATTACAAGGGTGAGGAAAATCTCCGCAGAAAGCTTTACCACGACCCCGACAAATACGGAAACAACCGCGAGCTTCCCGACAGCATCGCCATCCGAATCAGAGACATCTTCGTAAGCCATGTCACGGGGCGTCCCAATGCCGAAAAACGAGGTGGAAAATGGGTATGCGGTTTCCACGTGGCAAGAATGTCCTACATTCAGGGGAAGACCACAGCAGCCTCTCCCAACGGAAGATTTTTTGGTGAAGAGCTTTCCAAAAACATCTCTTCGTCCATGGGGCAAAACCGCGAAGGTGCCACGGCTGCCATCCTTTCCGCAACCAAACTCGACGCGACCGGCTTTACCTCCGATGCGGCGCTTGATTTGGGTCTTCTTCCCTCGGCTGTTTCCGGCGAAGACGGTCTCGAAGCCATGTACGCACTGCTCATGACCTTCATGAAACGCAACGGGCACGCGATCCACATCAATGTATTTCATGCCGACACGCTCCGTGACGCACAAGCCAATCCGGAAAAGTATCAAGATCTTCAGATCCGCGTTTGCGGTTGGAATGTGCTTTGGAACAATATCAACAAGGTCGAGCAAGACAAATTTATCCTTCAGGCGGAAAGTCTTCAATAAACGAAAAATGCGCCTGCGGGCGCGGGAGGTCGCTTTTTTGAAAAAAAGCTCCGCAAAAAACTTTTGTTCCGCGCCCTTTTTGCAGTTTGTGCAAACATACTGTCCCCCATGGTGTTCCACTGTGTTTGCACAAACATTGGCAAAGGCGCGGAACAAAATTTTTTGCGCACTTTTGAAGAAAGTGTGCTTTTCTTCAAAATGCGACCTCCTCGCTGCGCAAAAAATCTCTTTTTTTTGTTGCGAAAATCTTGCAATAATGCGTCTTTTGTGTTATAATTATCCCATATTTTTCGAACGCATAAAGACTTTGTGCGGAAAGGCAGGTTGGTTTATGAAGATCAGAATCGGTATTTACGGTTACGGAAATCTGGGTCGGGGCATTGAGAATGCCATCCGTCAGAATCCCGACATGGAGCTTGCGGCGGTGTTTACCCGTCGTGATCCCTCAACGCTCAAGATCGGCACGGCGGGTGTTCCTGTCTGTGCGGCATCGGATGCGGCAAGCTATGCGGACAAGATCGATGTCATGATCCTCTGCGGCGGAAGCGCCACCGATCTGCCCAAGCAGACTCCTATGTTAGCATCGCTTTTCTCTGTGGTGGACAGCTTTGACACCCATGCGCGGATCCCCGAGCATTTCGCGGCAGTAGATGCGGCGGCAAAGGCGAGTGGAAAAACCGCGATGATCTCGGTTGGCTGGGATCCCGGTATGTTCTCTCTCAACCGTCTGTATGCAGGCGCGGTCCTTCCCGACGGACAAGACTATACCTTTTGGGGACGCGGTGTAAGTCAAGGACATTCCGATGCCATTCGCCGCATTGAAGGTGTCGTGGATGCCAAGCAGTACACCATTCCCGTTGACGCGGCGCTGGAGGAGGTCAGAAGCGGAAGCTGTCCTGCGCTTACCACCCGTGAAAAGCATACCAGAGAATGTTTTGTTGTGGCGGCCGACGGAGCGGATAAGGCACGCATCGAAAAGGAGATCAAGGAGATGCCCAACTACTTTGCCGACTATGATACCACCGTCCATTTTATCAGCGCAGAGGAACTGAGGCGCGACCATAGCGGCATTCCCCACGGCGGTTTTGTTATCCGTACGGGCAAGACCGGTGTGAACCGAGAGCACAATCATGTGATCGAATACCGTTTGAAGCTGGACTCCAACCCCGAGTTTACCGCATCGGTCATCGTAGCCTATGCACGCGCTACCTACCGTATGAACAAGGAAGGGATCGTGGGATGCAAGACCGTATTTGACGTAGCACCTGCGTACCTCTCTCCCAAGTCACACGAGGAATTGATCGCAACCTTACTGTAATATAATAAAATCCCCCCGACGGTTTTGTGCCGCATTCGGGGGGATTTCTATTTTTCTCTACGGGAACTGAATCCACAGTGCCGACCTTTTACCGCATACCCTAAAAGCTCCGCGATGAAACCCCAAAAGGATTTGCTCCTGCTTGAATATTATTGAGACGAGAGAAGCACCGTGGCGGTTCCCAACAGAGAATACTCACCCATTCCTGCGGGCAAGAAATAACTGTCCCCTCGCCGGATGGGATAGTGGGTGCCGTTGTGAACGATATCACCCTCGCCGCCGACACAGAGAAGATGGTGGAAACTCTTTTCGGTGACCATGAGCACTGTAGGGCTGTCGGTCAATGTCAGGCGATGTACCTCAAAATAAGGGCAGGCGGCGAGACACTCGCCCGGCTCCAAAGCAGGCTTGCGACTGTATCGGATGGCAGCGATCTCCTCTTCGTTAAAAGGACGGATAACAGACAGAGCCTTTTGTGTATGAAGCTCACGCGGCTTTCCGTCGGCACCTATGCGGTCGTAATCGTAGACACGGTAGGTCAGATCGGAATTTTGCTGGATCTCACCGATCAAACAGCCGCGACCAATGGCGTGAAGAAGACCGGAGGGGATAAAATAACTCTCGCCCGCCTTGACCTTGACCGTTCGGATAGCATCGAAGATACGTCCTTGCTCAAACGCTTGTCGGAAATCCTCGGCAGTCACTCCGTCGCGCAGACCGTATATGATCTCGGCCCCCTCATTAGCGGCTACGATATACCACATTTCGGTCTTTCCCAGATCCCCCTCGACCTCGCGCGCATAAGTATCGTCGGGATGCACCTGCACCGACAGATCGTCACGGGCGTCAATGAATTTGATCAGAAGCGGAAAAAACAAGCCCATATCTCCATCGGTAACCGCGTTGGGATGGGCGGCTATATAGTCTGCCAAAGAGAGACCTGCCGATGTTCCGTTCTCGATAATATTCGCGGCTTCGGGACGCACGGTAAGCTCCCATGTTTCCGCCAGCTTATCAAAATCACAGGGTTTATTCCACTGCTCTTTTAATGTACTTCCGCCCCAAAGAGCGGTTTTGGCATAATATTTTAATTTCAGAGGATACATAAATTTTCTCTTTTCTCGAATATAGGATATCTATATCCTATCACACAAAAGGGCTTTTGTCAAGGAAAATACTTGCAGAGCGCCTATATCAAAGAAGCTACGATTTGACAACGTGTGTCCGTCGGGAGTTTCCTTACAGTCCCCAAAAAAGTCGGATATATTTCTCGGAAAGGACTAAAACGGCAAAGACGGAATACCGCCCAACTACTGCCCACCGCTGAAATTTATTTTCTCAAACCGATTCCCTTTACCCAAACAAATATTTTTCCATTTTTTCTTGACACCGAAGTCATATTGTGTTATACTGTTATAAATGCAAAGACAGAAAGTAGTAGTAGGAAATCATCCACCAGAGAGTAAGCGGTTGGTGTGAGCTTACGGACAGAACCTGCGAAGTCGTTCCCGAGCAGCGACGGTGAAACACAGTAGCCGCCGACGGTCGCCCCGTTACGGTCAATGAGTGCGCACGGCTGTGCGAAATCAGGTGGTACCGCGTTATCCACGCCCTGATAGTTTCGGGGCGTGTTTTTTTATTCCCACTTCCCCACTCGTGTCGAATAGAGCAATAGACGTTCACGTATTCACAGATAAAAAGGTATAAAGTATCAACGAAAGGATATAAAGAAATGGAACAGAATCGAGAATTGCCAAAGACATATTCTCCCTCGGAATTCGAGGACAGAATCTACAAAAACTGGTGCGACAAGGGTTATTTCACTCCCGATGTCAAGAATCCCGCCCCCGCCTTTTCGGTGGTCATTCCGCCCCCCAACGTAACGGGACAGCTCCACATGGGTCACGCCCTTGACGAGACCTTGCAGGACATCCTTGTGCGTTACAAGAGAATGCAGGGCTTCAACACGCTGTGGGTACCCGGCACCGACCACGCGGGCATTGCCACCCAGATCAAGGTCGAGGAAAATCTCCGCGTCAACGAGGGGCTTACCCGCTATGACCTCGGTCGCGAGAAGTTCCTTGAGCGCGTTTGGGACTGGAAAAACAAGTACGGCGACCGCATCATCAGCCAGCTCAAAAAGCTGGGCGCGTCCTGTGACTGGAGCCGTGAACGCTTCACCATGGACGAGGGTTGCTCTCGCGCCGTTCGCGAAGTGTTTGTCAACCTCTATAACAAGGGTCTGATCTACCGCGGACACCGCATCATTAACTGGTGTCCCCACTGCTTGACCGCCCTCTCCGATGCCGAAGTGGAGTACAAGGATATGGCCGGCTCCTTCTGGCACATCCGCTACCCCGTCAAAGGCTCGGACACCGAATATGTTGAAGTGGCTACCACCCGTCCCGAGACCATGTTCGGTGACACCGCGGTTGCCGTCAACCCCGATGATGAAGCTACCAAGCACTTGATCGGAAAGACACTGATCCTCCCCATCGTCGGTCGCGAGATCCCTGTCATCGCTGACGATTATGTTGAGATCGGCTTCGGTACGGGCTGCGTGAAGATCACCCCCGCCCACGACCCCAACGACTTCCTCGTTGGTCAGCGTCACAACCTGGAGCAGATCAAGGTCATGAATGATGATGCCACCATGAATGCCCATGCAGGAAAATACGAGGGCATGGATCGCTACGAGTGCCGCAAAGCGCTTGTGGCCGACCTTGAAGAACAGGGCTATCTCTTGAAGGTGGTTCCTCACGAGCACAACGTCGGTGTTTGCTACCGTTGCGGCACCACCGTTGAGCCCCTGACCTCCGACCAGTGGTTCGTTAAGATGAAGCCTCTTGCCGAACCCGCTATCGAGGCTGTCAGAAACGGTACCACCTCCTTCGTCCCCGAACGATTCAGCAAAAACTACTTCAACTGGATGGAAAACATTCTTGACTGGTGTATCTCCCGTCAGCTTTGGTGGGGTCATAGAATTCCCGCCTTCTACTGCGACGATTGCGGCGAGATGTTCGTATCCAAGGAAGATATGACCGTCTGCCCCAAGTGCGGAAAAGCACTCCGCCAAGATCCCGACGTGCTTGATACTTGGTTTTCCTCCGCCCTCTGGCCCTTCTCTACCATGGGATGGCCCGATCACACCGAAGAGCTGGAAAAATACTACCCCACAAGTGTCCTTGTCACCGGATACGACATCATCACCTTCTGGGTATCCCGTATGATCTTCTCGGGTCTTGAGCATATGGGCAAGGCACCCTTCTCTACCGTTTTCATCCACGGTCTTGTACGCGATGCCCAAGGACGCAAGATGTCCAAATCCCTCGGCAACGGCATCGACCCGCTGGAGATCATCGAAAAGTACGGCGCCGATGCGCTCCGCTTTGCTCTGGCCACGGGCAACTCCCCCGGAAACGATATGCGTTTTTCGGACGAAAAGATCGAAGCCGCCCGTAATTTTGCCAACAAGCTTTGGAATGCCTCTCGCTTCGTCCGCATGAACCTGACCATTGATAAGATCGAACTGCCCGATGCCTTCCGTCTCGCCCCCGAGGACAAGTGGATCCTCACCCGCTTCGACGAGCTGGTAGCAGGCGTGACCGCGGCACTCGACAAGTTTGAGGTAGGCGTAGCACTGTCCAACATCTACGACTTCACTTGGGACATCTTCTGTGACTGGTACATTGAGCTTTCCAAAGTGCGCCTCAACGAAAAGGACACCGAGGAAAACCTGGTAGCACAGAATGTCATCGCCCATGTGCTCATCGGCACCCTCAAGCTGCTCCATCCCTTCATGCCCTTTATCACCGAAGAGATTTACAGCTCCCTGCCCCACGATGCGGCTGACGAAAGCATCATGATCTCTCGCTTCCCCACCTGCGACGCGTCCATGCGTTTCGAGGAAGCCACCGAGCAGATGAACCGCATCATCGCGGCCATCAAGGCCATCCGCGCCCGCCGCAATGAAATGAACGTTCCTCCCTCTCGCCGCGCCAAGGTCTACATCGCCACACGCTACAATGACGCGTTCAACGAAAAGACCGCCGTGTTCTTCACCCGTTTGGCATCGGCATCCGAGATCGAAGTCGCAGAGAGCTTTGAGGGCGTGATCTCAGCGGACGATGCCGTACAGATCATCACCGACTCGGCTACCATCTTCCTTCCCCTCTCGGACATCATTGACACCGAGAAGGAAAAGGCTCGTCTGGAAACCGAGGAAAAGAAGCTTCTTGGCGAGATCGAGCGCGTGGAAAAGAAGCTTTCCAATGAAGGCTTTGTAGCCAAGGCTCCCGCCGCCGTTGTGGAAGGCGAGAAAGCAAAGCTTGAAAAGTACCGCGAAAACCTTGAAGGTGTCAAAGCGGCACTGGCTAAGTTGAAATAACTGAAAAAAACAGAGAAGGGCAACTTCTCATAAAGATGGTAGAACCCCCGACAGATTTTCAGAAAGTCTGTCGGGGGGCGTTTTATTCTTTTCGACAAATTGGCTTTTTATTCATCATTTCTCAAGATGGCCTTTACCGCTTCAAGGGCATTTTCTGCAATTATGTGAGCCTCATATTCAGCCCATGTATGCCGAAATTTTCCAAGACTTTCTTTTCCTCCGCCGGTTAAAACGAGCACGCCTTTACAGCCTGCATTATAGGCCATTACAATCTCATTTTTACCCATATCTCCAATAACAAAACATTTTTCTATATCAAGTTCGTATTTTTCTTTTGAAAACTGTACAAATCCGATTTTGGGTTTCTTGCATTCGCAATTATCACTATTTTGATGAGGGCAGCATAATATTTCATCAATCAACACTTCATTGGAATTAAAGAAATTTAGAATACGCACGATCTCTCGTTCATAGGTTTCCTGCAAAAGAGTTCCTTTGCCAATTCTACTTTGATTTGTAATAACGATATTCCTGAATCCGTTCTCTTTTGATAATTTTAATGCTTCTTTTGAAAATGGATAAGGTTCAAACAGTTCGATGCTTGCCACTGCATCTCCACCAAGAGTTCCTTGTAAATCCCAAAACAAAGCTTTACTCATAAAGAAATTTCGCCTCCATTATTTAAATAATTCCTGTAAACAAATTCAAGCTTATCGTTCTGCTTTATCGCAAGTTTCGCCTTTGCATTCCAAATACATCGGGTAAAACCCAACGCTATTCTTCTGCATATAGTTCATCGTAGTGCCAACGCATAGGGTTTTCGTAAATATATCTCACGATTTCTTCATAATCTTCCCAACCTCTAATAACGTGATCATGAAAGCCTCGTTGCCAAAAATTTTTGCCATATTCTTTGTTGCAAAATCTTTTGAACGTTGATACAAAATGCGATACGGATGAAGTTTGCCTTGTAGGGGTCGACGTCCTCGGCGACCCGTTATTGCACACAAACAACAACATATGAATATGATTGGGCATGATAACATATTGGTCTACGGTTATATTTTCATAAAATTCATTCATTTGTTTTATGTATTTATCCGCAACAATTCCGTATGGCAATAATTCCACGTTTTTCGGGTCGCCGAGGACGTCGACCCCTACGATGCGAGATAAAATTTTCCGCCTTGCTTCCGTACAGAATGTTATGAAATATGCGCCTGTCGTGCTGTAATCAAAATTCTTTAACCTTGTGGGCTTTCTTTGCGGCAATTCTTTTTCCTTATCCATTTTTATCACCCACATCATTATATCACAAAATCGGCAGAAAGAAAAGTCCTTCTGCCGATTCTTATAAACTTCCTTATGAGAACAGGACTAATGCATGGTTTTTCCAATCATCTCTGTCCTTTTTGTATTCTTCGGTTTGTTTTACCGCCTTTATTCGACCCTCTCCGACTCGGTCAATTCGGCAAGACGCAGCATATAAAACGCAGTACCGATCTGGCAGTTGATCCAGAAATTGCGGTGTCCCTCGGCGCAATTCTCGCCCATCCAAAATGTGGGGATCATACCCGTCTCTGCCACCTGCCGTCTGGTTATGGTGTCTCCCAGCGTCATAGCCTTTTCCAAATACAGACGGTCTTTTTTCAAAAGATACATATCCATAAAGCCGTTCATGATCGTAGCCGCGCTGGCATCGATGGGCACATAGCAGAAATACTGCTCAAGACCCGCAGGAGTATGGCGCTTCCCCAAGCCTGCCTTGGGATTCCAAACGGGGTACTCGCCCCACACAACAAACTGATCCTCAATGTAACGCATCAAATCGACCGCCTCGGCAACCATTTCCTCGTCATCGGAAAGGTTTCTCGAAATATATCCGATCATCTTGTTGGCGGCAAAATGCGTCAGGTTGCGGTAGTTACCCGAAACCTTTACATCCTCAAACTGCCCTTCCCAATTATAGGTCTTGAGGCAAACCTCGGATATATACTTGTAGTGCCCGACCTCCAGCTCATGCCACGCCCCGTCGCCCGTCTTTTCGTAGAGCATACGGAAAAAGTCGACGAAACGGAACTCAATGCAAATATTGTTTGTCAAGGGCTTACCCGTCTTGCAATCGTAAAGCAGATACCAGCTTCCGCAAGGGAGAACAGTGGCTTTATAATATTCCGCGATTCGGAGCGCTGCACGGAAATATTTTTCATCCCCGGTTGCCTCGGCAAGGGTCAAAAAACCGATACCCGCCGAAACGGGATATATCATCATCGTGGTACCAAGACACTTCTCGGCCGCAGGAGCTACCTTGTTGACAGACTCGGCATTAAGCCCCTCAAAAGAATATGTAGGCGGAAGTCCGGCAAGCGGCTGATCCTCACCGGGCGTAATGGAAAGCAAATAATCCGCCGCGCGGCGAGCAAGCTTTAAAGCGTTTTCGGCGTTGCTCGGCTCAAGCTTTGCATAGTACACCATCGCCTTGATGATACTTTCGATCATCTTGGAAGGATATGCGTTATGAGGATAATCGGGATCGGGCTTGCCGTGGATCAGCCAATGCTGTACCATGGGATCGGCATAAACATAACGGAAGGCTTCAAGAGCACACTCACGATAGGAACGAGCCTTGGGAGGATATGCCCCTCGCCCGGGAAACGGAGCGCATTTATAAAAGGTTCTTGCCCCTATAAGATTCAGAATGTTGCCTTGCTCATCGAGCGCCTCCACCTTCAGATGAACGAAGCCCTCGGGAATCTCGCCCCAAATGGGCGCAAGACACGCATCTGGTTCCTCTCCCTTGAAGCTATGGAGCTTGCCGTCCTTATCCTCTGCGGTATAAAGATACGCACGTCCCATCGGAACTCTGGGGAACTGAAGGGTGGGCGCAAACATAAATTGCGAGGAATTGATATTCCAAAACGGTCTGCCGCCAACACCACCGGGATGAGGCGAGGACTCTTTGCTGTTGTATTCCAACAATGCTTGTTTTGCGTATTTATCCATGATTATCTCCTTTGGCGGTTTTCTCAATGGTAACATATCTTTTTTCTTTTTTCAATACATAGTGGGAAATTTCCATGTTTTTGCGAAATATTTCCATAAAATTCTGATGTGCCGTTCGCAGATGTCATGGTTTCAATTGTACGGTATGTGCTCATTGATACTGAAAATACAAGACTTGAGACCGAGAAAAAGCCGGATTAGAAAAGCACCGAGAGAACCTTGTGGGGGAAGGCGGCATTGGCTAAATGGAAATAATAACGAGCATATTCCAAAGAGTCCCCCGACGGGACAATGCTGTCGGGGGATTTTTTGAAAAGAAGGGGAAAAGACAACATTTGTCGTCTTTTCGGTGCTGCCCCCTCTCTTCACGCGCGTTCGCGCCGCTATGATGCCAATCTATTGCTGATTCGCCTCATAAAGCTTGATATTACGAACACTCCTCTTGAATTTGCCGAAGGTAAAAAACGGGGCAACATAAACGCAGAAAGTAAACCAGAGGGCAAAGTTGAGTACCCCGGCGATCAAAGCAAACAAACATCCTTTGTTTTCCGTATGCGCAGAAACCTTGTAATGATTTCCATATTCATGGGTCGTTTGGATATGTGTTGTACGGAACTGTTCTCCGACCGTGTACCCACTCTTTCCCGCCTTCACGGCACTTTTAAACACTGCTTTAAAACACAGAGCGATTGATGCCACGCCCCAGCATATCAGAATAAAATACACAGAGCTAAATAGGTACATCCCCAAGGTCTCCACGAAGGAAGCAGCCTCTGAAAAAGCAACAAACGGAAATATAAAAACAATTGCTATTGCGGCAAGCACAGTCGCCGCACCATATAATATTTTAACCTTTTGAACCCACTTCTTCACCCTGCAAAGATCGTCCACATTATGAATGGGTTCCTCTTGCGAATAAAGCAAGGAAACTTTTTTTAATACGGATTTAATAAAATTCACTTCACAGCCTTCCTTTCTTTAATTTCTTTAATTTCATACAATTGGTTCTAGTCTCTTCTGCCGAGCCGTTGCAAAGGTCACCAAGCCGCAAAGAACATCGACCTTTCGCAACTATCCAATCATGCGCTCCCTTTTCAATTTCACAAGCATTACAAAGAGCGCAACGAGAAAGATGGGCGGGAAAAGGAACCCCAAAAACATCCATGGAGCACACCCCGATCGGTTGTCCTCTTTCGCATCATCCATTCTTTCAGGCTCAATGACAATATGTTCTTTGCCGTCCTTTTCGTAAATATACCCCAACGTGATCTTATCGTTCCTCCGAGGCTCCACAGCCAGAATCGGCCGAATGGGAAATGAAAAAGGCTCTTGCGTCATATGTACAGCGTATCGGTTTAATCGGTGATCCATTAAGGTGTAATTCAAATCACTAAAATATTGAGAGTGAATTTGAAACCCTTCTCGCTTCGCGATCTTGACGATATCACTTTGGGCAAAATAGGAGGTCTTTTGGTTGGGTTTTAAGAAGAACAGACTCAACCCCTTCTTTCCTGCCCCTATATGTCCGTCAATAAACAGCCGCTCACTGACCACATAGTCTCGCGAGACTGTCCTCTGCGTTTCCGTCCCTTGAAAAGAGCTGGTTCCTACGCCGGTAGAATTGCATTCGATATATGCAAAAAAATAACTTGGCGGCTTGCCCAAAAAGATGCTTTCCTCGGTAGCGGATTTCAATGAAGAAAGAAAGCGAGCTGTCTTTTTGTCGATCTCCCCTTCCTTCTTGGTCTCAATAAAGCGCTGCAAATGTCTTAATATTTCCGCTTTTTCCATAATCCCTCCTGCTGTAAAAATAAAAAATGCGCGCAACCGAAGCCGCGCGCACCGAAAAACACAAACTCCGATTGCTGCGAAACAAACTTAACAGAATGGGAATTTTATCCTTGCCACCCTACTAAATGAAATTTGTGCTTTTACCAAATTCTAAAAATAGGGTTGACAAAAAATGGGTATAGTATCCCACATGAAAAGGATATCCCATAATTTCCGTTATTAAGTTTGTTTCGCACATTTATTATACCACAAACGCGGAGAAAAATCAATAGTTTTTATTAGTTTTCTCCATGTTTCCTTTCAGCCATTGGCCATGGTTTGGGCAATAACAAATTATATCGTGTTCAGTGAAAATTTTCCCACCTCATCTTCAGCACCTACTCAGAAAAGAAGATAAAGCTTGACAAAATCAAGCATTGGTTGAGTCATAAACAACCATTTGATAATTGTTTTTTTGCGAATATCTGCTATAATATAATTACACCGGTGATAACGATTTCAAGGAGGAGCTTTTATGCAACTTAATTTAGGCAAAAAAATCAGAGAATTACGCCGACGTGACGGACGCACACAGGATAATCTCGCAGAAATCCTCGGAGTAACCGCGCAGGCGGTTTCGCGCTGGGAGTCATGTGGTAGTTATCCCGATATGGAGATGATCCCGGCTATCGCAAATTACTTTCATATTTCGATTGATGAATTATTTGGTTACCACGATGAACGAGAAGAAAAAATCAAAACCATTCTTGAAAATGCCACCAAGATACTTACAAAGCAAGGATTTACCATGTATCAAGGAAGTTTGTCGGAAGAGGTTGAGGAATGTGTCGATATGCTTCGTGCAGCTTCCGAAGAATTTCCAAACGAACCAAAAATTCTGTTGAAGCTTGCTCAGTCCCTTCATATGTGGGGTTGGAATAAATATGGAGCCAAAGGGCATCCTTCAGATTCCTTCGGTATCATAGAAGATGATATTGATTACAACTCACAAAACATTTATTGGCATGAAGCCATTCGTGTTTATGAAAAGCTTTTGAAATGCAATCCATCTTCAGAAGATCGCGAAATTGCCATCCGTCAGATAACGCCGCTTTATTGCAGAATGGGTGAATACGAAAAGGCAAAGGCACTTGCTAACGATCAAAACGCACTTGCCATTTGCAAAGAAGTCTTATTGCCCTTGGCAACAGTCGGTGAAGAAAAAGCAAGATATCAAGGTGAAAGAATTATGGTTCTTCTTTCCAATCTCAGCTTTGCCATTTCCGAAACGGTCGCCACAAGACCGACAATATCATCATCTGAATATGGGCGAGAAATTCTATTGTCGGTCATCGATCTTTACGAAAAAGTTTTTATCGACGGCAAGTGTGGGGGATGGCATTGGGACATAGGTCAGTTGTATTTGACTTTGGCTCAATATGAAATGGACAACCATGGAAGCATGGAAAAAGTTCTCAATTATTTTGACAAAGGCTTTGATCACTGCAAGGAATATATTCGTATCCACAATGAGGGGGAATATCAATATTCCGCTCCTCTTATCTCGGCATTACCGAAGATAGACAAAGGAGATCTCGCCCCTTTTGGTGACGATTTTTGGGAAAAGGAATTACGAACATTCCAAAAAAATGTTGTTGAGAAAATTCGCCAAAACTCAAAATATGCTGAATGTTTCAAATAATCCTCGCTCCGCCTCGTGCGGAGCTTCGCTTTTGTGTCCCCAAAACAGTACTTACGAAAAAATAGCTAATATTTTGAAGCAAGAGATGTGTAAAAAAGGACAGAGAATACCAAAGATCTCTGTCCTTTTGTCATAGAAGCGTTCTTTGAATGCCCTCAAATCAACACAGGTCACCCCTACCGTGATGATAGAATCAAAACCTGCTTTATCGCAGATCCCCTTCAGTGTATCTTTTTTCACTTATCCCCAATCTTAAGCTCCAAATATCTCACCGTCACATTATCGCCGGAAAAAACAATATTGCGAATGCGATTGCCGTCGGGCACTACCTTATAAGCATAAAAATTCACATCGGCATATATCTGCTTCTCGGGATCGCTCATTTTTCTCGGATGGCAGCAATACGCATCGTCCGTCATGCCAATACAAGGTGCAACAGTCCCATCCACCGTTAGCTCGGGGATTCCTCCTCCCTGCTGAACACCAACAAACAAGGTTACCTTTTCTCCTTCACATACCCCGGTCTGCATGGTAAAAGCTGTCCTACCATCCACAAACAACGGCAATGGACAGTATTCTCCCTCTCGGAAGGGCTTGGTGCAATTTTCGCGATAGGTTACCACATGACAACGTGTCCCCTTTTTTGCCGCTTCAGCCGACGCACATGAAGTCCAAACAGACCAAATATGTGCATCGTTCTCCACCGCCCGAAGATATATCTCACAATCTTCCTCGTTCGCAAAGTCGCTGTCACGCATTTCCTTAGAACGCAAACGGAAATAATTATAAAGATAGATTTTATCCGCCCCCGCATCAAAATACTGCGCGGCAAAGCCTCGAGCTGTCTCGGTCGATTGCAGATAAGGCTGATTTAAATGAGTCTCCAACCCCGCCCAAATTTCAACGTCGGTTCCCTCGGTCATCGCTTTCCAATCGGCAATCGGCATATCGCTGTCCGTACACGTCCACCGTGGCGAAGGAATGAGAACATCAACAAGACCGCGCTGCACCCACTCGGCGGCATTAAAACCAAACACCTTATTGTCCTCAATGTCGCGGCAAAGGCGAACGGCCAGTTTGATACGGTGACCACGCAGCTTCTCCTTTTGGCAAAGATATTCGTGCACTCGCGCTACAAATTCTGTCATGATAATATGGCAATTGGGATTCCTTTTATAGTCAAAGCAAAAGATCTCACGCATGAAATCCAGCTCTAAACCGTCCACATCGTACTTGTCCACGCACTCACAAAGATAAGCGAACATTTTTTCGCGAATCCTTTTGGCTCCGTAATCAAAGCATGCCGCATAGTATTGCCCCGTCACGTCACCAATCATCAACCCTTTTTCCTTGGCCTCATAAAAAAGATCGCTACGGAGCCAGTGCGTGGAACTCTTCCCAAGATGCGCGTCGTTCATGCGTACCGAAAGCCACGCACGAATTCCGTGCTTTTGAACCTCTTTCAGCATAAAATCGATAGGATCCCCCTCCATAGCACCATAAATATCCGCTACACCTCGAACAGCAAGAGTGTCTGAATAATCGACCGCCAGCCCATTCTCCTGCGTTTGCGTCAACTTGTCACCCCGCCACGAAATAACCTCGGAAGGAAACAAAGAATTTTGGCAGAAGCAACAAAACAAAAGGTCGGAAATCCCCCCCTTGGCGTATCCGTCCACATATGATTTCAGTGTTTTCTCAATCTCCGACACATCCCGTCCGCAGGAACGGTATATATGACAAAAAATATCTCCGTCGATATTAACAGCAACTCCTTGATTGTTCTGCATATCATTACCCCTTTTCCTTTTTCTCCATTATATCATTTTGAACCCGCTTTGTCAATGAATAAGCAGATCAACTTTCGACTTGAAAATGTCCTTTTGGTATAGTTTTTTCAAAATTGAGAACCTACTTGCTTTTTTGACGGGAATCATGTATAATGAAACTACAAAATAAAATTTTTTGAAACCAAGACTCCTATTTTGTCGTCTATAAAAGCAGATACCGCCGACGCAACCATTCATTGTGCTTCGGCAATCCCTTGAACGAAGAAAAACATCCGCAATTCACGGCAAAATAAAATTAAAAAGGAGAGATCGCCATGAAAAAGCCCCCCAACCAAAAAACAGTATTAACCATTCTCACACTTATACTGATCCTTTGCTTACTAACCTCTTGCGGTGCCGCGGCCGAAGACAAATATGCCGGTGCCGAAAAGCCCTCCTACGAATTGGACTACGGCTACGGTGCAGACGGCGGCTTCACTGAAGACAAATTGGAAAACTCCAACGGAACCGGCTCGACCGTCGACAAAGAATATGCCGAAAAGATCATCCGTGAAGTCAACATGGTGACCGAAACCCGCGATTTTGACGACGCGCTGGCGGAAATTCGTGCCAATGTCTCCTCCTTGGGCGGCTATGAGCAATCGGTCAGCACAACGGGAAAAAGCTACAATAGCAGCGGCACTTATTGTCGAGTCGCCAAAATGGTACTTCGTATCCCCGCCGAAAAGCTGGATGAATTTCTCAACGAGGTCGGAGATCTTGTTAATGTCACCAATCAATCGACAAACAGCACCAATGTCACCACACAGTACTATGATATAAAATCCCGTATCGGCGTCTTGGAAAGCGAAAAAGAAGCCTACGAAGAAATGCTCAAAACCTCCACAGATGTCAGCTACCTGCTGGAGATCAAGGATCGCCTGTACAATGTCATCGAGGAGATCGAATCCTACGAAACCCAACTCCGCCTCTACGACAGCAAGGTCTCCTATTCCACCGTCACCATGAGCCTGGAAGAAGTCATAGAATATTCCCAAATCACCACCACTGAGGACACCTTTGGCACTCGAATCAGCCGCGCTTTCGTCGATAGCTGGAAATCCTTTGCCACCGGTCTTCAATCCTTCGCCGTCCTCCTCGTATACGCGATCCCCACCCTGCTTCTTCTTGCCTTCATCGCCGGTGGCACCGTCGCTATCGTCCTCACCTCCATCCGCCACAGCAAAAAGAAAAAGCATAAAGACAACAACAAATAACCCCCGGCGCAGTTGCAGATTTCCCTGTGACTGCGCTTTTTTTGAGCAGTGGGGGAGACGGGATGGCGCCTGCGGGCGCGGGAGGTCGCTTTTTTGAAAAAAAGCTCCGCAAAAAACTTTTCTATTGCGCTCTTGATAAAGTTTGAGCAAACATACTGCCCCCATTGGGTATCACTGTGTTCGCTCAAACACCCAAAAGGGCGCAATAGAAAAGTTTTTGCGGAGCTTTTTTCAAAAAGCGACCTCCCGCGCCCGCAGGCGCCATCCCGTCTCCCCCACCGCTCAAAAAAGCGCAGTCACAGGGAAATCTGTAACTGCGCTGGGGGTTAATAGTTTTTGGTCTTTCTTTTTTGGTTGTATTCGGAACGGGGGTTGTAGATTTCTCGCCATGAGAGATCGCCGCGATCCAAAGCGGTAATGATGACCTCGGCGGTTGCTATGTTGGTAGCAACGGGGATATTGTAGAGGTCACACATACGCATCATTTCGTTTTCCACCTCATCGTATGTCGTGCTGGGGCGCGTATCGCGGAAGTTAAGCAATACATCGATCTCGTTGTAAGCCAAACGGGAGATGATCTGCTCTTCTCCGCCATGCTCTCCTGTCAGCAGTTTTTCAATCTCAAGCCCCGTCGCCTCGCTGATATATTTCGCGGTTATGCTGGTGGCACAGAGATTATGCTTACTCAAGATTCCGCAATAAGCAATGCAAAACTCGGTCATAAGCTCCTTCTTTGTGTCGTTGGCAATAATAGCAATTTCCATTTTAGCAATCCTTTCTTGTTTGAAGATAGTCAAACTATGCCTCACTTTATTGACGGAAAATCCTCAAACACCATAATATGTAGTCAAAACTCAGACTTCGGGGATAGAAACCAATACAGTAGGGGAACATAACTTTTATCCTATTATACCATATTCCTCATTTTTTGTCAATCGGTTTTATTCATTTTTATACATTATTGGCAACTTTTTCCCCAAAATATCAGTCAAAATGAACAATTTTTTCTTTTTCGAAAGCTTTTTTGCTGTCACGATATACAAATTTTCCTCCCTTTTTTCACTTTTTGATGGATTTCCCAAAACCAAACACACAAAAAAACAGCCAATGCGCTCCTCAAGGGGCTTTGCGCATCGGCTGTTCTATAATTGGGTCAATCCTTCTCTACGATGACCTTCATTTTTTCTCTGGGTTCGTCGGAATCGCCGTAACTGCCGTAACGGCTTGCATACTTGGAACCGTATTTTTTGCCGTACTTACCGCCATTTATGCTGTAAGGCTTATATCTGAGTCTGCTGCTACGAACACAGTTCAGCGCAACACCCAAAATATGTACACCACTCTTGACAAGCTGCTCTTTGATCAACTTAACACGGCGAATAGACACTTTATCTGCGGCAATTACCATAATGGCACTGTCGCAAACACCGGCAACCACAGCACAGTCGATAACCATTCCCAACGGAGGCGTATCCACGATGACATAATCGTAAAGCTTGCTCTGCTCCTCGATCAACCGCTTGAATGCGGTAGAGCTGAGAAGCTCGGCAGGGTTGGCAGGAAACTGACCCGCGAAGATAATATGGAAGCCTTCATACTGTGTAGAAAAGAGGACCTCCTCCAACGTATTCTGTCCGGAAAGATACTGGCTGAGACCGCAAATTCCGGAAGCGTCGGCATATTTTTTGATAATAACAGATTTGCGCATATCGGCATCGATAAACAACACCTTTTTGCCAACCTCGGCAAGGGCACGGCAAAGCTCAAGGGAGACCGTGGACTTACCCTCATTGGGGTGGCAACTGGTAACGGCAATAGCCTTGACGTCGGTACCGCAAAACTGCACGTTGGCACGAAGGGTCTTGAAGGCCTCGCCCACAAAATAATCCTTCGATATATTCAAATCCAATCTAATGGTTCTCATTCGAACATTCCTTTCTTGTTGCTGTTATTTTAACCGCACGACGATCAATAATACTTGCCTCTGTTCTTGTTTTTATTTCCCGCATTGACCGCAGGGATCTCACCAAGAACACTCAATTCCAGATAGCGTTCCACTTCTTCTGCGGAGTGGATCTTGTTGTCATTCAGTTTAATGATCAATGCTACGGCATATACCAGCATACCGGCGATGAATGCCATCAAAAGAGGGGTAATTTTGCTGACCGAGTTAGAGGGATAGTAATTCAAGGTTCCTTCGTCGATCACGCTAACCTGACGGAAGCCCAAATAATCCTCGATCTCCTCTGCACCGTACGAGCAAAGCTTATCCGCAATGAGCTTGGAAAGCTCAGGGTCGCTGGTACGCACAGCGATCTCCAACACACGGGACTCATCCACATTGGATATCGAAATGTTCTGCTTCAAACGGCTATATCCCATCTCACCCACTTCTCTTCTCCATGCCGATGGTAAGGTGAAATCGTTGGTGATCTCGTCAATAATACGATTGATGACCAAGCGGCTGGTCAGAATCTGCTCGCAATCGTTCACCACAAGCAACGCCAACTGCAAATATGTAGTGGCAGCCGTTCCCGAGTTGACACCGTCCGTATAATACAAGAAAATGGTTGCCTTTGAAGTATATTGTTCCTCATAATTGTAGGTCAGCCACGCAAAGCACGAGACTCCCACAATAATGGCAGCCAACATAATGATCCACAACCGTTTGAGAAACAAAAGCGCCAAGTCTTTTAAACTTATAACGACTTCTTCTTTTTCATTGGTGTTCATGTTAGATTTCCTTTCTTGAACTTACACATTGAATTATTATCGGACACGCTCGCCCGAAAGCACTTGAGCGGGATTGGCTGAAAACAGCCGATTCGCCAATCGATCTCCATACTTTTTGCGGATCCTGTGATATGCATCCGACAAAAGCGGAGGTCTTGTCGTCAAGTTGTGTCCGTCAGAGGCCACGATGTCGACAAGCCCCTCGGACAAAAGCCTTCTGGCCATTCGCCCGGGCTTGGTGAAGGGACTCATACAAACCGACCCGGCATTGATCTGGATCAACGCGCCCTCGGAGGCAAGCTCAGCGATCTCCCGCACTTTTCCCACCATACAGTCATACCGTTCCACATGAGCTACCACGGGAATATAACCGCTGTTGGCAATGGCAGAAACGCCGCGCACAAGATCCGGAGCATTTACCGTCATCCAAAAATCCACAAGGACATATCGCGTCCCCGCCAAAGTATGGCAACGACCGTCAAGAAGCGCCTCCACACTGCCGGCTCTGTAATTCAACTCATTCCCACGGAAAAGTTTCATCCCCGGCAACTGCTCCCGGCAATATTGCTCCGCGCGCAAAAAGGCCGACTCAATGGCATCCGTGCGAACGCCGAACATATCGGGAGCATAATGCGGCGTCAAACAGAGCGTTCTGGTTCCATCCGCGTATGCCATTCGAAGCATCGCGCACATTTCTCGCTCATCCGATGCACCGTCATCCACTCCACAAAGAGCATGACAATGGATATCAGCAAACGAAAACATAAGCACTTCACCCCCGAAAAGATTCCCTCACTTATATATTTTATCACACAAATCGAAAAAAGTCAACAGTTAAACTGAAAAAAGAGGATGCCTTCGCGACATCCTCTTGCGAATTTGGTCTTATTGAATGACTCTTACACGGTAGATCTCGGAAGCCGCCTCCAGCTTGGCAACGGTAGCCTCGGAAGGAGCCGCAGAAAGATCCAACATGGTGTAAGCATTATTTCCCTTGGATTTATTGGTCAAATTTTCAATGTTGATTCCCTCATCGGAAAGTGCACCTGTGATCTGATTAATGACCGCAGGAACATTGGCATGAAGCACGCAAACGCGAGCATGAGTGCTCATGGGCATATCCACATTGGGGAAGTTTACACTGTTTTTGATATTACCGTAACGAAGATAGTTATCCAGCTCGATAGCCGCCATAACAGCGCAGTTGTCCTCGGACTCCTCGGTAGAAGCACCCAGATGAGGAATGGTCACAGCGCCCTCGACGCCCACGATATCCTCGGTGGGGAAATCGGTGACATAAGCCGAGATCTTACCGGAAGCGAGAGCCTCCTTAACAGCAGCCGCATCCACCAAGTCTGCACGGGACAAATTGATGATCTTTACGCCGTCCTTCATCTTGGCGATGGACTCGGCATTGATCATATTCTTGGTATCGGGCGTTGCGGGAACGTGAAGGGTGATGTAATCAGCCACCTTGTAGATCTCGTCGTAGGTCTTAGCCTGCGAAACGTGGTGATTAAGGTGCCATGCACCGTCGATGCTGATGAAGGGGTCGCAACCGACAACATCCATCTTCAAGTGAGTAGCAATACCTGCCACCATACCGCCGATAGCGCCCAGACCGATAACACCGAGGGTCTTACCCGCGATCTCACATCCGGCGAACTTGGACTTGCCTGCCTCAACAGCCTTGGCAACGCCCTCGGTTCCTGCCAGCGACTCTGCCCACTTGATTCCGCCTACGATGTTACGGGAAGCCAAAAGCAGTGCGCAAATGGCAAGCTCCTTAACACCGTTAGCATTGGCACCGGGGGTATTGAACACTACGATGCCCTGCTCGGAGCAACGGTCGATCGGAATATTGTTGACACCCGCACCTGCGCGAGCAATAGCCTTGAGCTCCTTACCGAACTCCATGTCATGCATTGCTGCCGAACGAACCATGATGGCATCGGGATTCTCGATATCGGCACCGATGTTATAAACCGCCTTATCCAGCTTGTCGGTTCCGACAGCCGCAATTTTATTAAGAAGTTGAATATTCATTTTTATAACCCTTTCACAATTATTTGGGATTCTTTTCCGCGAAATTCTTCATGAAGGCGACCAGCTTCTCTACGCCCTCGTAAGGCATAGCATTGTAGATGGAAGCTCTCATACCGCCAACCGAACGGTGACCCTTGAGGTTCTTAAGACCGTTTGCAGAAGCCTCGGATGCAAACTTCTTGTCCAAGTCTGCGTTGCCGGTAACAAAGGTAACGTTCATCATCGAACGGCTGTCCTTCTTGACAGGGACAATATAATAATTCTGGCTATCCAAATAATCGTAGAGAAGAGCTGCCTTGCGCTCATTCATCTCCTTCATCTTTTCAAGACCGCCGATGGAAAGGATCCACTCGTAGACCAGCTTTGCCATATAGATGGTGTAGCAGGGGGGCGTGTTGTACATAGAATCGTTCTCGGCCATGGTCTTCCACTCGAGCATGGTGGGCATATTCTCCTCGGCATAATCAAGAAGATCCTCACGAACGATCACAAGCGTCAAACCTGCGGGAGCCATATTCTTCTGCGCGCCTGCATAGATCACACCGAACTTGGAAACATCCACAGGCTCGGAAATGATGCAGGAGGACATATCGGCAACCAACGGAATATCGCCGGTGTCGGGAATGTAGGAATACTTGGTTCCGTAAATGGTGTTATTAAAGCAAACATGAACGTAAGCCGCATCGGGACGGATCATATCGCGAGCCACAGTGGGGATATGATCAAAGTTATCCTCCTTGGTGGTAGCAATGCACTTAACGTCATAGCCCAACTTTTGAGCCTCTTTGTAAGCCTTGCCGGAGAACTGACCGGAAACCACATAATCCGCCTTGCCCGTTCTCTTGATCAAGTTCATGGGAACGGCAGCAAACTGGGTAGATGCACCACCCTGAAGGAAGAGCACCTTGTAGTTGTCGGGAATGTTCATCAGCTTGCGAAGAAGAGCCTCCGCATCCTGAATGATAACTTCGTAATCAGGAGATCGGTGTGACATCTCCATCACTGACATACCCGATTCTCCGTAGCAGACCAATTCGGATGCTGCTTTCTCAAGCACGGGCAACGGAAGCATGGAAGGGCCTGCCGAAAAGTTGTAAACTCTGTTCATAATGAACCTCCTGAAATGATACATTTTGACCTTTTAAGATCATACTCCATATTATATACCCAAAAACAAAAATCGTCAAGGTTTTTGTTAAAAAAACAGCACTTCCCACAAAAATCTCCGAAAGTGCTATTTTCTTTTGAATATTTTACCAATTCTTTGTATAATCTTCCAATTGCGAACCGCCTACGAGCGAGGGGAAAGGTTGCTTGTTGAAAAAAAAGCACACTTCCTTCGAAAGTTCGCAAAAATTTTTGTTCCGCGCCCTTTTTTGAATTTGCGCGAACATAGCGATACCCCATAGGGGGCAGTATGTTCGCTCAAACTCCAAAAAAGGCGCGGAACAAAAGTTTTTTGCGGAGCTTTTTTTCAAAAAAGCGACCTCCCCCGCCCGCAGGCGGCGATCATTCTTTAACGAGAATGAGCTCTTCCGCATAAGGCAAGGACTTGATCCAATCGCAGAAAACGTGCCATTCTGCGAGCTTGTGATTGCGTCTTGCGTAATACATATTCATCAAATTTTCGTAATTCATCGTTACGGTGCGCATCTGGTTGTAGCTGGAGGGAAGCATTTGGATCATGTTGTGCCAGCTCTGTCTGTCATCGCGATCCGCGTTGAATTTCTCACGTTCGGTCTCCAAGTAAGCAATGACGGCATCCAGCATAGCAAGACCGCCCTCGTCCAAGCGATCGTAACTGAAATCCTCGCGATCGAAGGGTTTGGAATGGATCTTATGCATCGTAGAAGTGGAATTGGCAACGGTTCCCACCTTGTAGGTGTCAAACTCCTTCCACCAATAAAGAGGCGCGGTGATATCCACGCTGACAAAGATCTGACGAATAAATTTTCGATGGTCGCTCCCCGCACGGCAAAGGCGATTGCCAAACTCCAAATCTGCGGGGCCGTAGACGTAATTGCCTTCCTCATCGTAATAGCTGTCACTCTTGGCCCAGCTATTCATGGGGTTGCGCGCGCCGCGCATAGCGTTTTCCAAATTCATAACTGCGTCTCTTTCGATCTTTAGCATATTGACCTCCGAAAAATGTTTAATGGATCCACCCCATCGCCCGCAAGTGCGCCCTTATAACCTATAATCTATTTTACCATACTTTTCTGTTTTTTTCAACTATCTCGCCAAATTTTATTTCACAAAATGTTCTGATATCTGCTCCAAAAAAAGGAAACCTCAAATAACACCAAAACTCCCCTTCTCTGCCTTGACTTCCGATCTCTGCCATGTTATAATGAGATGTACGATTATCACCCAAAGTCAAAGAAAGAGGATTATGAAACACACATATTTTTTCGCACTGCTCCTTTCCCTCCTGCTGATTTTTACTGCCTGCGGCGGTGACACTCCCGTCATGGCGGACACCCAAGACGGCACTGACACCTCCGACACGACCGACACATCCGAAACCGAGTCGGAGACCGAACCCCTACCGCAAGCTCCCAAAAAACGTGTTGCCATCACCTTTGATGACGGTCCCGCCTACGACACCCCCACCGCACAGCGTCTGACCTACAAGATCGTAGACGAATTCAAAAAATACAACGGCGCCGCCACCTTCTTCTTTGTGGGCAACCGCATTGGAAGCACCACGGGAGAGGCCATCCGCTATGCCCACGATAACGGCTGCGAGCTGGCTATCCATGCCTACACTCACGACGTCTACTTCGACGAGTGCCCCGAGGATGTCTTTTTAGAGGAGCTTCGCCTTACCAAGGAAGCGATCCAAAAATATGCCCCCGAAGCCAAGGTTTCCCTCCTCCGCGCCCCGGGCGGCTACATAACCGACGAACGCGCCCTTCTCGCCGGCTACCCTGTCATCAATTGGAGCATCGACTCCGAGGATTGGCGCTACAAATCCCGTAGCGACGAGGCTACCACCAAGACCAACATCAATACCATTGTCGAAAATGCCCTCCGAAACGTGGAGGACGGCGACATTATTCTCATGCATGAGCTTTACTTAAACTCCTACGAAGCTACCTGCATTATTTTGGAGCGACTTAGCGAAATGGGCTTTGAATTTGTCACGGTCTCCGAATTGATCGGCGCCGATAACCTCAAAGCGGGCAAAACCTACTACGCTGCACCGTAACCCCAACACGGAGGCTCTATGTATAAAACGCACATCAAAAAAATAACGCTTCTCTCGGATCATGCAGAGATCGAATTCATTAAGAATCTGCAACAGACCTGCTTTAACGGTGTCTACCCTTACAAGATCTTTCCCGACAAGAAGATGAGTGAGGTGGAGCTCGCGCCTATCACCATCTTCTACGGCGGCAACGGCTCGGGAAAGACTACCCTACTCAATATCATCGCGGAAAAAGCCCACGTCACCCGCCAATCGGCCTTTAACAGCAGTGCCTTCTTTTCCACCTATGTGAACGGCTGTAGCCTCACGGGAACGGTGCCGAGAAACAGCCGCATCCTCACCAGCGACGATGTGTTCGACTATCTTCTCAACATCCGATATCTCAATCAAGGCATCGATGCACGCCGCGCGGATCTGTTTGAGGACTACCTTGACAAAAAATGGAGCCAAAGCGACTCATTTTCGGGCTTGGACGACTATGAGAGGTGGAAAGAATGCTATGATGCCAAATCCAAGTCGCAATCGCAATTCGTACGGGAACGGTTGAGACGAAACGAGGAAATGTATTCCAACGGCGAAAGTGCCCTGCGATACTTTTTGGAATATATCACCGAAAATGCAGTATACCTCTTGGACGAGCCAGAAAACAGCCTTTCCATCGCCCTCCAGCAAGAGCTTTGCGAATACATCACTCAATCCGCGCGTCATTTCGGCTGTCAGTTCATCCTCGCCACCCACTCCCCTATTCTTCTGTCCCTCCCCGACGCCGTGATCTATGATCTCGACACTGTGCCTGTGGGAACGCGCAAATGGACAGAGTTGGAAAATGTTAGGCGGTATTTTGACTTTTTCGAAGCACATCGGAGTGAGTTTTGATATGGCGCCTGTGGGCGCAGGAGGTCGCTTTTTTGAAAAAAAGATCCGCAAAAAGCTTTTGATCCGCGCCCGAAGGCACCAAAAAAGGACCGACTCATGGAGAGTTCCCCCAATGAGTCGGTTGTTTTTATCGCGCTTACATCACATTTTTCTGTCAAAAGAAGGATTGTAAGCATAGAAATTCTTGCAATCCAAATGATCCTGTGCTTCTCGAAGGGCATCACCAAATCTCTGGTAGTGCACGATCTCACGCTGACGCAGGAATTTAATGGGATCACGAACATCGGGATCATCGGTCATCCGCAGGATGTTATCATACGTCACTCGCGCCTTTTGCTCGGCCGCCAAATCCTCATTCAGGTCGGCAAGAACATCACCCTTAATACCAATATATTTAGCATCGAAGGGGATGCCCGCCGCCGAGACGGGATAAACACCGGTTGTATGATCCACAAAATACGAGGCAAAGGGTGTTCCCATGATGTCCGATTCCTTAATGTTGCGCGTAAGCTGGTAGACGATAGCGGCGATCATTTCTCCGTGCGCCAACTCCTCGCTGCCTACATCGGTCAGGATTCCCACCACCTTGTCATAAGGCATGGCATAGCGTTGATTCAAGTATCGCGTAGCCGCTGCACCTTCTCCGTCGGGACCGCCAAGCTGGGAAATAATTGCCATCGCCAAAGCAGGGTTCGGATTTTTGATCTTTACGGGATATTGCAGTTTCTTTTCATATAGCCACATAATTCATTCTCCTCTCGTCAGTTGGCTTCGGCTTCCCAAGGCCAGGGGCCGTCTGTCCAGCGCCACTCATTGCCCTCTCCGCCATACATAGTAAGGGGGCCGCACTTACTCTCATAGGTGTCGATCAGTTGGTTTCTCTCTCCGATCAGCTTATGATACAGCTTCATAGCCTCTGCCGAATCGGGATAGGCATCGAGATACAAAACCGTCTCGGTCAACGCAAAGTCTACGGCACGAAGGCGATTCATGACCGATTGACAGCTCGACCCGTTGTTATTTTGGTTGCTTCGACCGTTATTCATATTTCTGTTATTCATCACAGCAACGCCCTCCTTTTCTGCCCGACGGCATGGGGACTTCCCACGGCTTATCCAGCTCGCGGAAAAGGGTGCCGCGCGTCAAGGCGGTATCAATATCATAAAGGCTCTGCCACTGCTGGATCGGTGAATATACCATCCCCAGAGGGAAATTCATCAACCGATAATTCTCGCAAGATGCACTGTCGGGATTGCAGGGGAGTCCCCTTTGCTCCGTCACACCGCGACCATTCCGCGTCACCGCGCGATTCTGTCCGTCGGCTTCGAGCATACGGCGCAGAAAAGAATCGTCGATCCTCTCCCGCGGCGTTCTGTTGTCGTTTTCATCTATATACATGATACGCGAAAATCTCCTTAAGATTGGATGTTTTAAGACGCGAAATTATGACGCGCCTCAATACAAGCATATGCCTGATCCCTAATCTTGGTGCGCCTGCGGGCGGGAGAGGTCGCTTTTTTGAAAAAAAGCTCCGCAAAAAACTTTTTGATCCGCGCCCTTTTGTAGTTTGTGCAAACATAGCGGTACCTAATTTGGTGCAATATGTTCGCTCAATTTCCGCAAGGGCGCGGATCAAAAGTTTTTTGCGGAGCTTTTTTTCAAAAAAGCGACCTCTCCCGCGCCCGCAGGTGCTCTACGAGATCGGCAATAACCCCCTCGTTGTTGGAGCATAGGCACAGGTCACAAATTTCCTTGATTTGGGGTAAGGCATTGGAGGGGCACACCGCCACATCGGCCGCCGAGAGGATCGCACGGTCGTTTTCATAATCACCGCAGACATAAACACGGCGATTCTCTCCCCTTTCCGCCAGATACGTTCGGAAAGCCGAAAGGAGCGAGGCTTTGTTGGTTCCCTTCATTTGTATTTCCAGCGTCGTGGCACGGGAACGGTTATACTCAAAGATACCGGGAAAGCTCTCCATCAAGAGGCGTTCCACGGCATTGACCGTTTCGACCTCGCCCGAGAGAACCAGCTTATACCAGCCGCCGGGATCCCACTTTTCAAACGGAACCACCTTATAGGTATCGATTCCGTAGCCTTTGAGTTCCATTTCCGAAGCAGTCTCATCGGCAGAGAGCAGATAGCCCTCTTTTCGGGAAACACGTGCACGGATCTTGGGGAAGCGGGCACGAATAAGAGTCATAGCCGCGAGTGCGGTCTGCGGCTCCATAAACTGCTCGGCCACGACCTTTGACTCCTGATAATCGTATAAATATGTCCCGTTGCAATGGATAGCAGGGGCATTGACAAGCGTATCCACACCCGGAATGATATGATCCAAATTGTAATGCATTCGTCCCGTAGCCAGCGAAAAACGACCGCCTTGGGACTTGAAATATTCGATGGCTTGCAAATTTCTTTCCACCACGCTTGTATCGTCGGAGAGAAATGTGCGGTCGAGATCGGTTAAGATCGCAATCGTGCTGAATTTTCCCATAGACTATAATTTTCTCAATTTCTCTATCAATTTTTTCATTTCCTCGGGCAAAGGACAGTCAAATTGCATCGCCTCGCCCGTTCTCGGATGGGTCAGTTTGAGTTGGCGCGCGTGCAAACATTGACCAAAGATCAAGCTCTTGTTCGCCGCCTCAAATTTGGTTTTGCCGCCGCCATAGGTCTCGTCGCCCATCAGCGGATGTCCCAAATGTGCCATGTGCACACGGATCTGGTGAGTGCGTCCCGTTTCCAACACACATTCAACCAAACAGTAGCCTCGGAAGCGCTCCAAAACCTCATAGTGAGTCACCGCCTCCCGTGCCGAACCGTCTCCGACCGACAAGACCGCCATTTTCTTGCGGTCACGGGGATTGCGACCTAGGGGAGCATTGACGGTGCCGCGATCCTCTTTGAGATTGCCAATGACGATCGCCACATACACCCGTCCCACCTCATGGGTCTTAAGTTGCTCGGACAGTGCGTTGTGTGCCGCATCGTTTTTGGCGGCCACAAGAAGACCGCTGGTATCCTTGTCGATACGATGGACAATACCGGGACGCACCACCCCACCGATCCCCGAAAGGGAGCCTGCGCAATGATGGAGTAAAGCATTGACCAGTGTTCCGTCCGCATTGCCCGCCGCAGGATGAACCACCATACCCGTGGGCTTGTTGACCACGATAATATCCTCATCCTCATACACCACATCAAGCGGAATATCCTCCGGCTGTGCCTCGGTAGGGATCGGCTCGGGGAGAAGAATGTCCACGACATCTCCCATTTTCAGCTTATAATTTTTAGCTACCGCACGACCGCATACCGTAATCGCCTCTTCTTCGATGAGCCTTGCCGCCGCAGAACGGGTCAATTCCCCCGACGCACTGACAAAAGCATCCAACCGCGTTCCGACATCACCGTCACCGACGGATAAAACGATATTATCCCTCATAGTCATCGGTCTGACTTTCAGTCTGCTGTTTCTTGCGCTTTTCTTCCTTAAAATCCTTAACGATCTCAAGGATCAGATACACCATCATGATTCCCGCGCCCACGACCACAAAGGCATCGGCCACGTTAAAGACCCATCTCCAAAGATTGGGAAACGCACAAAAATCAAAGAAATCCACAACAAGACCGTTGCCGAAACTCTCGCCGTAAAACAGACGGTCGACCATATTGCCCAAACCGCCTCCTGCGATCATGGAAAGCGGAACAAACAACCATGGATCACGGGGGCGATATTTGACCAAATAGAAAATGATAGCCGCCACCGCTGCGACGGTAATGACAATAAATATCCAGCGGTTATCCTCCAGCATTCCGAACGCGGCCCCCGGATTTTTGACATGGGTAAATCGAAATACACCGGGGATCAGATCCACCGATTCCTCCACCTCAAGCGTATGGAGCACGATCTGCTTGGTCACTTGGTCAAGCAGGATCACACCGCCGATAATCAAAAAATAAATCCACATAACGATCCTTTCACAAAAGGGACTGCACCGCAATTCGGACGGAACAGTCCCCTCTTGATTCAGATTTTATCAGCCTTCAATAACGGCCTTACACTTGGCGCAGATAAATCCGCCGTCCTCGGTATGCTCACCCTCGGTGGAGTGTGCCCAACAACGGTCGCACTTATCGCCGTCAGCCAGCTCGACCAGTACACCAATGCCCGATACCGTATCGGTAAATGCGCCCTCGGGAGCCTTTCCGACAACCACCTTGGCCTCGGAAACAATGTAGACGGTGGCCAGATCATCCGCAAAGCTCTCCAGCAGTGCCGCCGCATCCTTGTCCTCGGTGTAAACCGTGACCTTGGCATCCAACGACTTACCGATCAGTTTCGCGGCACGCGCCATCTCCAATGCCTTCATGACGTCATCGCGAAGGGCAAACTGACGATCCCAACGCTCGGCAAGCTCGGCATTGCAATATGCCTCATCATAAGCGGGCATATCGTTGAGGAACACACTCTCGCGAACATCCGACGCGCTGTGAGGCATCGACTGCCAGATCTCCTCCGAGGTGAAGGAAAGCAGAGGTGCGATCAGGCGGGTCAGACCGCTGAGAACCAGATACATCGCGCTCTGTGCGGCGCGGCGAGGCTGTCCGTTCTTCTTGCCCGTGTAAACTCTGTCCTTGGTCACATCGATGTAGATCTTGGACAGGTTAACGGTACAGAAGTTACAAACCTCATGATATACGATATGGAATTCATAAGTATCATAAGCCGCACGGCAGGTCTTAACAAGCTCATTGAACTCGGAAAGAACCCAACGGTCGATCTCCTCCATGTCAGCCACCTTTACCATATCGGTATCGGGGTTGAAATCATTGAGGTTGGCCATGATGATACGGGCGGTGTTACGAATCTTACGGTATGCCTCGGAAAGCTGCTTAAAGATAATATCCGAAACACGAACATCTACGCGATAATCGCTGGAAGCCACCCACAGACGGACAAGATCTGCACCGTACTTCTCGATCATCTCCTCGGGAGCCACCGAGTTACCCAAAGACTTGTGCATTGCCTTACCCTCGCCGTCCACGACCCAACCGTGAGTCAGAACCGTCTTGTAAGGTGCACCCTGTCCCTTGGCACCCACAGCGGTGAGCAGAAAGTCGGATCGTA
>JAZSPB010000178.1:0-28310 GCA_045537235.1 Eubacteriales bacterium
CTATTTTGCTGAAGTTGGCAACAGAGAAAAACAAGAAGAAAGTAAGAATCAAGGAAATCTTAGAATTATAGGTTCATATGGAACAAAAATTTGGGATAACAGAGGTGTGGCTTGTGTTATTAAATCATCACTTATCAATCATCTTTCTCCCTTCGACGCAAATACGATAGAAGTAATGCAAGCACTTTGCAGTGAAGACGGACAAAAACTGATTTTTGCTCTACGCTGTGATGTTCCAACATCAAAACAAACACTCATCGAAAAAGCCAATATTGAAATATCCCGTTTAAATGAGCTTTTGCTTTTATTCACCGAAAATCGAATTATTGAATTTGTTGCGGACAATCGTTCAGAGGACAGAGGATACTTGGTCTGTGGTCATTGCGGTATTGCTGCGTACATGGTGTTAACAGCAATGTATATCCTCAATAAAAAGAATTATACCGTTTCACAATTTCTCATAGGATGATTGACTTTCTCGCCCCGCCACATGCGGGGCATCGCATTTGTGTCCGCAAATGCAGTGCTTGTCAGGAAAAGCAGACGGACTTTCGAGGCGCACAAACTAATGGCTCCCTTGTGTAAAGGGAGCTGACGCCGAAGGCGGCTGAGGGATTGTTTTACGATGAAAATTTTTCTTCTACAATCCCTCCGTCTCGCTTGCGCGAGCCACCTCCCTTTACACAAGGGAGGCTCATTACCGCCCGACAGTACACCTATAAAGTATAACACACCATAACCTTGTGGGGCAAGGCGTGTGAAAAAGGACAGAGACGAAAAATCTCTGTCCTTTTGTAATGTAGGGGCGTTCATTGAACGCCCGCGGGCGACCACTGGTCGCCCCTACGAAATTGATTTTGCACAGCAGGTAAAACCTGCTTTATGGAAAGCACCCCTTGGGGTACCGCTGTTTTTGGACAAACATTTGTGAGGGGGAGGGAAAAAGTTTTTACGGAGTTTTTTCAAAAAGCGACCTCCTGCGCTTGCCGCGAGAGCAAATTTTTTAGAGCTGCAACTCTTTCTTGAAATTTAAATATTGCTTGTCATTTTCGAAAAAATTATCGTATCTTGACAGCAATTTATCAAAATAAATCGTTGTCATAAATTCTTCTTGCGTACCCATGTCATTTATCGTTGAAAAATATAGAGGATTTCGCCGCCCAATTTGATAATTTTCGGCTTTTGCTTGGGGATTCAGATATTTTGTCAGTGAGGCAAATATTTTTAGTTCGCGCAAACATTCATCTTTTTTTCCAAGCTTTTTGTATGCCTGTGCTTTTGCCTCGCAATTCCAAAGCTTGTGGCACACAAAAAAATCCTCACAGCCCTCATCAAAAATCGAAAGCAATTTTTCATGAGCGCGACACCAAGATAATACCTTCTCGTATTCTTTCTGTTCAAGTAATGCTATTCTTTTTAATTCAAAAAGTTGATCCATTATCAGATAGCACTCCAATAAGCTGTTTTCTGTAAACCTTGCGTGTTCCAAATAGCTTTTGCGATATTCTAATATTTGTGCCTTTCCAACAACCTTTTGTCTATATCCGCTTGCGCTGATTTTATCTACAACGTCAGCGGCTTTTTCATATTCTCCTATTTCACAGTATATTCGGCGCAGCATATTGAGGGCGCTGTCTACTTGTTTCATATCTCCACAAGTATTTACCACTTCTTTGCAAACTTTAATTGCCTTTTCGATGGCTTCCTTTCGTTCCTTCTCATCTTTTGACATACGGTTGACCATCGACAAGGAAAAGGCAAGATAAATTTTCAACTCGGGGCTGTTAGGGTATTTTTTTAATCCTTCGCTAATAATTTCGATTTCCGCATAGGTGTTCATACTATCGTCGGCAGCTTTCATAATGGCTTCTACCTCATCACTATAGCTACTTGTATGGTATCCAAAAAGACGATCAATGGAAACACCGAAAAACTCTGCAATAATCGGAAAAAGGCTCACATCGGGAGCACATTGATTGTTTTCCCATTTGGAAATGGCCTGTTCCGAGACACCCAACTTTTCTGCAAGGTGTGCTTGTGTAATTTTTCTTTCCTTGCGAAGAGTATATATATTTGTTCCGATATTCATAAGATTATCTCCTGAAAAATAGATTTCTGTGATCACTGTATTAATTATATCATGCCTTGATGTTGTTTCCAACATATCAAAAGGATATTTTTCGCAAACAAAAGTCAACTTCAGGTTGATAAAAACGGTATAACTGCATTTCTACCGTTATACCGTTTATCTGCTTTGTCGCAGATATACCGAGGGGGGCTTTTTATATCAACTGCTTTTCCGCCCGAATCTGTTTGGGCGTTTTTCCGACAACCTTGAGGAGAACCCGGCGAAGATAGGCCGGAGAAGAGCAACCGAGGCGCTCGGCAATGTCCTCCAAGGTATGGTCGGTATTGCAAAGCAGCTCGGTGGCAGCGCGACAACGAAGGATATTTTTGTATTCAATCGGTGTGTGTCCCGTGGCTGCTTTGAACTGGCTGTAAAAGCCCGATTCGCTCATGCCGCACATACGGGCGAGATCGGGAACATCAAAGTCCGAGGAGACGTGTGCCTCCATATGGCGGAGTGCCTTGACCACGCGGTTGTCATCTATGCGATGTGGGTCGATCTCAAAGTGGGAGGATGCGTATGAATATAATCGAAAGAAATCAGACAGGGAAAGCGAGGGATCCTTTTCAAAGTTTTCCAGCATATGCGCCATGATCCCCGTAAAATCCATAGAATCGTCACAGACCTTTTGTAAAGAAAATGCTCCGTTTTCGGGAAAGTATCGGAAGGAGAAGGGAAGCGAATAAAATTCACAGGCCGGGTCTCCGTGCCACTCGGAATCATAAACGCAACCGCGCGGAATATAAAGCAATTCACCCGGATATAATTCGACTTGCCGCCCGTCAGCCCGAAAAACGGCATGTCCCTTTCGTATGACGGCGAAATAATTGTGAGATGCACCGAGTCGGATGTGGTTGATCTTTCCGTTTTCGTGGGACAATATAACCAGTTGTATATGGGACAAATACAAGTCGCGAACGTCCATTTTTCTCTCCTTTTGTAGAATAGTACCCTTTTTTTGAAGTATATCATGTTTTGTGAGATTTGTCAATATGTTATAATGAACATAACGAAGAACTCTAAAAAATAAAGGAAAGGTATTGTTTATGGAAACCAGAAGAATCATATTTCCCGAGGCAAACCGCGCGGAGCTCGTAACCGAGAATTGGGAGCCCAAGTCGGATAATTTTGTGATCGTAAAAACCGAGATCAGCACGATTTCAGCGGGCACGGAGCGTGCCAATATTACGGGTGATCCCAATGTAAACGGCAGAAATGCTCCCTCGGTCAAATTCCCCAGAAAGCCCGGCTATAGCTCCGCGGGAATCGTTGTCGAGGTAGGTCCCGCCGTAAAGAGCGTGAAGCCCGGTGATCGCGTGGCGGTCGTTTGGGGCGCACATTCCGAATATAACGTAGTGGAAGAAAAACGAGTTGTCAAGATTGAGGAAGACAGTGTTTCCTTCGCACAGGCCGCAATGGTTTTGATCTCTACCTTCTCTATGGCTGCCGTTCGCAAGTGCCGTTTTGAGATCGGTGAGGCGGCTATGGTCATGGGACTCGGTATTCTTGGACAGTTTGCCATTCGCATTCTTCATGCGGCAGGTGCAGCGCCTCTGATTGCGGTAGACCCCATTGCCAAGCGTCGAGAAGAGGCTTTGAAGGGCGGTGCGGACTATGCGCTTGATCCCTTTGAGGAGGGCTTTGCCGATCGTGTCAAGGCGCTTACGGGAGGAAAAGGCGTTCCCGTTTGCATTGAAGTAACGGGTCAGGGAACCGCGTTTGATCAAGCTCTTGACTGTATGGCGCAGTTTGGTCGTATCGCACTTCTCGGATGTACAAGAAACAAGGAATTCAGCATCGACTATTACCGAAAGATACATTGCCCCGGCATCACGGTCATCGGCGCTCATACCCAGGCGCGTCCCAAGCAGGAATCCGCCCCCGGTTGGTTCACCGAGGTAGATGATATGCGTGCAATCATGCGTCTGATGGCTTGCGGGCGCCTGAAGCTTGACAATATGGAAAGTGAGATGCATGCCCCCGAGGAGTGCCCCGAGGTCTATCAGCGACTGATCCATGACCGCGAGTTCCCCCCCATCGTACAGTTTGATTGGAACAGATTGGAGAAATAAAAATGAGAAAGGTTAAAATTGCCCAGATCGGCATCAAGCACGACCATGCCCCCGCGGCATTTAAGAGTATTACTCACCTTACCGATGAGTTTGAGGTCGTGGGATTTGCCACTGAAAATCCCGATGACGCAGTAGGTGAAACCTATGCCGCATATCCCAGAATGACCCCCGAGGAGATTTTGGCCATTCCCGATCTTGACGCGGTGGTGATCGAGACTTCCGAGTTGAATCTGACCAAATATGCCATCATGGCGGCGGAGAGAGGTCTTGCCATCCAGATGGATAAGCCGGGCGGCATTGAGCTTGCCGATTTTGAAAAGCTGATCTCCATCGTTAAGGAGAAGCAGTTGGTGTTCCACACGGGCTATATGTACCGCTACAACCCGGCCGTTATGAAGGCGCTGGAGATGGTCAAGAACGGCGAGCTTGGTGAGATATGCTGTGTTGAGGCACATATGAATTGTTATCATAAGCCCCCAAAGCGCCAGTGGCTGGATCAGTTCCCCGGCGGTATGATGTTCTTCCTCGGTTGCCATCTTGTGGATCTGGTTTTGCAGTTCCAAGGCATTCCCGAAAAGGTCGTCCCCTTCAATACCTGTTCGGGTTTTGACGGCGTTACGGCTAACGATATCGGAATGGCTGTGTTCCAGTACAAAAACGGTTGCTCCTTCGTCAAGTCTTCCGCAATCGAGGGCTGTGGCTTTATGCGCCGTCAGCTTGTGGTCGTTGGCTCCAAGGGCACCATTGAGATCAATCCCATTGAGGCGTACATTTCCGACGCCCCCTTCGATAACCAGCAGGTTACCATGAGAATTTCCACCGATAAGACGGTTGCTAAGGGCATCACCAGTTGGAAGTCCATCGGCGCGTGGGAGCATCTTCCTCCCCACGACCGCTACGATAATATGATGAGATCCTTTGCCGCCATGGTAAGAGGTGAAAAGACCAATCCGTGGGATTACGACTACGAGTTGGCAGTATACAAGCACGTACTGGCCGCTTGTGGCAAATAAAGCATAGACAGGAAAAATCCGATGCTTATGGCACGTGTTCTTAAGGACAGTTTTGAGAATTAAAAAGAATATGTCACCTGCCGATAGGGAAAGAAGACAGAAGATATCCAATATCCTCTGTCTTTTTTTCTTGACAAGCACTGCATTTGTAGGCACAAATGCTTTTTGGTAGACTAATTCATAATTTTATGTTATAATACTTTCAATAATCTTGTCAGCAAATCGAATAACACCACACTATATGGGTGAAAGGAAGCGAGAAAATGCAGGAAACGAGAAAAATGCGTGATCGGCTTATCAACGAATTTGCCGAGAATTATATGGAAAAGCTGTTTTATTTCTGTTTGAAAAAGACAGGAAGCCATATCGAAGCTGAAGATCTGACGCAAGATATAGCGCTTCAAATTATCATGACTTTGAACAAAGGTACGATACCAACGAGCTTTTCGGCGTGGGTGTGGCAGATCGCGCGAAATCGTTATTCGGTATGGGCGAGTGAAAAGCATAAGCGAAACGAATCGGTAACCGGTTCCGATATCGGAGATTATGAAATTGAAGACGAAAGCGAAAATATCCTTGATGGAATGATACACACAGAGCAAATGGCTCTGCTTCGGCGGGAGCTGGCATTCATCAAAAGCGATTATCGTAATATCGTCGTTGCCTATTACATAGAAAATAAGAGCGTTCGTAACATCGCAGCATCGCTTTCTATTTCGACAAGCGCGGTTCAGCAAAGGCTTCACCGTGCAAGAATCATATTGAAAGAAGGTATGAATATGGCAAGAGAATTTGGTATTAGAAGCTATAAGCCGGAAGAAATTACATTCACAAATAGCTGTGATAAGTTTGGAGATTGTGGTCAGCCGTGGAGCATTCTTTATCACGCAATGTACAAGAATATTTTCCTTGAGGCTTACGGAAATCCTTCAACTGCGGAGGAGTTGTCTATTGAACTCGGCATTGCGCTGCCTTATATGGAAGATGAATTGAAATATTTGACAGAGCAAACTTTTTTAATTAAGAAAGAAAACAAATATGAAACAGCCTTTCCCATCATCGGAAAAGACGTACAAGAGAAAATTTGGAATTACAATAGTCTCATAACTGAAAAACTTACAGAACTTCTTGAAAAGCTTGTGGATGATTATTCAAAGGCATGTGAGACGCACGGTATCAAGTGTTACGGCGAATATACAACTTATGAAGATGCCAAGTGGGTTCTTTTGATGAGGGCGTTTGACGCGCTTGCCTATGCAAAGTACAAAGGGAAATTCGAATATACCAAACGCCCTAATAACGGAAGCTGGGATATCGTTGGATATCAGAATGCTGATATCCCATACATCCCCTTTGTGGGTCAGCATGGTTCAGATGTAAACTTTTCACAGTATAAGTTCAAATACGAAAACATTGAAGCAAAGACCCCATCGTACCTTTGCGCTGAGGAATCACGTGCTCTGGCAATGGTTGCAGAGGGCAAAGGGGAGACTTGCGAGCAAATTTGGCTCGATAAACTTTTGGAGTATGGATATATTAAGAAAAACAATTCTGCATATGAGCCTGCAATAGTAGTATTAAATGTCGATACGGTAGAAAAAAGTTGGATGAGTTTTACTGACGAGGAAAGAAAATCGATTACTCTGACCGTTGAAGAAATCAAACGAATTCTATCTGAGGCAAAAGAATTTGCTTTTAATCTTACTGCAGAGTCGCTGCCGCCCTTGTTCAAAGATAATGAAAGAATGTGCTATTTCGCATGTAGCAATAGCACAATATCGAGAGATATTGTTTTTATGCAAGCAATAAAGGACAGATGGATCCAGTATAATGAGGATACAAGCAAAGTAGTGGGAGCGTATATTTATATCTAATTCCAAATAACAAATTACCGCCGAGAGTAATCGTTTGGGCTCTCTCGGCGGTATATTGTTTTGTTTCGCACAGCTACGATGGTGGTGAGTAAGTGCGCATTTTTGAGCACAAACAAAAAAGCCGAGGTGACACGGTAACGCTGTGACGGAAGGATTGTAAAAAGTCAAAATCACTCTAAAGCAATCCCTCAGTCACTTCGCGACAGTTCTCTTTACACAAGGGAGCCTCTAGCTGTAATCGTTTGTCGGTCTGTTGTTTTATTGCTAAACTGTCCTATAGAAGCCAAATCATAGGCATTAGATTTTCTATTATATTACGAAACCGAGCTTTCTCTTTACCTTGGAAAGCGTCTTTCTTGCGTAGTAAGCGGCTTCCTCGGCGCCCTTTTTCATAACGCTCTCAAGGTAGGCTTTGTCAGCAAGGAGCTCCTTGTGTCTTTGCTGAACGGGAGCCAAAGCATCTGCACAAGCCTCACCGACAGCCAGCTTGAACTCACCGTAGCCGCGTCCGTCAAACTCGCGCTCGATCTCCTCAAAGCTCTTGCCTGTGTAGCAGGAATAGATGGTCATCAAATTGTTGATGCCGTGCTTTTCGGGGGCAAATCTTACGCAGGTGTCCGAATCGGTGACTGCGCGCTTGAACTTACGGATAATGGTGTCGCGGTCGTCAAGAATGTAAACGACGGCATTGGTGTTCTCGTCCGACTTGCTCATCTTCTTAGTAGGATCTGCCAAGGACATGATCTTCATACCGCTCTTGGAGATGATAGGCTCGGGAATGGTAAAGGTTTCGGGGAACAACTGGTTAAAGCGGGTAGCGATGTCGCGGCAAAGCTCCACGTGCTGCTTCTGGTCGATACCTACGGGTACTACGTCGGTCTGGTACAGCAGAATATCCGCCGCCATCAAAACGGGGTAGGTGAACAGACCCGCATTGATATTGTCGGCGTGCTTCTCGCTCTTGTCCTTGAACTGGGTCATACGGGAAAGTTCACCGAACATGGTGTAGCAGTTGAGGATCCAAGCAAGCTCGGCATGGGCGGGAACGTGGGACTGCACATAAAGCGTATTCTTATCGGGATCAAGTCCGCAAGCCATATAGAGTGCCAGCGTCTCATAGGTTCTGCGGCGAAGCTCAGCGGGAACCTGACGGACGGTGATGGCGTGCTCGTCTACTACGCAGTAAAAGCATTTATAATTCTCGGAATAGGTGGAAAAGTTTTTAATGGCGCCCAGATAGTTTCCAATGGTCAGATTGCCGCTGGGTTGAACGCCGGAGTAAGAGATTTTCTGATTGTCTATCATGATATCGATCCTTTCGAAGATTACTTTTGAGAGGCAAGATATTCTCGCGCTGCCTCAGCAAGCGCCTTGACACCCGATACGATCTGCTCGTCGGATGGGGTGGAATAATTGATACGGAAGGAGTTGGAGGGGGCAGACGCGTCGCAGTTGAAGGTAGCACCGGGAACCACGGCGATCTTACGGGCGATGGCAAACTTAGCAAACGCGCCCGAATCCATACCGTCGGGAAGGGTACACCAAATAAACAAACCGCCTTCGGGACGTGTATAGGTGATTTCCTTCGGCATTTCGCGGTCAAGGCATTCCAGCATCAAGTTACACTTGTGACGGTAGATATCACGAATCTTTTCTACGTGTCCGTCAAGGTCACACTCGGTCATGTACTTATAGCAAAGAAGCTGGAAGAGCATATTGGTGTGAACATCCTCACACTGCTTGGCTACCACCATTTTCTGAACGATATCGGAAGGACCGATGATGAAGCCCACACGCATACCTGCCGACAGGATCTTGGAGAAGGAAGAACAGTAAACAACGATCCCATCTTCGTCAAAACTCTTGATGGGTGCCACTTCCTCTCCGGCAAAGCGAAGCTCGCCGTAGGGATTGTCCTCAAGAATAATGATGCCGTTTTTCTTGGCAAGCTCGTAGACCTTCTTGCGGCGCTCAAGAGATGTGGTGGAGCCGCGAGGATTCTGGAAGGTGGGGATGATATAGATCATCTTGACGTTGGGTGTTTCCGCAATCAGTTTTTCCAATTCGTCGATGCAAACGCCATCGTCATCCATCGGGATACCAACGGTCTTTGCACCGCAAGCGCGGAAGGCATTCAGCGCACCGATAAAGCTGGGATTCTCACAGAGCACCACGTCACCGGGGTTGCAAAGAACACGACAGCAAAGCTCCAAACCTTGCTGACCACCCGACGTAACGATGGTAGTATCAAAATCGCGACCAATGGAAAATTTATCCTTTTGGCGCTTGGCAATGGCTTCGCGGAAGGCAGGGAAGCCCTCGGAAATGCCGTATTGAAGCGCAGCGGTAGAGCTATTGGCAAATACGTCTGCGGCAAGCTTGGAGAGTTCTTCTACGGGGAAGGACTCGGGAGCGGGGTTGCCTGCGGCAAAGGAAATGATGGTGGGGTCGGTGAGACTCTTGAAGATCTCACGGATCGCGGAAGGTTGCAGCTTACTGAAGCTGTCGGAAAATTGATATTCCATAATGATTCTCCTTTATGGCTTGTCCGTACGGACGAATTTATTCATAATAATATATCATTTTATCACACTTGTGCGGCGATTTCAATAGAAAGTTGTAAATTTCATGGAATTTCGTAAAAAAAGCAAAAAAATCATGAAAAAGAAGGGTTGAATCACCTTATGAACTGTGTTATAATAGAGCCAAATTGATGTGGGAAAGTCGACAAAGGAAAAATGCCGCAATGCTTTTGTTTGGCATCCCGTTTTTCCCTGCAAAGGAGTTTTATATGAAATCGTTTTTGAAACAGAGTCCTACCTTTGTCAACCGCTCCTATCGCGGCGGCAAGACGATGGGTGAGTTTTTGCATTTGCCAACCGCAGAGGACGGTTTTATGCCCGAGGATTGGATATCCTCGTTTCATGAGGCCAAGAACCCCGTATATGTGCCCAATGAGGGAATTTCCCGGGTAATGACCGAGGCGGGAGAGAGACTTATCACCGAATTGGTTGAGCCGTGCGATTATGGGCGCGGACGCACCGACAGTGGGGTTCTGATCAAGTTTCTCGATGCGGCGGAGCGATTGGGCATTCAGGTGCATCCTACACGGGAATATGCCGCACGCGTACTTTCTTCTCCCTATGGAAAGACCGAATGCTGGTATGTTCTCGGTACGCGTGAGGTAAACGGTCAAAAGGCGGCGGTTTATCTTGGATTCCGTGAACACGTTACCAAGGAATATTGGCGAGAGCTTTATGATAAGCAGGATGTTCGTGGAATGCTGAATGCCTTGCATCGTTTTGAGGTCGAACCGGGACAGACCATTCTTGTGGAAGGCGGTGTGCCTCATGCCATTGATGCCGGTTGCTTTTTGCTGGAGATACAGGAGCCATCCGACTACACCATGCGTACCGAAAAGGTGACACTGGCAGGTGAGACCTTGCCGCCTGAACGTATCCATTACGGCGTGGGTGACGATCTGCTGATGGAGTGCTTTGACTATACGCCCCGAATGCGCGAGGAGACCAAGGCTCGCTTTTTCCTGCCCCGGCGAATGGGTGAGAACGGAGTCACCGATCTTGTCACTTACACCGATACCCCGTTTTTTGCTTTGGGTCTTGTAGACGGTGGCTCGTATTCCACCACCTCGCCCGACTGTATCACCGTGGTCGTTATTGAGGATGGCGGTACACTGACAGCGGGAGAGAAGACCGCGACTCTTTGCCGAGGTGACAAATTTTTCATTCCCGCAAACACGGCTTTCCATGTGAAAAATGCCAGAGCACTTCTTTGTTATCCACCGCGAGTATAATTATAAAACACCGTCGAAAAAGAAAAAACTCGACGGTGTTTTTACAAGTTGCATTTGCAAAATTTCAATGTGCGAAGATTTACAAAAGGAAACAAAAAGGCTGTTGTTCCAAGTCAACAGCCTTTTGATTTTGGAAAATTATTTTACGATCCGACGATTTAATCGTAATAAGAAGCACGAATCTTTTTCCGCACAAACAGGAAGATCCCCCAAGCGGCGACACCAACGACAATGACAGCGCAGATGACATAGATTCCCGTGCCGATGGTGCTTTCGATCTTCAGTTCTTCCCAAAGCTCATTCATAAGCATACGGGTCTCTGTAGGAAGATCGTGATAAAACTCCATCTCGTCCATGTCAAAATCGTAGAGTATGGAGATGGCATCGGGATGGATCTCTTCTTCCATATAGGCGATGTAATCTTCATTTTCATAGACCAGCGAATTGGGTGATGCGTAGCAGATGTATTCAGCATTCTCAATGGCAACCTCTTCGGTCAGCATGAAGTTGATGTATTCCAGCGCAAGATCGTAGTTTTGCGTGCTGGAAGGAATACACATGGCATCCACAAACACATTGGTGGCTCCATCGGGGTAGTAGAAGGACAAGCGGTCGTTGTCGGCATACATGGTAAAGAAGTCGCCCGCATAATAAGGTGCGATAGCCGCCGATCCGCCTTTGAGCTTGTTAAACACCTCATCCATCACATAGCCCTGAACGACCGATTTTTGTTCGGACAAAAGTGCCAGTGCCTCTCTCCATTCTTGGGGATCGTTGGAGTTGACACTGTATCCGAGCTTGAATTGCGCCGTTCCAAAGGCGTCGCGAGGGTTGTTGAACTGGAGAATGTTTCCTCGGTAATCTTCATCCCAAAGAAGTGCCCATTTTCCCAAATTTTCCTCGTTCTCCGGCACCATCTCGGTGTTGTAGATGATACCCACCGTGCCGTAGGTGTAGGGAACCGAGTATTTTTCATCGGGATCGTAGTAAAGCCCTTTGAACTGGCTATCGATGTATTGATAATTTTCAATATTCTTTGTCGGATCGATCTCTCGAAGCAAGCCTTCGGCAGCCAGACGTGCCACCATGTAGTCCGACGGAATGATCACGTCATAACTGACCGCTCCGCTCGAAAGCTTGGCATAAAGGTCTTCATTGCTGGAATAGGTGGAGTAATTGACTTTTACATTTAACCCCAACTCCTCACGGCAATAGTCCTCAAAGGCGCTGTTAACATTCAAGGATCCTTCGGAACCGTCGGAGATATACTCTCCCCAGTTGTAGACATAGAGGGTCGTTGTCTCACCGGACTCCTTTTCGCCGCAAGAACAGAGCAACAGCGCGCCGAAGAGAAGCGCTATCAAAAGAATCCACTTTTTCATGAGCGCCCTCCCTTCTTGCCACGGGAGCCTGCGAAGTTAACGGCAAGCAAAAGACCGAGAATGACAAATACCATTAATGCACAAAGCGCATACATACTGAACTTGACTTCATGGGCTGTTTGGTTGTAAACATAGAGGGGCAAGGTTTGGAAATCGGGGGAGCTGACGAAATGGCTGATAACGAAATCGTCGAGAGACAGCGTAAAGCCGAGCATCAGTCCCGAAGCGATGCCGGGCATAATCGAGGGAAGCTCCACCTTGAAAAAGGTAGCCGCAGGGGTACATCCGAGATCCAATGCCGCCTCAGTCAGATGCTTATCCATCTGCTTGAAGCGAGGAAGAACCGAAAGAATGACATAGGGCAGGTTAAAGGTGGTGTGCGCAATGAGCATGGTTCCCATTCCAAACTTAATGGGAAGAAAGGGAATGGAGGAAGCCGCTACAAAGAGCAACATCATAGAAACACCCGTTACGATGTCGGGGTTCATCATGGGGATATTGGTTACGGAGGTTAAAGCCCCCTTGAGGTGTTTGCCTCTCATACGGTCGATGCCCAGCGCGGCGAAGGTTCCGATAACCGTGGCAAGGAGCGAGGAAGAAACAGCAAGCGTCAACGAGTTTTTCAAAGCCTTGAGTGCCTCGGCATCTCTAAAAAGCTCTTTATACCAGTAAAGGGAAAAGGAAGAAAAATGATTGAGCGAGCCAGCCTCATTGAAGGAAAACAGAACCAACATGATGATAGGGGCATACAGCAGACCGAAAATGATCCACATATAAGCACGGGAGAGTATTTTCATACGATCAGCCCTCCTTCCTCATCGTCGGAGAACTTATTCATAATGGCAACCGAGATGAGAATGAGGATCATCATGACCAGCGAAATAGCCGCGCCGATATTGTAGGTGCTGACATTTTGGAACTGACGCTCAATGGTGTCACCGATCAAGTCAAAGGATCCGCCACCCAGCTTTTGAGAAATGTAGAAGGTGCTGATAGACGGAACAAAGACCATAGTGATTCCCGAGATGATTCCGGGCACCGAGATCGGAAAGACCACCTTGAAAAGGGTACGAACATTGTTACAACCGAGATCCTGAGCCGCCTCAAGATATCGACGGTCGATCTTGGAGATACTGGTGTAGATAGGAAGCACCATGTAGGGAAGAAAGTCATAAACCATACCGAGAATGACCGCCCCCGATGTGCCGACGATCTTGGCCTTGGGCAATCCCAAAGCAGAGAGCAGGGAATTGAGCAGACCACCGTTGTCGAGGATCGCCATCAAAGAATAGGTACGGATAAGCAGACTGATCCACATGGGTAGCATGATCAGAACGATCAATATTTTCTGCGTGGAGGGCTTGAGCTGCGAGATAAAAAACGCAAGGGGATAGCCGATAAGCAGACAAATAACGGTTGCAATCAGAGCAAAGCAGATGGAAAGTACAAAAATATGTGTGTAGCTTGACAGCATGGAGATGTTGTCAAAAGTGAAATTTCCATAGGCATCGGTGAATGCAAAATAGGCTACAAAGAGCAGGGGTGCCAGAATAAACAGGATGGACCAGACCGTGTGTGGCACTGCTGCAAAGCCTTCAAGAAAGGAGCGCTTTTTCACAGGTCGGCCACCTCCTCTTCCGCCTCATCCTCATCTTCCGCAACCGAAAGCTCGTCAAATTCTTCGCTGAAGGAGGAGTAGTCACCGAACATATTGGAGTATTCCGATTTTTTCATAACATGGATGGCATCAGGCTCAATGTAAAGTCCAATGGTAGAATCGGGCGCACAGTAATCGGTGGATTGGATCATCCACTTGAAGCCCTGAATATCTACGATGATCTCCCAGTGCACACCTTTGAAGGTGACCGAGGTAACCGTTCCTTGGAGCATTCCTTTTTCTGGAGCTACCACATCCACATCCTCGGGGCGCACTACGATATCTACTTTTTCGTTCGGCGCAAAGCCCTTGTCAAGGCAGTCAAAGGTGTGTCCGGCAAAACGGGCGCGGTAGTCCGCGAGCATTACTCCGTCCAAAATGTTGGATTCCCCGATAAAGTCCGCAACAAAAGCATTAATGGGCTCGTTGTAGATGTCAGTGGGAGAACCGATCTGCTGGATACATCCGTCCGCCATGACAACGACTGTGTCCGACATGGACAATGCTTCTTCTTGATCATGGGTTACATATATGAAGGTAATGCCTGTTTTGGCTTGGATGTTTTTGAGCTCATTTTGCATATCTTTTCGGAGCTTAAGGTCAAGCGCACCCAGCGGTTCGTCCAAAAGAAGCACCTTGGGTTCATTGATGAGCGCACGCGCAATGGCTACACGCTGCTGCTGTCCGCCCGACAAATAGTTGACATTTTTTCGCTCAAACCCTTTGAGGTTGACCAGCTTGAGCATTTCTTTGACTCGCTCCCGAATCTCGGCGTCCTTCATTTTCTTGACCCGAAGACCGAACGCGATATTTTCATATACATTCAAATGCGGGAACAGGGCATACTTTTGGAAAACGGTGTTGACATGACGCTTATAGGGCGGCACATCATTGATGTTTTCGCCGTCAAAAATAACCTCTCCCCGATCCGGCGATTCAAAACCACTGATGATACGAAGTGTAGTAGTTTTTCCGCATCCCGAGGGACCCAGAAGTGTGACAAATTCCTTGTCATGAATGTCAAGGTCGATGGATTTCAGTACCTGCTCGCCGTCAAACTCTTTGCAGATACCTTTCAACTCGATGAGCTTTTTTTTGTTCATTTCGCATAAATACTCCTTTTTTACCATGCAAAATAGAAAAACAGCGCACTTGCGCCGTGACGTGTGGAAAACCGTCGAAAAAGGGCATTTCACACGATATCAAGCATATTCTAACAGATATAGAGTAAAAATGCAATATGTTTTTGAAAAATACCTAAAAAATACCAAAATTTCGTCATTTTTCATAAATAAACCGAATGCGGCGCGATGAGTTGGATTTATCCCCCAAAAACCTTTTTTATGCTCCGAAATCCTCCCACATCCTCGTTTATCCTCAAAAATCCTATGAACGGGGACCATGAATAAAAAAACGGACAAAAAGAGTTGTCGAAAAAACAAAAAGAGACAGACTTCCGCCCGCACGGATCAGCGCATATACCGACATACACCAAAGACAAAACAGTGATAATATTGAAAGAAGTTCGCACACCCTTCCCGTCACTCGAAGCCCTATGGCAGGCGCCAAAAGACAGTGCAGAATTCGACCGCCGTCAAAGTCGCTGATGGGAAGAAGATTGAGCAAAGCCAGTGCCGCCGAAACCGTGACAAAAAAAGAAACAGCACCTTCCCCGAGAATGTGTCCGCCCCAAAGTTGAAAAATGATCAAGGAAAACAAGTTGAACAGCGGTCCTGCGAAACTGATCACGAATTCCTCTCCATAGGAAAGAAGACGTCCCGAAAGTGCCAACCGCGCCTCACAAGAAGCCATGCGAAAGCCACCGAGCGGAACCTTTAGTATTGCCGCTGCGGTCAAGTGTCCAAATTCATGAACGACAATGGCGACCAGTGTTAAGATCGGGACATATGAGGGATCCCAAATAAGCCAAACGGCAAAAGCAGCCACCGTGAGAAGAGGCGGCGTGATTCTAAAAAAGTGCTCCATAAGATCTCCTATCATGAATCTTGTTGTTACGAGGAAGCATTTTTATCTTTGTGACTTTTTTGATCGAAAAAGCGCGACGAAACTTTGCCCTTGGCTCTTGATTTCCCGAAAAATCAGCATGGATCCCAATTGTAATGCCGTTTTTTGCGTTTGCTTCGAACAGCACCCATCAATCTGATTTGCGATGCTTTTTTGACAAAATATCTACCGTACAATAATTATACAACTATTCTTATGAAAAGGGAATGGTGAAAGATACCTTTAAGGTAGATAAGAGAGATGAAAACAGATGCGTTCACAAAAAATTAACAACTAAAGTTCGTCTACATGGTTGCAAAATGGACGAAAAAGGTATACAATAATACTCGCATTGAAAATGCGCAAAAATCCACGTTTGGAAAGGAAAGGTCATACCGAATACATGGATACATCGGTCAAAAGAATATATGCGGATAACGCGGCAACAACGCCCGTTTCCAAAGAGGTGTTGGAGGCCATGATGCCTTGCTTCACCGATACATGGGGAAATCCCTCAAGTCTTCACACGGATGGACAGAGAGCCAAGGAATTGCTTGATGCGTCCCGTGCGAAGATCGCGGCAACACTGGGGTGTGAGCCTTCGGAGCTTTATTTTACATCCTGTGGCTCCGAGTCGGACAACTGGGCGATCAAGGGGGCAGCTTATGCAGCCGGAGGTCGCAAAAAAATTGTAACAAGCAAGATCGAGCACCATGCGGTGCTTCATACCTGCGAGGCATTGGCTAAAGATGGCTTCGAGGTGGTTTATGTGGGCGTTGATTCGCGCGGTGTTCTCGACATGGAGGAGCTTCGTTCGGTTGTGGACGAAAATACTGCGCTGGTGGCGATCATGATGGCCAACAATGAGATCGGCACATTACAACCTATTCGCGAAATTGCAGAGATAGCGCATTCCAAAGGTGCATTGATGTTCACCGATGCCGTTCAAGCAGTGGGAGCGGTCGAGGTGAATGTAAAAGACCTCGGTGTGGATATGCTCAGCTTTTCGGGTCATAAGATCCATGCCCCCAAGGGGATCGGCGGTCTGTATGTCAGAAAGGGTGTGCGCCTGCGCAATTTGATCGACGGCGGAGGTCAGGAGAGAAGTAAGCGAGGCGGCACGGAAAATGTAGCATATATTTGCGGATTGGCCAAGGCTGTGGAGAGTGCCGCAGAGCATCTTGCCGAAATGGATAAGGTTAGAGCGCTTCGTGATCGTTTGATCGACGGTCTTCTCAAAATCCCGTATTCCCGACTCAACGGCGACAAAGAACAGAGACTTCCCGGCAATGTCAATGTTTCTTTCGAATTTGTAGAGGGAGAAAGCTTGTTGCTTTGGCTGGACATGGACGGAATCAGCGCATCTACCGGCTCGGCTTGTTCGTCGAATTCCTTGGAACCTTCTCATGTGCTTCTTGCCATCGGTTTGGAAGTGGAGAAGGCACACGGGTCTCTTCGCTTCTCCCTTTCTCGTGATAACACCGAGGAAGAAGTGGATCGCATTGTTGAATCGGTAAAGAGCATTGTGGAAAAGCTCAGAGCTATGAGTCCCATTTACCCCGGAAACTGAATCGAAAAGATAGGAGATAAAATATGTTGTACAGTGAAAAAGTAATGGATCATTTCAGCCACCCGAGGAACGTAGGTGAGATTGCCGATGCGGATGGCGTAGGAACCGTGGGCAATGCCAAGTGTGGTGATATTATGCAGATGTTTATCAAGGTAGAGGACAACATTATCGTGGATGTCAAGTTCAAAACCTTTGGTTGCGGCGCAGCAATCGCAACTTCTTCCATGGCAACGGAGCTTGTGAAAGGGAAGTCGATCGATGAGGCGTTGGCACTGACCAATTCTGCCGTAGTGGAGGCGCTGGAGGGACTCCCCCCCGTAAAAGTCCACTGTTCCGTACTTGCCGAAGAGGCGATCAAAGCGGCTGTAGCGGACTACTATAAGAAAAACGGAATCGAAAAGGAGATTCCTTCTCCTACACATTGTCACGATTGTGAATGTGGAACGGAAGGACACGATCATCATCACGAACACTGATTTCCATGTTTGTCGCGGAATTTTAACGAAGATATTTGGTGCGGAAACAAAGATTTTTTCTTTTGTTTTCGCATCTTTTTCGTTTTTGACATTATTTTTTATGCTTTTGTTTGATTTTTAAACGCTGTTCGTTTTTGGTTTGGCATTTTTATCCATGTTTCCTGTGGGAGGCGAAAGGGGGCGTTTTGTGGCATTCGGTTTTCGGGGGGGCGAATTGTTGAGGAGGGGGTAAAAGTGCCGCTATCGAGGTGCCATGTGCCGGGGGGCAAAGGAGGTCGGCGTTGTGACAGCATGTACAGTTGCTTTTGGTATACAGTTTGGCTATTGTGATTGGTATACAGTTTGGCTATTGTGAATAGATAGAACTATGCTAAGAGATAGAACTATGCTAAGAGATAGAATCCATACTTTATATGCAATGTGCAAATTTAAGGTGCTTTTTTGTGCGGCTTTTGTATGTGATTGAATGAATTTTAAATGTGTTATCGCACGAAAGATTATTAAATGTGCTGTCGCATGAAAGATTGTAGAGGGAGGCGGTGTGGTGCTGCCGCTTTTGCTTTTTTTGCTTTCCTTTCTGTATGAAAGTTTGTTTTCTTGTGAGGCTTTGAAGAATGATGATATGGTTTGTTTTTGAACTTGCTTGGCTACATTTGCAGACTTCGGTTTCAAAGGAAAATGTCAAAAGCTTTTGCAAGGAGGCCGAAAGAGGCAAAAAAATGATTGCTGCAAACACAAAACAAGCCGAGATGGAAAAAAATAACAAAAATAACAAAAAATAAACAAAAAATGGAGAAAATGGATGAAACGATACTGCGGCGGAGATTTTGCGAAGCCTTTTGTGCAAATCAAGTGCCCAAAAAAGGAAGGGCGAGAGTGTAGAAAATTCCGTTCACAATTTGTGCAAAACAAACAAAAACAAAGCAAAGCGTCAAAAAGTGTCTCGATAAAGCACGATATTTGTCTCAAAAACACGGGTAAACAGAATTTACTGCCGCTACATGATTGACGGCTCCCGAACAAAAAAATGCACAAAAAAAGCACAGATGCGAGATGGAGATGGCAAAAAAAACGCTCGAACGGTAAATGAAATTTACCGAGAAAAAAAGACCTTGGTGAGAAAATTGACACTTTTCAAACTTAAGATTTAGCCTGTCATTTTTTTGCTTTTTGAGATTGGAAAATTGAATTTTTAAATGAAAAAATGTAGATTTTGAAAACCTTGACAATTACAAGTTTCTGTGCTATTATTATGATATTAAATTATGGAATTTTGGGCAATGCCGCTTACGCAGGTCTTCTGTGGCAGTCGGAGGTTGCTCGGAAGACTGTATGCCCACGATGGCTATAGTAATTGCTTTGGAGATATTCTCATGCCGGAATGTTAAGAGAAGGTGCGATCCCACCTGTACACACCGTGTACTGCGCGTCTTTTTCTCGCTTAACAGAAGGCGAGGAGTTCCGTTGTGATGTCTTATCTCTTTGTGGGCGGGTGGTTTTCACTCACAAAAATTTCAGGAGGAGATCTTATGAACAAGAAGAAAATCCAAAGAGTAATTTCTTTGGTGCTTGCTCTGGTTTGTGTGGCTTCGAGCGCGATCATCCCTGCTTTTGCAGCAGATGATGCAGCTTCCACAACACCCGGAACCGGCATCAACTCATCAGTCACCGATGCGACTATTGATGACATCAAAGAAATTCTCGACTCAGTGACCTATGCAGAGTATTTTGAAAAGTATTCCGCCAAGGTCGATGGCTCTTCCGAGCGCGAATGGACAGTCGCGATCGGTGAAGCTCCCATCATTATTGATGCGGTTGCTGACCTCTATGAGGAAGGCACCGATGCCGAGTGGACGGTATTCGACAACGGGGATGCAATTCTTACTCCCGCAGACGGAACGGTTGCTTGGGTCGTTAATATTCCCAAAACAGCTCGTTACAGCGTGGTTATCGAATATTTCCCTGTTCACAAGGATGAGGACGGCAATGTTATAAGTAAGGCAACTGACATTGAAAGAATCTTTCGTATCAACTCTGCGGTTCCTTTCCTTGAAGCTCGCTATCTTACTCTCCCCAAAACGTACACCAATAATTATGTGAAGGCGGAGTACAAACTGGGCAAGGGTGAGAAGGCTGCGGATTTTGAGGCAAAGGCGAATGAGTACAATCTCGTTGCCGAGGTTGAAGAGCGCGAGGGAGCTACATATATTATATATGAAATTCCCGAAGTGTGGACGCAGAAGGCATATGAGTATCTTTGCGAAGAGCTCAAGGTCAGATTCTTCACGTCCGATATTGACCGAAATGAGATTCGTCCCAATATTATTCAGTCTCCTTCCTGGGCTACATATGAGATCCATGATGCGAACGGTTATTACTCGGAATCTTTCGAGTTTGTTTTTGAGGCTTCCGAGCAGACTGTGATCTCTTTGACCGGTGTAAATGAGCCTATGGCGATCAAGTCCATTCAGCTCGTTCCTCATGAGTCTTATAAGACTTATGAAGAGGCAAGTAAGTACTATGCCTCCAAGGAAGCCGGAAAGAGTGTTGTGAAAATTGAGGCCGAGTATGTAAGCGCTACCACGTCGCAGACCATTTATCCCGTTGAGGATACCCGCTCTGCGATCAACAGCCCCAACAAGGCAGAGTATTCTATGCTCAACTCTATTGGTGGTATCGGTGGTGATAAGTGGCAGACCTCCGGTCAGAAGCTTACATATAAAATGGCAGTGGATGACAGCGGCGTTTATAATATTGTAGCAAGATTCAGCCAGTCTACGTTGGACGGTATGTTCTCCTCCAGGCAGTTGGAGATCTACACCAACTACACCGAGGAAGAGTATTTGGCTAAGTTCGGCAACTTGGAAGGCTACTATAATGGCATTCCTTTTGCAGAGGCTGCCAAGCTTCGTTTTGACTATTCCTCCAAGTGGCAGACCAAATTCCTTGCTTCCGATGACGATACCGCTCTTGAGTTCTATTTCCGTGAGGGTGTAGAGTACTCTTTGGTTCTCGGTGTTACGCTTGGTTCCATGGGTGACGTCGTAAGCCAAGTTGAGTCGATTTTGGAGAAGATCAACTCGAACTATCTGGCCATCCTTAAGCTGACAGGTGCAGAGCCCGATGAATATCGTGATTACGGTTTCGTTCGCGTTCTTCCCGATGTTGTTGAGGATTTGGGCGAGTCTTCCGAGGCGCTCTATGAGATCGCAGAAATGCTCAAGAATATGGCCGGTGTTAAGGGCTCCATGGTGGCGACCCTTGAGCAGGTGGCTTGGTTGCTTGACAGAATGTATGACGATCCCGAGGCTGAAATCGCAAAGAATTTGACCCAGCTCAAGAGTTACATCGGTTCTCTTGGTACTTGGCTTAGTGATGCGAAGACCCAGCCCCTCCAGTTGGATTACCTTCAGATTCAGGGTAAGGGCGGCAAGCTTCCTCGCGCAGAGGCAAACTTCTTCCAGTCTCTTATCTATGAGATCAAGTGCTTCTTCCAGTCCTTCTTCAGAAACTATGACAGAATGGGTGCTATGGAAGAGATCAACGAGGATGCGGAGGGTATTGTTGAGGTTTGGCTTGCTACCGGTCGTGACCAGACTCAGGTTACACGTAGCTTGATCAACAGCGAATTTACTCCCGATTATAAGTACACGGTTAACCTGAAACTGGTTTCCGGAGGAACACTTCTTCCTTCTATTCTCTCCAAGAGAGGACCTGATGTTTATATCGGTCTCGGAGACGATGACGTTATTAACTACGCGATCCGTGGAGCGCTCATGCCTATCGAGAAGCTTGAAGGCTTCGATGAGATGGTAACCAATCCCGAAACCCGCCAGTTCAACGAGGCGGCTATGATCGTGCTTACTCTTGCGGATGCAGCCGGTGTGGATCATACCTACGGTCTTCCCGAGCAGCAGTCCTTTAGTATGATGTTCGTTCGTAAAGACATTCTTGCGGAGCTTGGTCTTGACATCCCCAAGACTTGGGACGATGTGCTTTCTATGGTTCCTGTCCTTCAGGCGAATAACATGCAGATCGGTATGCCCAACGACTATAAGATCTTCTTGTATCAGATGGGCGGCGACCTCTTTGCCGATGACGGTATGAGAATCAACTTGGATTCCAATACCGCGCTTGAATCCTTCGAGATGATGTGTAACTTGTTTACCATGTACTCCTTCCCCTATCAGTACGACTTTGCAAACCGTTTCAGAACCGGTGAGATGCCGATCGGTTTCGCAGGTTATACCGGAACTTATAACCAGCTCAAGGTCTTTGCAACCGAGATCGAGGGTCTGTGGGGAATGTATCCCATGCCCGGTATCGAGGATGAAAACGGCAAAATCAACAATGTTGCGGTTTCCGGATGCTCGGCAATCGTAATGGTTACCGGATGTGATAATGTAGACGGCGCTTGGGCCTTCATGAGATGGCACTCCGGCACCAGTTTCCAGCAGCAGTACTCCAACGAGATGGTTTCCATCATGGGTCCCTCTGCAAAGCATCCTACTGCCAACATCCAGGCGCTTGAGAGTCTTCCTTGGACGACCGACGAGTTGAAGGAGATCAAACTCCAGTTCAACAACTTGGCATCCATTCCCAACTATCCCGGTCACTACATTATCGGTCGTTACACGAACTTTGCATTCTTGGATGCCTTCAATGACAAGGCCGACCCGGCTAACTCGCTGTTGCAACACATCAATGCAATCAATAAGGAAATTACAAGAAAGCGCGCCGAGTTTGACTTGGAAACGCTGGATTACAACGGTATCTCGTATGCTCGCTTGTCCTTGAAGAGATTGGCCCAGGCTACTACATTGCTTGAGACCGGTGCCCTCACCATTCAGAAGGGCGAGTATGACACTGACAAGTCCGGCAATAAAATCGTTGTAATGAAGGATTACAAATACACCATCAGTTCGGGACTCAAAGAAAAGCATTCTGCTGTGTTTACCGATGTTCTCGATGATTTCACAAGAATCAGCGAAGACAAAAAGCTTTCTTATGAGGATCAGATCGAGATTGTTACCGAAGCCATTGCTGCTATGGAAGCGATCTCCGCTGAATCGAATTTGAGCAGTGCTGATAAGGCGGGACTTGCCGAGGCACTCAAACTTATGAACGACGCGGTTAAGGCACTCGAGTCGTATAAGGAATAATAAACAATTTTATTTCAATCTGATATATAAGGAGAAAAGCAATGTCACAGAAAACAGCAGAAAAGAAAGCTGTTTCGCGCAAAGACATGACACGGGCACAGTGGACATGGCGGGAAATGAAGCGCAACTGGGTAGCATATGTAATGGTTGCCCCGTATATGCTCATCTTCACCTTGTTCACCGTCGTGCCGGTGGTGCTGTCGGCGTTCTTCAGCTTTACGAACTTTAACTTGCTCGAATGGCCTGACTTTATCGGTGTTGATAACTACATTCGTCTGTTCTTGGATGATGATATCTTTATTCAGGCGTGTGGAAACACCTTGGTGTTTGCAGTCATCGTCGGTCCTGTTTCTTACCTGATGTCCTTCTTGGTTGCGTGGTTTATCAATGAGATCCCGCCCAAGATCAGAGCAGTTGTTACCCTTATCTTCTATGCACCCTCCATCTCCGGTCAGGTATACTTGATTTGGGGTACCTTGTTCTCGGGTGACTCCTACGGATGGGTCAATGCCAAGCTCTTGGAAATGGGCTTGATCACAACCCCCATTCAGTTCTTTAAGGACGCTGACTGGGTTATGCCTCTGTGTATCATCGTTGCTCTTTGGACCTCTCTTGGTACCTCCTTCCTTTCCTTCATCGCCGGTCTTCAAGGCGTTGACAAGGCTCAATACGAGGCGGGTGCCGTGGACGGTGTTAAGAACAGATGGCAGGAGCTTTGGTACATCACACTTCCCAATATGGGACCTCAGCTGATGTTCGGTGCTATCATGGCTATTACCTCGTCCTTCGGTTTCGGTGGTGTCGTTACCGCGCTTTGTGGATTCCCCTCTGTGGACTACGCGGCGCATACCATTACCCACCATTTGGACGACTACGGCGGACAGCGTTTCGAAATCGGTTATTCGTCGGCAATCGCGGTTATCTTGTTCCTTATCATGATTGGCGCGAATATGCTCGTTAAGAAGATCATTGCAAAGGTAGGTACGTAATATGGCAAGATTAAGAACAAGAAATCATAAAGTCGTACTGAACCGTTCCCGCGGCGGTGACGCAGGAATTACCTTTGTACTTGGAATCTTGGGTGTGTTCATGTTCCTTCCCATGGTCTATGTGGTCATGCAGTCTCTCAAGCCTCTTGATGAGCTGTGGATGTTCCCCCCCAGATTCTATGTGGTTAACCCCACACTTTCTAACTTCACCGATCTGTTTGTCTTGATGAATACCTCTTGGGTTCCGTTCTCAAGATACATTTTCAACACCTTGTTTGTATCGGTTGCCGGTACAACAGGTAACCTGTTCTTCTCCTCGCTTGCAGCATATGCAATGGCGAAGATCAAGTTCCCCGGCGGTAAGATGATGTTCCAAACGGTTAAGAACTCTCTGATGTTCCACTCTACCGTTACTGCGATCACCAGCTTCATGATCATGGGTGCTCTCGGTTGGATCGATACCTACTGGGCAAGAATCGTTCCTGCTTGGGCTACCTCCCTTGGACTTTACCTCATGAAGCAGTTCATGGACACAAACGTTCACCCCTCGGTTTTGGAAAGCTCCCGTCTTGACGGTGCAGGCGAGTTTAAGACCTATTGGGTTATCGCAATGCCCATGGTTAAGCCCGCATGGCTTACACTGATCATTTACTCCTTCCAGGGTCTGTGGAACGCAGGCGCATCGGTTTACATTCAGTCCGAGCAGCTTAAATCGTTCAACTACGCAATTCAGCAGGTCATGGCGGGTGGTATCAAACGTGCCGGTGCCGGTGCGGCGTCTACAGTTATTATGATGTTGGTTCCCATCTTGGTGTTTGTCATTTCTCAGTCTAATATTATTGAGACAATGGGCTCCAGCGGTATGAAGGATTAAAGGAGGCATAAAATGAATAAATTATCTAAAGTTCTCGTTTTTGTGCTCGTCCTTGTTACACTGTTGGCGATTCCCGTGGGAGCATTCAACTCCTATCAGACGTATACTTACTCCATTGACGGTGCCCCTCTGTATTCTCCCGACGCCTATATCCCCGTTGCTACATACGGATATTCCTACATGGGTCTCGAGACCAACTTCTCGGCTCCCAACGATATGGTCGTTGATGAGGATATGAATGTTTATATCGCTGATACGAATGCGAAATGTGTTGTCGTTCTCGACAGATATTACAAGCACAAATTCACTATCTCGTCCTTTACCAATGAGATCGGTTCTCCCGACGGATTTGCTTCTCCCAACGGTATCTTTGTTACCAAGAACAAGTACAATGCAAACGGTGAGCTGGTCGAAGGCGGTCGCATCTATGTGTGCGATACGCAGAACTACAGAATCGTTGTTTTCGACAGACAGGGTAACTTCATGTATGTCTTGGATGCTCCCGAGTCTGAGCTCTTCGAGGAAGGTTCCATTTACTATCCCGTCGCTGTGGCGGTTGATAAGTATAACCGAATCTACGTTGTATCCTCTCAGACAACACAGGGTGTTATCGTGTTGACCGAAGACGGTCAGTTCACCGGATTTATCGGTGCACAGAAGGTTAGCATTTCTCTTTGGCAGATCATCTGGAGACGTTTCCAGACTGAAGAGCAGAAGAAGTTGACCACATCCTTTGTCCCTGTAACATTCAGTAACATTACGGTAAGCGAAGATGATTTCATTTATGCTTCCTCCGACAAGATCGAGGCTTCCAAGGTTGAAAGTGCTATCCGCAGCAAAAGCGGAAGCGGCTCCAACTCGCCTGTCAAGATGCTGAACAACGCCGGTGATGAGATCATGAGACGTAATGGTTTCTATCCTCCCGTCGGTGAGATTAGTTATTTCAGCGCAACCAATGACTCGACCGTGGTTACCGGTGTTTCCACAGTCGGTGACGTGGCACTTGGTGAGTCCGGAACATGGTCTTTGACCGATACCAAGCGTAGTAAGATTTTTACTTACGATTTTGACGGTAACCTTCTTTTCGCCTTTGGTGATAAGGGTAACCTCCAGCTTGGTAATATCATGACCTTGAAGGCTATCGCTTATCAAGGCGACAAGCTTTTGGTGCTCGACTCGGGTACCAGTAAGAGCATTACGGTTTACGAGCGTACTGAGTACGGCGATGTCTTGTATCGAGCCGTTGAGGAGCAGAAGAACCGTGAGTTTGACAGTTCGATCAACAGCTGGACAGAGATCTTGATGAGAAACTCCAACTTCGATGCCGCATACATCGGTATCGGTCAGGCACTGTACAGACAAAATCTGTACGAAGAGGCAATGGAGTACTATCAGTCGGCTTATGATACTGCGAACTACTCTAATGCGTTTGTTGAACAGCGTAAACTTAACATCGAGGGTATTTTCTGGGTAATTCCCGTTGCAGTGATTGCCATTTGCATAGGACTTTCTCTCTTGTTGAAGAAGATCAACAAGATCAATGTTCGTGCAGCAACCTCCGGCGAAAAGATCACCTTCGGCAAGGAACTTCTCTATGGCTTCCATATCATCACTCACCCGTTTGACGGTTTCTGGGATTTGAAGCATGAAAAGAGAGGCTCGGTAAGAGCAGGATTTGTCTTTATCGGAATTGCCGTTTTGACCTTCTTCTATCAAGCAATCGGTCAGGGCTATCTGTTCAATCCTCGCGGAGCATACTCCACGATCTTTATGCAATTGATCAGTGTTGTGGTACCGTTGATGCTGTTTATCACGGCAAACTGGTGCTTGACGACACTCTTCGAGGGTGAGGGAAGCTTCAAGGATATCTTCGTTGCAGTATCCTATGCTTTGGTTCCTCTGCCTCTGCTTATCATTCCTTCTACTATTTTCTCCAATGTGGTTTCGGCGAACGAAAAGACTGTCGTAACCTTGCTGGTATCGCTTGCGTTCGTTTGGGCGGGCTTCCTGCTCTTCTTCGGAACGCAGGTAACACATGACTACTCTTTGGGTAAGAACGTGATTACTATTATCGGTACCATCGTTGGTATGGTGTTCATCATGTTTGTAGCATTGCTGTTCACCACGCTGCTGGGTAAGATCGTCGGATTTGTTTCCAACATTATCACAGAGATTAGTTATCGTCTATAAACATACAGAAAGGAGATTGATAAAATGAGAAAAACCAAGAAATTTATATCGACGCTCTTGACTGTGTGCTTATTGCTCAGTTCGCTTTCAGGGTTGTTTACACTGAATCTCTTTGCCGCAGAAACGAAGGAAGACATTGATCTGTCGGCCATCGACTACTATAAAGAGGTTTACTATACGGCTGATCAAAAGCTGGCAACCATGACCATGCGCTTTGAAAAGGGCGATTATCAGATTTGGGTTAATGACTACACCGGTGAAGTTGCAATTGTGAATATCGTAACCGGCGAGAAGCTGTTTACCAACCCCCATGATGTGGGCTTGAGCAGTGCCGCTGAGTCGGTAAAGAACGAGCTTCTTTCTCAGATCATTATTGAGTATACCGGCAATACGCTTTCCGGTATTCAGACCTTCACCAGCTTTGAGCATGCCGCTCTTCAGAACCAGATCAAGGTTAAGAGCATTAAAAACGGTGTCCGCGTAGAGTACACCCTTGGTCGTGAAGAGACCAAGTACCTCGTTCCTCGCTTGATCACCAAAGAGCGTTTTGAAACTCTGATCTACAACCCCATTAAGGAGCAGATCACAGAGCAGCAGAGACTGATTGGTGAAGAGAAGGGCTGGAGCGAAGAGAAGATTCAGAAAGAGGCACAATTCTACTACGAGAAGTTCTACAATCTGTTTACTCTCTACGATCCCGCAGATGCTGATTCTGACCGCGCATTGGCGAATCTTTATGAGCAGGTGCCGATTACCAGTAAGCTGGGTGCGGTTTATGCAACCGACGGTAAGATCTCTTCCGCCGAGTTGATGAGACTTGAAGGTCAGATCAAGACCTATTGTCCCAATTATACCTTCGAGGAATTGGATTACGACCATGAGCTGACTGAATACGTTGACGAGACAAAGAATCCCGCCGTGTTCAAGCTCTCTTTGGAATATACCTTGGATGAGCTTGGTGTAAGCGTGACTCTTCCTGCAAACGGTATCCGTTTTGATGAGTCGGCATATCAGCTGTCTTCCGTTAAGATTCTTCCTTATATGGGTGCTTCTCTCTACAGCACAAAGGCAGAGCTTAACCTCCCCAATACCGGTTATACCTTCC
>JAZSPB010000133.1:0-18859 GCA_045537235.1 Eubacteriales bacterium
TTTTGCGGAGCTTTTTTCAAAAAGCGACCTCCCCCCGCCCGCAGGCGGACTACGGCTTGACAAGTTTGCACAAAAATGGTATAATAGAAAGTTGTAGACAGCGGTGCCGATAAGGCTTAAAAAGGAAGCAGGTGAGAGGCCTGCACGAGCCCGTCGCCGTATACGGGAACATATTGATCAAGCGATCACGGACGTACCGACCGCAAGGTGCGTTGCCATTGGAGCGATCCGAGAAGGCTCCGTGACCGTCCCGTTCAGTCGGAAGACTTGCCGCGAAGCCCCTGCATGATGCGAGTGCCATCCCGAAAGGACAGGGGGAGTTTACATCAAAAAAAGAAAGGACAAAAAGAAAATGGAACAAAGAAAAATCAATGTACGTTTGATCTTGTCCCGTATGCTTCTGCTTGTGCTGGTTGCGGTCATGGCATTTACAGCAGTTTCGTGCGGTGGGAAGAACGAAGACGGTGAAACGACCGCCTCGACCAAAACCTTCACCTTCAAGGTGGTACCGCTGGAGGGCGATATTCGCACCTATACTGTGGAGACCGCGAAAAAGACCGTTGGCGAGGCACTTCTTGATGAAGGGCTGATCTCGGGCACGAAGGATACCTACGGTCTTTATGTCAAGGTCGTGGACGGCATTACCGCCGATTACGATGTGAATCAGACCTATTGGGCGTTTTACATCGGTGACGAATATGCCATGACAGGTGTGGATTCCACTCCCGTCGAGGATGGCGCAACCTACGCATTTAAAGTGGAAGGCGGCTCATGAGAGTAAAAAACGGCAGAAGATTTGGCATAGCGCGTGACTTGGCGGTCTTTGCCATGCTCGGCACCATTCTATTCTGCGGTGACCTCTTGATGGAGTGGGCGCCCAATATCCACTTCGTGGGAGCACTCGTCATGACCTACACGTTGGTCTACCGATCGCGGGCGCTCATTCCCATCTATGTTTACATTTTTCTAAACGGCGTATACGCGGGGTTCCATACATGGTGGGTTCCCTATCTGTATATTTGGGTGATCCTTTGGGGCATCACTATGCTGCTGCCTCAAAAAATGCCAAAATGCGTGGCGGTACCCGTGTACATGACGGTCTGCGCCCTATACGGGTTGAGCTTCGGCATCTTGTATGCACCTTTTGAAGCCTTTATACGCGGTTATGATCTTCAAAAGATGCTGGCATGGATCGCTGTCGGATTCCCCTTTGACGTCTTTCATGCGTTGGGAAACATGGCGGCGGGAATACTTATTCTGCCACTTGCCACACTTCTTCGCCGCTTGGAACAGTCCCGATGATCTTTACGGCAGAGCGATGCCCTCGATAAGCGCCTGAAAACAGTCGTCTTCTTCGATCTGCATCCTCACACCGTCAACATGAATAACGCGCATACTGTCAAAAGAATATGTAGAAAGTCGGCGGTCAAGGGCATCGTCCGCATGGGCAGAAACCAGCGGTTCGTTGCCCTCAAAGCCGGTGATAATAAGCGTGTGGTAAAAATCGCCGCCTCGCGCCAGTTGTACCACATCCCCCTCCTGCGCCCGACTGCGGCTCATGGAACGTCCGTATGGTCCCTGTCGATCGGTGTTGGGCGGAAAATCACCCGTCCCCACCAAATAGTCATAAAGAAATTCCACACCCGACCAAGCCGGCGCACGGTCGGCTTCCGAGATAAAATACCATCCAAAGGTCTCGGTATAATCCATCGTGCAAGAACCTGCAAGAAGACACTGGGAAACAAAGTTAGTGCAATCGCCCCCACGCCCCGTAAAATCCACAAAAAGCGGATTTCGGTCAAGTGCCCAACGACGGGCATAGGCAACGGCGTTCTCGCGATTGTAACGTTTGGTAATGATCATTGGCTTACTCCTTTTTGCATTTGGATTGGGTTTCTGATACATTCTATGTGCCAAAAGACCAAAAGTTACCCTAAATTCCTTTAAAATGCTCGGCAGCCAAGCAGATCGCCCTTGTAGCGACACGAAACGCCGTCCGCCGAGACATCTCCAAGATATCCGCGCATTTCTCTATCGAATGACCGCAAAGATAGCGATAATACAAAAACATCTTTTCGCGACAGTCGGGCAGCGTCATAATAAATTGCCGAACACGAAGCATCTCGGCCTTAAGAAACGGATCGTCGTGAGATGTGTTGGCTTGATCCTCACGATCCAAATATTTTCTTGCATACCGATTGCCTGCCAGCATCTGCCGGAAAAGCAAGTAACTCTCCAAAAAGCGGCGCACCTCCTCGTGACCGCAAATATTTGACGGTTTTGTCATTGAACTCCTTTCACTCAAAACACCTTTATTTTTTCACCCGCGGCATCCTTCCCAAACAGTAGGGTCCCTTATCAAACCGCGTCACAAAAGACCTCAATCCTCATGGTGACCGATTGCTTTTCCCTTCTTGCCGCATACAAGCTTCGCATATCACGAGGTTTCCGACCCTGTCGTATTCCTCGGTCTCATAGATTTCAAACCCGCAACGGGAACAGCGTTTTCGCCGCTTTCCCCGCGCCGCACTGATGTCTCCGTAGTTCGGACATCGGTCAACACAAAAGATCCTTCCGCATTCTTTACACATAGCACCTCGTTTTTAGTATGCAATCTTCAAAATAGAACAAATGTTCTGCTTTTGTTTTTTCATATTATACACCTCAAATTCATTTTTGTCAAGCGCAAACAACAAACTTTTTTTACAAAAGTATCGGAAACAAACATTTTCCGAAAGATATCTTGCCCATCAGCAATCGATTCCTCACAAAAATCCCCCACCAGGAGGTCTCCATGACAGCCATCAGCATCAATAACCTTACCTTCTCCTTCGGCACCCGAAAGGTGCTGGACAAAATATCCTTTTCCCTTGAAGAAAGCGATAAACTCGGTGTAGTCGGTGTCAACGGCTGCGGAAAATCCACGCTCTTCAGCCTGATCTTGGGCGAGCGGGAACCGGACGAGGGAGAGGTTTTCATCGCGCGCGGAAAGACCGTCGGCATTCTCACCCAGGAAGGTGCCTTTGAGACCGCTGATCTTGCGGGTAACAGCGCCCTTGAGCAAATGTATGCTGCATTCCCCGAGCTTTTGAGAGCCGAGGAGCGGTTGGCGCAGTTAACCGTTGATCTGGAGCGTTGCGATGCCTATTCCGAGCCCGAGCGCCACCGCATTCTGATCGCGGAATATACCAATCTCAATGCGCGCTTCATTTCCGACGGCGGTATGGAATTTCGCGGACGCTGTGCCTCTATCCTTATGAAATTGGGTTATGACGAAGCGGCTATGAAAGCCGATATCTCCACCCTCAGCGGCGGTCAGCGAACCCGTTTGGCATTGGCGCGTCAGCTCTGCCGCGAGCCTGACATTCTTCTCTTGGACGAGCCGACCAACCATCTGGACATGGAGACCTTGATATGGTTGGAAAACTTTTTGATTTCCTATAAAAAATGTGTCATTGTCATCTCCCATGACCGCTATTTTCTCGACCGCGTCACCAACAAAACACTGGCCATGGAGCATTGCCGCGCCAAGCTGTATAACGGCGGCTACACGGTCACCATGGAGCAACGTCGCATCGACCGAGAGATTGCGGAAAAGCACTACCGCGACCAGCAAAAGGAGATCGCCCGTCAAGAAGCCTATATCGCCCAGCAGCGGCAATGGAACCGTGAACGCAACATCATCGCCGCCGAAAGCCGCCAAAAAATGCTGGACAAGATGGAAAAACTCGAAAAACCGAAGGATGCCCCTCGCGGAATCAAGATCAAGTTTTCCGAGACCGTCCAAAGCGGCAACGAGGTACTCCGCGCAAAAGAGCTGTCCATGGGATTTGGTGAGCGCAAGCTGTTTGCCAATGTCAATTTTCTGATCAAAAAGGACGAACGTGCATTTTTTGTCGGTCCCAACGGTTGCGGAAAATCCACACTCATCCGCCTGGTCCTCGGGAAGCTTCAACCTACGGGCGGCTTTGTGGAGGCAGGCTACAATGTGCAGATCGGTTACTATGACCAGGAAAATCAAAATCTGAACGAGAATAACACCGTGCTTGAAGAGCTGTGGAGCACCTACCCCAACATGAATGAGGTCGATATCCGCTCCACCCTTGCCGCCTTCCGTTTTCTCTACGAGGATACCGAAAAAACGGTACGCGTTCTTTCGGGCGGTGAACGGGCGCGTCTGACATTGGCCAAGCTCATGCTGTCCAAGATCAACGTGCTGGTACTGGACGAGCCGACCAACCACTTGGACATCCACTCCCGTGAAGCACTGGAGGAAGCCATTGATGCCTTTGACGGCACGGTGATCACGGTCTCCCACGACCGCTATTTTATCGATCGGCTGGCCACGCGCATCATTGAGCTGATCCCCGCATCGCTCGGCGGCGGCACCTATGATTATTCGGTATCTCACCGTGGACACGGCTACACCGAGTTCCGTGAATTCCGAGAAGGACGCGCCGTAGTACAAGCCCAATCGGAAACGTCCTCTGCCCCCGCCATGAGTGCAGGCAAAGAACAGTATCTGCGCAATAAACAGCAGGCCTCGGAGGCAAGAAAGCAAGAAACAAGACTCCGCAAGCTCCGCGAGGAGTCCGAGCGCATCGAAAAACGCATCGAAGCCATCGACGAGGAGCTGTTCGGTGAAGCGGCTACCGACTACGTCAAGGCCGCCGCGCTGGAAGAGGAAAAGAACAGCCTCGAAGATCGCCTGATGGAGATCTACGAGGAGATCGGCGTTTAGAAAGTTCCCCCACACCCTTGCAATTCGGGGAAATATATGTTATACTGATAATATGTGGACAATTTACAATTTTAAGATAGAAGAGGTCAGGATACCGTTATGATAACCACCCCTAACAATCCGGCAAAGCGCATTTTCACTCTTTTCTTGGCAACTCTGCTTTTATTGAGTCTCGCGGCTTGCGGTAAGCAACCGTCAAAGGAGTCCGAGTCCCAAACCGAGACAGAGACTAAAACAGAGACCGAAACCGAAGCCGCAGACATTCCCGTCGACGTTTTTTCCAACATGGTCGATATTGATGCAAGCGATATCTATTCGGATTATGCCCTTCTCTGCCGTTTAGACAGCGGAGAAGCCGTGGCGGGACTCAACGCCACCGAAAGAATGTATCCCGCGTCCTTGACCAAGCTGATGACCTTCATCGTGGCTTACGAAAATGCCGCCGACCGTTCAGCACTGATCGAGATCACGCAGACTATGAAGAATCTATACCCGGAAGGCTCTCGCATCGGCATAGATCTTGGAGACTTGATGACGGTAGAACAAATGATGTATGCCCTGCTGTTGGAATCCGACACCGATGCCGCTTTGGGTCTGACCTTTCATGTGGCATACAACGAGGAAGCATTTGTCGCGCTGATGAATGCCAAAGCCATTGAGATGGGGCTGAAAAACACGCACTTCACCAATGTAACGGGACTTCACAACGATAACCACTATTCCACTGCCGCTGATATGGCGACTGTCATGGCCTATGTCCTCAATATTCCTTTGGGACGCACCATCCTCACCACCGATGTTTATGCAACCTTTTTGAAGTATTATAAAAACGGTGTCCTCACCGATTATCGAATGACCTTTTATAACACCACACTTCGCGATCGTTTTTCCGAGAACGACATTTCAACACAAACACCGAACGGACTGAAGATCCTCGGCGGAAAGACGGGCTACACCGAGGAGGCGGAGCACTGTCTTGCCACTGTCGCTGTCGCTGAAAACGGTGAGCAGTACATACTGATCACAGGTCATGCGGTCGGTGACAGGAAGACCTCCGGCGCTGAGCGGAGTGCCCGCGATGCCGTAACATTATACGACAAATATGCCACAAAATAACATCTATCCGAAAGGAGAGTCAGACCATGATCCGGACAGCAACGGCATTTACTACCGATAATAAATCCCTGCAAGCCGTATATGACAGCGCCGAGCGCGTTCTTTTGTCCTCGGTCAAGGCTTTTGGAGACCGCAGGGTACTGACGACCTACGAGGGCGGCGATCGCATGACCCTCAACTCCGAGGTGTTGAGCGCCGCAACCCTTTCGTCCTATGATACCGAAGCGGCCATGAATACCGTCAAAGCCTTTTTGGCTACTCGCCGCGAGGACGGGCGGCTTGCCGATTCCCTTCGGTACGACGGCGGCACGGTGTGCGCAAAATACGAGATGCTGACCGGTCTTTGCTTTGCCGAGGAGGCATTGAGCTTATTTTATCTGACACGCAAAAAGGACGATGAATACCTGAAAGACCTGCTTCAAGCGCTTTTGGATTTTGACAAGTATCTTTGGGAGCAGCACGACCTCAATTTCAACAACTGCCTGGAGATCTTCAACGAGACAGAAACCGAAGAAGGCGAAGGAACCGGTCGTTTCATGCCCATCAAGGTAGATCACTACGGTCGCGTGCGCGAAGTCTCGCCGTTTCCCATTGAATCGAGTGACTTGATGGCCATGAACGTAGGACTCCGTCATACCATTGCCCGCATTTACAGCCTTTTGGGCGATGAGGAAAATACCAAAAGTTGGAGTCTCAAAGCCTTTGAGGTTCAAGGATATATCAGATCCGCCATGTGGGTCAGCGGACGCGGCGTTTGCTTTGATCGCGATTATCGTGGCAGTATCATCGACGTGGTTACCGTCAACAATCTTTTCATGATGTACTACGGTGCCCTTGACCGAGAAATGGCCGATGCTTTTGTGTCTCGCTATCTGCGCGACCCCAAATGCTTCAATACCGCCATGCCCCTCACCACCATCTCCTTCCACGACCGACATTTTGTCAACGATGACCGTCCCAATTTCAACGGTCAACCGCGAAGCATGACCTATCGCCGCGCCATCGGTGCCTTGGAGAAATACGGATATTTTTCTTTTTTGACCCACCTGGGAACCAAATTCCTCTCGGCAATGGGCAATTGCGTTTTCGCGGAACAGTTTCATCCGCTAACGGGAAAAGCGGTACATAAGAGCGACGGCGAAGCCTACACCCCCGCCGCCTCCACCACGCTGGAATTCATCGCGCGGTTCTTCGGCATCCGCCAGCACTTGGATCACCTCCATTGGGGTGCCCTCGGGCATGAAGACGGGCACACCTCCGAATACACCTTTACTTGGGGCGGCGAGACCTTCCGTCTGCACTCCGAGCAACACACCACCGCCGCCACCGTCGGAGACCGACCGTTGTTTACCGTGACAAACGGCGTGAGGGTCATCACCGATCTGTACGGAAACCACCCTTTCGTGGTCAATATCACCGAGCAGCCCATCGACGGCATTCTCGTTTACCGCGACCGCACCTACAGCTTTACGTTGAACCCCGACGAGCAATGGGAGGTTCCCTATACTTCCGTTGACGGCAACCAAATGTAAACAAAATGAAAAAATTGCCCCGCGGTAGTTGACTTTGAGGCAAAAATAAAATATAATATTCGGGACGACGATTAACAAGTTAACTGTTAAGTGGTTAACAGTGCGTCGTCCCGTTTTTTTGATACCATCTCGCAAAAAGGAGGACAAAATGGAAAAAGATACAAAGACCTTTGAGAAGGTGACACACAAAGCGTGTCGACAGTTCATGCACACTGACCGTATGCATCGCAAGCTGTTTGAACGCATGGTGACCAGCCTCGGCATCCACCGAAGCCAACACTTTTTGCTGATGCATCTCGACCGCGAAGGAGTAGGCTCTCAAAAAGAGCTGGCCGAGCGATTGGAAATTAGCACGGCGGCGGTGGCGGTTTCGCTCAAAAAATTGGAGACCGAGGGATACATCGAGCGCAAAATTGCCGAAGATGACAACCGCAACAACGAGATCCGCATCACCGACGAGGGTAAGCGTGTCATCGGTGTGTCGAGAGACTATATCACCCGACTTGATGAAGCCATGTTTCGCGGCATTAACGAGGAAACACTGGCACTCTTCATGAACTGTCTGGAAACCATGCAAAAAAATCTCGCGGACTTCGGCGCATCCGAGGGAGAGGAGGAAAACGATAAACAATGAAACGCTGGTATAAATATATCAAACCCTATTTGCCCTACTTTATTTTGGGACCGCTCTGTATGATCGTGGAGGTGGTCGGAGAGGTGCTGATGCCAAAGTTCCTGTCCTACATTATCGATCTCGGTGTCAAGGGCATCGACAGCCAAGAGAATGTTCCCGGTCTTCTCGTCTGGCTGTTTGACAAGCTTGGCGGCAACGCGGGCTTCATTATCGCCATTGCAGCAGGCATGATCTTAACAGCCGTTCTGATGATGATCGGCGGTGTGGGCGGTGCTTGGTTCGGCGCCAAGGCTTCGGTCAATTTCGCCGCCGACCTGCGCGAGGACATCTATTCCAAAATCCAAGACTATTCCTTCGCCAACATCGACAAGTTCAGCACCGGCTCACTTGTCACACGGCTTACCAACGATGTGACACAGCTTCAAAACTTTGTCAACATGATGCTTCGTATGTTCTTCCGTTCCCCCGGTATCCTTATCGGTGCCTTGATCATGGCCATCGGCACCAGCCCTTCCCTTTCGGTGGTGCTGGCCGTCTCCGTACCCGCGCTGATGATCGCGGTGGGATTGATCGTGGCAAACGGATTTCCCCGTTTCTCCCGTACCCAGAGCAAGATCGACGCACTCAACTCCACCGTGGGCGAGAATCTGACCAATGTCCGCGTGGTCAAATCCTTTGTGCGTGAAGAACACGAGAAAAACAAGTTCCGCCATGCCAACGGAGAGCTCAAAAATGCCGCAGGCAGTGCGATGCGCATCATGATCCTCATGGGTCCCATCATGACCTTTATCATGAATGCCACAGTCATCGCCGTGCTTTGGTTCGGCGGCAATCAGTTGGCTGTCGGTGACATCTCCGAGGGGGATCTTGCGGCCTTTGTCACCTATGTTACCCAGATTCTCATGTCTCTGATGATGGTCACCATGCTGTTTGTCACCTTCTCCCGTGCGTTGGCTTCGGGAAAGCGTATCGCAGAGGTATTGGACGAAAAGATCGATATTGCTGACTGCGAAGTCCCCACCGACAAGCAGGTCACTCGCGGTGCCATCGAGTTCCGCCATGTGTCCTTCCGTTATTACAAAAACAATGAAAGCAAAGTGCTGGATGATATCAACCTGACCATCGGCGCCGGAGAAACAGTGGGGATCATCGGCTCCACGGGTTGCGGAAAGACCACACTGGTGTCTCTCATTGCGCGACTGTACGATGCCGACGAAGGACAGGTGCTGGTAGACGGCACCAATGTCAAGGACTATACCCTCCACGACCTGCGCGAAGGTGTGGGCATGGTGCTCCAGAAAAACACCCTGTTCTCCGGCTCCATCGAGCACAACCTGCGCTGGGGCGATCACAATGCCACCATGGAGGAGATCCGCGCGGCGGCCGACTCGGCACAAGCTGACGGCTTTGTCACCGATTTCACCGACGGTTATAACACCAACCTCGGACAAGGCGGCACCAATGTATCGGGAGGGCAGAAGCAGAGACTTTGCATCGCCCGTGCGCTCCTCAAAAAGCCAAAGATCCTTATTCTCGATGACTCTACCAGCGCTGTAGATACCGCCACCGAGGCACGCATCCGTCATGCCTTCCGAACCGACCTTGCCCAGACCACCAAGATCATTATCGCCCAGCGGATCGGCTCAGTCAAGGACGCAGACCGTATCATTGTCATGAACGAAGGTCGCATCACAGGCATCGGCACTCATGACGAGCTTTTGGCAAACAACATCGAATATCAGGAAATTTACGAATCTCAAACCGACAAAAAGAATGGGGAGGTGACACAAAATGGCGGCAAGAACGCTTGAAGAACTGCAAAAGCAATATAACAGTGTAGCCAAGGATCAAAAGCGCGGCCCCATGGGCGGTCATCCCGGAAGACGCGGTCCTCAACGCGGCAGTGGCGGAAAGCCCAAGAATGCGGGTGCGACCGTCAAGCGTCTGCTCTCTTACATCGCAGCCTACCGCGGACGGCTGGTACTGGTGCTGTTCTGTATGCTTATGAGCACCGCCTCCTCCCTCGTGGGCGGCTACATTCTCCGTCCCATCATCAACGCACTGGCAGGCTGGGGCAACGGTGTCACATGGTTTGAAGGAACGCCCTTCTCCATCACCTTTGATGAGCCGACAGAATATCTTGCCACCGTGCTGTTTGTTATCGGTTGCGTCTATGCGGTAGGCATCGTGGCATCGTATATGCAAGCGCGCATTATGCTTTCGGTATCGCTGTCGGCAACCGAAAAACTGCGTAACGATCTGTTTGAAAAGGTTCAAAAGCTCCCCGTTCGCGAGTTCGACAACGACAGCAACGGCGAGATCATGAGCCGCTTCACCAACGATGTGGACAACATCGATATGATGCTCAATAACACAGTCGTCAGCCTCATTTCGGGTGCTATCACCTTGATAGGTACCTTCTGCATGATGATCTATACCAACATTTGGCTGACCCTTCTCACCGTACTGTTTGTGCCGCTGTATATCTGGCTCGGTGCCGCCATCGGTAAGCGCTCGGGCAAATATTACTCGGGACAGCAAGCAGCGCTCGGTGCCATCAACGGCTACATCGAGGAGTCGGTCTCGGGTCAAAAGGTAGTCAAGGTATTTAACCACGAAAACACCTGCCGCGAGGAGTTCGGTCTTCTCAATGCCGATATGCGCGAAAAGCAGTTCCGCGCCCAGTTCTACGGCGGTATCATGGGACCCATCATGGGAAACACCGGTCAGATCAGCTATGCGGTGACGGCCGGTGTGGGCGGCTTACTCTGCGTATTCGGCGGCTTTGACGTGGGCGGACTGTCCATCTTTGTCAACTATTCTCGCCAGTTCTCCCGTCCCATCAACGAGCTGTCACATCAGATGAGCACCATTTTCTCGGCGCTTGCCGGTGCAGAGCGCGTATTCGGCATCATGGATCGCAACCCGGAGCCGGCCGATCCCAACTCCCCCGCCGATGCCTCGTCCATGCGCGGTGACGTGGTACTGGAAAACGTCACCTTCGGCTACAATCCCGACAAGGTCATTCTTAAAAACATCTCTCTTTATGCCCATCCCGGACAGAAGATCGCCTTCGTTGGCTCCACGGGTGCGGGCAAAACGACCATTACCAATCTTCTCAACCGCTTCTACGATATTGACGCGGGAACCATCACGATCGACGGCATAAACATCCGCGACTATCGGATGTCCGACCTGCGCCGCAACATCGCCATGGTGCTTCAAGACACGCATCTGTTCACGGGAACGGTGCGCGAAAATATCCGTTACGGTCGCTTGGATGCCACCGATGACGAGATCGTCGAAGCCGCCAAGACCGCCTCGGCACATAGCTTTATCATGCGTTTGGAGAAGGGCTACGACACCATGATCGAGGGCGACGGAGCCAATCTGTCCCAAGGTCAGCGCCAGCTTCTCAATATCGCTCGTGCAGCACTTTCCAAAGCGCCCATCTTGGTACTGGACGAAGCAACAAGCTCTGTGGATACCCGCACCGAGCGGCACATAGAGCACGGCATGGATCGCCTGATGAAAAACCGCACCACCTTCGTCATTGCCCATCGACTCTCCACTGTCCGCAATGCCAATGCCATCATGGTACTGGAAAAGGGCGAGATCATCGAACGCGGTGATCATGACCAGCTTTTAGCCATGAAGGGGCGTTATTACGAGCTATATACAGGCAAAAAAGAGTTGGATTAACGAAAACAACGGTTGGTTGAGCGAAAATCCCACCAACCGTTGAGCAAAAACAACCGATGTTCCCTTCCGACAGGGTGAAAAATTTGATAGAATAAAGCCACGACAACAAGAAAGGAGCCCTATCATGGAAGAAAAAACACTGGGAGCACGCATAGCTCAAAAACGCAAGGAAAACAAATTGACGCAAGAGGAGCTGGCCGAACAGTTGAACCTCTCTCCGCAAGCGATCTCCAAATGGGAGAATGACCAATCCTGCCCCGACATCCTGCTGTTACCCAAGCTGACCGCCCTCCTCGGCATTACTGTAGACGAACTTCTCGGCAACGAAAAAAAGCCCGAGGTCACATTTGTTCCCGAACAAAACCGAAAAAAATTGGAAGATATGATGCTTCATATCTATGTAAATTCCCACAGGGGCGATCGGGTAAAGGTCAACCTGCCGCTGGGACTGGTCAAGGTCGCTGCGGAAAGCGGCGCCTCCACCAATTGGTTCGGCATGGGAGACAAGGGAGGCGAGGCACTGAAAAGTATCGATTTTGAACAGGTTTTCCGGATGGTCGAGCGCGGTATCACGGGAAAGCTGGTAGAAGTCGAGAGTGCCGAAGGCGACGTTGTGGAGATCGTGGTAGAATAGCATGAAAATCCGCGTATACGTCCCATCAAAAGGCGGTAAAAAAGCGGACAAGGATACCAAGATCACGCTGATGCTTCCAAGCTTTCTTGTGTTCAACGGCCTGACCGCCCGAATCGTATCCTCTCTGTTAAAAAAAGCCAAGAAAAAAGGCAGCGACCTGCCCGTTTTGATTCCTGCATCGGTCTTCCGTCGGCTGTTCCGCGCCATTCGCCGCGCCAAGCGTCGTCATCCCGATTGGGCGCTGGTCGACCTGAAGACCCAAGACGGCACAAAGGTATTTTTAAAATTATAAGAGCGCGAAACACCGTATAAAAATTTGGGCGCACTTTCGAAGGAAACATGATCTTCGAAAGTGCGCCAAATCTTTTCTTCCGCTTCGCACAGTTATTTTTTAGTACGGGTGGGAATCGTTAAATTGGATTCGAATCGAGGGCGCCTGCGGGCGCAGGAGGTCGCTTTTTGGAAAAAGCTCCGCAAAAACTTTTCTACGGCACCCTTTTGGGTGTTTGAGCGAACATAGCGATACCCCATAGGACGCAGTATGTTCGCTCAAACTACAATAAGGGCGCATTAGAAAAGTTTTTGCGGAGCTTTTTTCAAAAAGCGACCTCCCGCGCCCGCAGGCGCACGGTGCTTTTATTTTCTTACCAAATACTTTCTCATATCGATAGCGCATGCAACGAGGATGATCAGACCTTTGATGATATACTGCATATTGGAGTCGATGCCGAGGAAGGTCAGTCCGACGAAGATGATGCGCAGCAGAACGACGCCCATGATGACACCGCTGATCTTGCCGATGCCGCCCACAAAGGACACACCGCCGATGACACACGCGGCGATGGCATCCAGCTCATAGTTCAACCCGGTGGAGGCGCTGTTGGAGCCGATGCGCGCCGCCTCAATGAAGCCGGTGACACCGTAGAGGAGACCTGCGAGGGTGAAAACGAGGATAATGGTTCTTGCCACATTGACCCCCGATACATTAGCCGCTTCGGGATTGGAACCGACGGCGAACATATTTTTGCCGAAGGTAGTCTTGTTCCAGACAAACCACATGATGGCGGTAATGATGAGTGCGTAGAGCACATAATTGGGAACCGAAGTGGAGCCGATGCGGAACAGACTGCCCGTGATAAAGTTCGTATAGCCCACGTCCAGTCCCGAGATCGATTGACCGTTGTTGGTGCCTTGCATGAGGTAGATCAACAAGGCTCCATAGGTGATGAGCTGAGTGGCGAGGGTAACAATAAAGGGGTGAAGGTTAAATTTTGCGGTGCAAAAGCCGTTGATAAAGCCCACAAGCGCGCCGATGGCAATGACGATGAGAAACACCAAAAGGAGCGGCATGGTGGGGAGGTTGGGGAACATTTTTCCCGCGTAACCGCTTGCTTGGAGAAGAGAGGCTGCAATACAGGCGGTTACCCCCACGATGCGTCCGGCGGACAGGTCGGTTCCCGTGAGGATGATGCATCCTGCGATTCCGAGGGCGATGGGGAGGTTTGCCGCCGAAAGGGAGATGATATTGACGATGGATGACAGTGACAGAAAACGGGGATCATAGATTGTGATGCCCACAATGGCGGCAATGAGCAGGATATACAGCAGGTTATTGATAAAAAACTCGCGGCGGGCGGTCTTGCGTTCGGCAGAGCTCATAAGACGCATATCCGCGAATCGCTTTTTCAAATTGAATTTTTCAAGCATAAGAGATTCCTTTCTTTGAAGCCGTAGAGGGTCAGACGTATTTGGTGGCCAGCGTCATGATGTCCTCTTGTGTGGCGGTTCGCGCGTCTGCCTCTCCCGCAAGCCGCCCTCCCGACATGACCAGAATGCGGTCGCATACGCCCAACAGCTCTGGCATTTCGCTGGATACCATGATGACACACTTGCCGCGAGCGGCCAAGTCATTGATCAGTTGGTAGATTTCATATTTGGCTCCCACATCGATGCCGCGGGTGGGCTCATCCAAAAGTAACACCTCCGGCTCGGTCAGGAGCCAGCGCGCCAAGATCACCTTTTGCTGATTGCCTCCCGACAGTGTTCGGATTTTGGTGGCGGCAGTGGGGGTCTTGATGCGAAGGGAGCCGATATAGTGTTGGGTGTCCCGTCTCATTTTGCCCGCGTGGAGAAACAGTCCGCCGATCCGATATTTTTTGAGAGCCGAGATGACCGTGTTGTCGGTAATGTTGAGAATGCCGAAGATGCCCGTGGAGCGCCGTTCCTCGGTCAAAAGGGCAAAGCCGTTGCGAATGGCTTCTCGGGTGTTGGCATTTCGTATTTCCCGACCGTCCAGCGCGACCGTGCCACTGTCTCGGGTCAGCAGACCGAAAAGACACTCCAGTACCTCGGTGCGTCCCGCGCCCGCAAGCCCTGCAAGACCGACGATCTCGCCGCGCCGCACATGAAAGGTTACATCCTTGACGGGGGCGTATCGTGCGGTGAGTCCTTTTACTTCCAACGCGATCCTGTCGGGGCGGTTGGTCTTTTCGGGGAATCGGTTGCCCAGCTCCCGTCCCACCATCAACTTGATGATGCGATCCATGGTCATTTCGGCGGCCGGTTCCGTGGCAATGTGCGCGCCGTCACGCATGACGGTGATGTCGTCCGAGATACGCAAAATCTCTTCCATCTTGTGGGAGATGTAGATGATGCCGCACCCCTCGTCGCGCAGCTTGTTGATGATGCGGAACAAATGCTCCACTTCTTTTTCATTGAGTGAGGAGGTAGGCTCGTCAAGAACAAGAACCCGTGCGCCGTAAGAGACCGCTTTGGCGATCTCCACCATTTGGCGGTCGGCTACGGGCATGGTACTCATGATACGTCGCGGATCGACACGGATGTCCAGCTCTTCAAAGATCTTTTTGGTGTCTTCGTACATTTTCCCTTCCAGTGTGAATATTCCTGCGGCGGTGGGGTAGCGACCGAGCCAAAGATTGTCCATGACGTTTCGCTTGAGTGCCTGGTTCAGTTCTTGGTGCACCATGGCCACCCCCGCCTCCAATGCCTCCTTGGGATTGCGGAAGGAGACGGGGCGACCCTCCAAAAGAATTTCGCCGCCGTCTCGTGCATAGATGCCGAACAGACATTTCATCAGCGTGGATTTTCCGGCGCCGTTCTCGCCCATGAGCGCGTGTACCGTTCCGCGCCGCACCTTGAGAGAGACTCCGTCCAGTGCCTTGACACCGGGGAATTCCTTGGTGATGTTTTTCATCTCCAAAAGAATGTCCCCCGATTGCTGTTTTTTTGCTTCCATATTTTTATCCTTTTTAAGATCAGTCTTCCTCGCCCAAATATACATCGTAGGCGATGCGTACCTTGGCTACGTCGGTATCTACGTTGTAATCATCCATGTCATTGAGCAATGTTTTGTTTTCCAATGCATTTTCGATCATATGCTCAATGGCTTCTGCCATGCCTTCGGCATCCTGCTTGATGGTGCCTGCCATCTTTCCGGCCTTGATCAACTCTTTGGCGGCCGATGTGGCATCCACACCGAATACAGGAATCGTGATGCCGTCTCCCGAGCCTTTGTTGTAGCCTGCACTGATCAGCGCCGAGACGGCACCTTCTGCCATACCGTCGTTGTTGCAGATGATCAGCTCTACCATGTTGTTGTTGGCGGGGCTGTAGGAAGCGAGAATGGTATTCATATATTCATTAGCCGCTTGAGCCGACCATTTTCCTTCGCGGTCAAGCAGATATTTGTCGGTATTGGCAGGGTCATAGAAGGACAGGACGGGTTTGCCGGCGGCTTCCAGTTTTTTGTTGGCATTTTCTACCGAGTATTGGGTGCGGTAGATGGCTTCGTTGTTGCCTTTTTCGCCCATGAACATGACGTAAGAGATCTTACCGTCGCCGTTGAGATCCATGGCATTGTAGTTTTGCACGACATAGTCACCGATCATATCTCCTTGCAGGTAACCCGCTTCGGCGGCATCGGTTCCTACAAACGCGCATTTGATATAACTGTTCACCACCTCGTCGGATACTTCCCGATTGAAAAAGATGACAGGAATGCCCGCGTTTTTCGCCAGTTCCACAATACCACCTGCCGCGTCGTCCGAGCCGGTGGTCACGATGTTGACGATGAGCAATTTTGCCCCCTTGGTAATGGCGGTCTGAACCTGCTCGGTTTGGGTGGTCTGGCTGTTATTGCTGTCATAGTCCTGAAAGCTGATGCCGGCATCGCGGAGTTTGGCGTCGAGTGCCGAACGGACGGTGGAGATATAGGTGTCGCTGTAAGTGTAATAGAACACATGAACGTCGGCATTGCCGCGACCTGAACAGCCAAAAAGGGTGAAGGTCGAAAGGATCAGTAGGGCGACGAGCATGAGAGAGAGAATTTTGGTTTTCATAAAATGCACCTCGTGTTTTGGATTTGTGTGAAACTAAAATCATTGTTCCTCGTTTTGGGTGCGCATATGCACGGACGGAGAAAAAACACAAAAGCAAAGGGGACGGAACGGGAAAGGAAACCGATATTTTTATGCTTTTTTTGAAACAAGTCTTGTTTTTTGATGTTGATTTTTTCTGCGTATTGTGATAAAATGGAAAAAAGATATTTTTTAAGGAGTTATAGCATGGCTAGAAGAAAAAGAGGCGGCGCGGCATCTACGTTTGTCGCAATTGTGATCATCGCTGTTTTGGCGCTGTACTACTATTTTGGCGGAGGCGGCGGTGCCAGACCGACCGAGGTAGTGGAAGGAACCATAGATATTTATCTTTTTGACGTGGATCAGGCAGACTGTACGTTGATTCGAAGTGAAGCGGGCGATATCTTGATCGATGCGGGAGACGTTGATACCCAAGATAAAATAGTGGACATGATCCTTGCGACCGGTGTGACCGAATTGGAATATGTCATTTTTACACATCCCGATTCCGACCATATCGGCGGAGCAGACGAGGTCATCAAGGGGATTAATGTCAAAAATGTGATCTTGCCAGACATTCATGAAAGTGATATCCCGTCAACCAAAGTATACGAAAATATGATCGCGGCCATTGAGGCCAAAGAGTCGATCAATGTGATTGCGGCTGTTTCGGGGACCGAGTATGTTATTGGCGAGCTCAAGATGAAATTGCTGGCGCCCAATTCGGATAATTACAGCAATATCAACGATTACAGTGTTTCGGCTCGCTTTGATTTCGGTGAGACATCATTCCTCTTCACGGGAGATGCTTTGAAAAAATCCGAGGGTGAAATGTTGGAGACCTATGGCGCCAAGGAGTTGAAGTGCACGTTTTTCCACGCAGGGCATCATGGGGCGAGCAATGCCAATACCCCTGATTTTGTCAAAGCGGTTTCTCCCGAGATCGTTGTAGTCTCCTGCGGCAAGGACAATGATTACGGTCATCCCACGACTGAGGCGCTGGAAGCATATGCAAGTGTTGGTGCGAAGATCTACCGAACCGATGAGCTTGGCACGATCGTGTTTACCAGCGACGGAACTTCGGTTACCAAGAAGTGAGGTAAATATGAGAAAAGTTTTGATAACCGGCGGTTCTCGCGGAATCGGGGCGGCGTGTGTTCGCAAATTCGCGGCGCTGGGGGATAATGTTTCTTTCATATATAATAAAAGTGAGCAAATGGCGCAGCAGTTGGCTTCCGAGACGGGAGCCTTTGCTGTCTCGACAGATGTTGCCGACCCGAGAGCTGTGGCATCGGCGGTGGAGGAGATCAACCGCCATATGAACGGCATAGATGTGTTGATCAACAACGCGGGACTTTCTCTTGTAGGCTTGTTTTCGGATATGAGCGACGAGGAGTGGCGATGGATCTGTGATGTGAATTTGGGCGGTGCGGTCATTGTTGCGAGAGAGGTATCAAAGATCATGGTGTCTCGGCACGAGGGGCGAATCGTCAATGTAGGATCGGTTTGGGGGAGAGTAGGTGCCTCTTGCGAGGTTGCCTATTCTGCGACCAAGGCGGGGATCGAAGGGCTTACGCGAGCATTGGCAAAGGAACTGGGACCGTCGGGGATCACGGTTAATTGTGTCGAGCCGGGTGTGATCGCCACCGATATGAACCGTTGCTTTGATGAGAACACTTTGCAAGCTCTTTGCGATGAGACTCCTCTTTGCCGCTTGGGAACGCCCGAGGATGTGGCAGAAGTCGTGGCTTTTTTGACCTCGGATGCCGCTTCATTCGTTACGGGACAAGTGCTTGGAGTGGATGGCGGATTCGGTTTGTGAAAAAATCTCAAAAAAATCAAAAAAATTTAAAAAAGGTATTGACAAATGAGGAAAGGTGTAGTATAATGGGCAAGCTGTCCGCGAGCAGGCGGTTTAGGAAAAGAAAAAACTTGAAAAAAGTTCAAAAAACTTTGAAAAAACCTCTTGACAAAGCGAAAGCACTGTGATATAATAATCAGGCTCCGCAAAAAGAGCGGCAGCGAAATCGGTCATTGAAAATTGAACAACAAGAGGAAAGTACAAGCATTGAACATGGAGAGATTCATGTATTGTGTGAGAACGGAACTCGACGATTCTGAGAG
>JAZSPB010000180.1:0-26958 GCA_045537235.1 Eubacteriales bacterium
TAACGACCGCCGCCGATTTTCAAAATCTCTCCGCTTGTTACCAACTCATTAAGTGCACGCTGTACAGTGACTTGGCTAATATCGGGGCATTTTTCCATAATCTCGGTTTTTGTTATTTTACCGAGAGTTTCTTTTATAATCCCCTTGATGCGTTCGGGTTTTGACAGATTGCTCGTAGCAATGAGTTTGACTCTCGAGGAGAACTCACGATATGCTGCAACTATCACTCCGAGCGTATATTGTACGAAGGGAATATAGTCGTTTTTGTCTTCGTGCCAATAGGCAGAGCTGTTTTGCAGTGCTTCGTAGTAGGTTTCTTTTGTCTGCTCGATCATTTTCTCAATACTGATATATTTACCGACGATATAACCTGCACGATACAAGAGGAGCAATGTGAGCAATCGACTCATTCTACCGTTTCCGTCATTGAAGGGGTGGATGCAGAGAAAGTCCAATATAAACATCGGAATGATAAGAAGCGGATCGGCATCCGTTTGCGCCAAAATTCCATCAAATGCGTCGCAGATTGCATCGATCGCCGCAGGAGTTTCCCACGCCGGTACAGGTTTGAAGCGAACAAATTGATTCCCTTCGCTATCTTCCTCTTCAATTATATTATCCGCCCCCTTGTAAGATCCGCCTATGGACTTACCACTGAATTTATACAGATCGCGGTGAAGCTGCAATATAATTGAAGGCTTGACTGGGATGAAGTCGTGGCTCTCATGTATGGTAGAGAGCACGTCGCGATATCCGGCAATCTCTTGCTCGTTTCTTGTGCGAGGAGTTGTCTTGTTAGAAACAAGGCTCTTGAGTCGCTCGTCCGAGGTATAAATACCTTCGATTTTGTTGGATGCCTCTGTACTTTGAATTTTTGCAATCTCAACAAGTTGAGTCAGCGTATCAGCTTTTGCTTCTATGAATAGGGTTTGTTCACCTTTGTACTCGTGAATCTGTGTCAACAAGGAGACCACTTCGGGAGTCAGTAATTTCTGCCATTTATTTTTGTAATTGTAATTACGCATATAGACCTCGCATTATATTATTTTTATCTATGGTATAGTATATCACCAATTGCATCGTTTGTCAAGCGCAATTTGCTCATTTAAAGTAAAATGATCAAATTGATGCGAGCTGCTTGTTTCAATTCCATAATTATACACCATACCTATGAAACCACAATCAAAGGAGGCAACCATGTTCCCACCCAAACGCTACGCAACGGCGGCGGTTGATCGAGAGATTCCGCTCGCCGTTCAATTATTTTTATGGCAGTGCATTGACGCACTGCCTTTTTCGCCCGACTATTTACAGGTGTTTCAGCTATCCACCGAAGGCTGTCGGCTGAAGATCGTACATACGCAGGAATGCCCGGACTATCGCAAGGAATATCTGTTACTGTCGGACGTGCCGATTACGGCGAAGATCTACGTGATCAACGATGAAACTCACGCTACCATGCTCTTCTGTGAGGAGTATTAAAAACAACAAAAAATCAAACACAAAGCAAAGGAGAACACACCATGAAAACCATCAAGAAAATCAAGAATCACCCTGCCGTCAAGAAAGCGGTCAATACGGTGCTTGCCGTTATTGCCGCCGTTGCCACACTTCTGATCACCGCTCTGTACCGGGCGGTGTTTTTTATTAAGAAGACTATTAAAAACTGTTCCGAAAACACATCTGAAAATTAACACAAAGGAGAAACACCATGACGAAATGCGAATTTTGCGGTAAGCCGCTCGACAATGAAAACACCCACTACATGAACGAAACCACTGTGTGCGAGGATTGCCTTGAAGAAAAGACCGTTCTCTGCCAACACTGCGGCGAGCGCATCTGGCGCAGTGATGCCATCCGCGAGGACAATTACACCCTCTGTAACCACTGCTACGAATACAACTTCATTCACTGCTCCGATTGCGGTCGGCTGATTTGCGAGGATGATGCCTGCTACGACGAGGATTCCGACCGTGACTACTGTTCCTCTTGCTATGACCGTCTGAATGACAGCAGCATTGAAAGCTACAATTACAAGCCCTCTCCGATCTTCTACGGAGAGGGCGATTTGTTTATCGGTGTAGAGCTTGAAATCGACGATGGCGGCGAGTGCAGTGACAACGCCGACACGCTCATGTACATAGCCAACCGTGACGACGAGCATCTGTACTGCAAGCATGATGGAAGTCTTGAGGACGGCTTTGAGCTTGTCTCTCACCCTATGACGCTTGCCTACCACACCGAGCATATGAATTGGCGAGAGGTGTTCCGCAAGGCAATCAAGATGGAATACCGTTCCCACGATACCGACACCTGCGGTCTGCACTGCCACGTGAACCGCTCGGCTTTCGGTGATAGCGAAGAAGCACAGGAGGCGGTTATTGCCCGTATCGTCTTCTTTGTGGAGAACCATTGGAACGAACTTTTGAAGTTCTCGCGCAGAACGGTGGATAACATCAACCGTTGGGCGAGCCGTTACGGAATCTCCGAGAACACCGCCAACACCTACAAGAATGCCAAGGACAAAAGCTACGGAAGATACGTTGCGGTCAATCTCTGCAATTACTCTACGGTGGAGTTCCGTCTGTTCCGTGGAACGCTCAATTACAACACCTTCCTTGCCACCTTGCAGCTTGTGGACGAGCTTTGCCACGTTTGCAAGGATAGAAGTGACACCGAGATCGAAGGGCTGTCTTGGAGCGAATTTGTGGGCAATATCAAAGGCAAGGACGAACTAATCAAATACTTGAAATCCAAACGGCTCTATATCAACGAAATCACAGAAGAAAGCGAGGAAATATAAGATGTGCGGAATCTTCGGATTTTCTTCCTATGCGGAAGAAGCAAAAACCGACTTGGCGGCATTGCTCAACGAGCTTTCAAGCGAATCCTCGGTACGAGGCACAGATGCTTGCGGAATTGCCTATCACCATAAGAACAGAATTGTGATCGACAAAGCTCCCAAGGCGGCATATGCGGTCACGTTCAAGCCACCCAAGGAAGTGTCAGCAATCATCGGACACACCCGACACGCCACTCACGGTCTTGCCAAGAAGAATTATAACAATCATCCCTTTTATGGCAAAGCCGGAGGTACAAAGTTTGCTCTTACCCACAACGGGGTTCTTTACAACATGGACGAACTGCAAAAACAGTACCGCCTACCCAAGAGCAAGATCGAAACCGACAGCTATATTGCCGTACAACTGATTGAACAACAGAAGCTCCTCGACGAGAACAGCCTGCACTTTATGGCTGAAACCGTGTCGGGGAGCTTTTCGTTTGCCCTGCTTGACGATAAGAGCGATATTTATTTGATTAAGGGCGACAATCCCATTTCAATCCTACACTTTCCAAAAGAAAAGCTGTTCGTGTATGCAAGCACAGAAGAAATCTTGTGGAAGGCGGTCATCAACACCAAACTGTTTGACACCTTGAAGCTCGGTCACTATGAGGAAATCCCTCTCGAAGAAGGACAGATATTGAAGATCACACCACGGGGCGAGCTATCCTATTCCAAGTTTGATTATGACGAATATGCGGCATACGGCTTGTGCCGTTGGTATGATTACGGATGGGGCTTTGCCACGCCTACGCAGAGTCAGAGCAGTAAGGATGATTACATGTCTATGCTCAAACAAGCAGCTCTGATGGAGGGCTATGATTCCTCGGAGATCGATGCGCTCGTAGCCGAGGGCTTCTCCCCCGATGAAATTGAGGACTATATTTACGGCTGTTACAGCTACTAACGAAAGGAGTATTATGAAATATCTGAAGCTGATTATTTTAGCGGTGATAGAGGTGCTTGTGGATATCTATCTCAGCTACAAAAAGACGCACAAAGCAAACACTTGTTAAATCCCTTTATGATATAATATCTTATATCGCATTCTGCCGCCGGAAAGGAGGGATTCATCATCAAAATAGGATATGCAAGAGTATCGTCCGTCACACAAAAGGAAGACCGACAACTTGACGAGCTGACTGCCTACGGCATTGAGCTGTCCAACATCTACATAGACAAGCAAAGCGGAAAGGACTTCTGCCGACCGCAGTATATCAGGATGTACCGCAGCTTACACGAGGGGGACATTCTCATTATTAAGAGCATTGACCGTCTCGGGCGCAACTACCATGAGATTCAAGAGGAATGGAAGAAGATCACTCAAAAGAAAAAAGCGGATATCATCGTGTTGGATATGCCGCTTCTTGATACCACAAAGAGCAAGGATCTGCTCGGTACGTTTATTTCTGATCTTGTGTTACAGCTTTTGTCCTTCGTTGCCGAGAACGAGCGCATCAATATCCGAGAGCGTCAGGCATCGGGCATTGCGGCGGCGAAGAAACGAGGGGTGCGCTTCGGTAGACCGCCATTCCACATACCGCCCGACTACGAGAAGTATTATCTGCTCTGGAAAAACAAAAAACTGCCCGCAAAAGAGGCAGCCAAGGCTTGCGGAATGCCGCTGTGGGCGTTCTACAAGAAAGGAAAAACCTTGAAATTTCACTAAAAGTATAGTTATGGCTGTTTTTTCTGCCATAGGGATTTTTACGGTTATCATTATATCACACTCGCCGCCATTTGTCAATATTTCACGAACAGAATAGTAAAATATTGGCGTTTTTTTATATGAAATTCGTTTTGCTATAACTATACTTTTAGAATTACAATTATATGTGCATAGGAGGTAATTATATGGGCTTGTTGGGAGATTTGGGACGGTTTGTTGCCGATATAGCAAAAGAAACAATTGAAGAAGCATGGAATGATGCAGAAGCAAGAGTTGAGGCGATTGAGGAAAAGAAAAAGGACTACACTTTTTGTGAATATGACTTGATCTGCGATCTTTTAGAAGATCCCGATTCCTTAACTGACATTGAGTTTGAGGCTTTAAAGCAAGTCAAGGAAGAGCGAGATCAAATGTTTGAAGCTTTAAGTGATCCACAAAAAATGTCCGAAATTCCGGACGAATGGTTAATAAAGCTATACGAAAACAGCGGACTTTGGAGCAGTTCAAACTATCCCACCGCAATGAGATATATTGTGGAAGAAATGAAGAAAAGAGGAGATTTATTCAAAAGCGTTGTCAACGATTGTATGGAAACATATGAGGATTGCAGTTATAAAGAATTAGAAGAGTACAAAGATGATACTTCCGATCCCATTAGACACTGGGTAATAAATCAACATCTGCAATCGCGTGAAGAAAGCATAGAGTTTTTCTGCAATCCGAAAAATATAGAAGATATGGACAATGAAGAATATATTGAAGAACTCTTAAGTTTAAAATTCTACAAAACCGAGTTGTATGGGGCGCGCGGAGAGCAAGTGTATCAACTGCTTCTGAACGAATGGGTTAACAATCGGGTGTATTTGTCAAATAGTATAATTACTGAGTTGCAAAATTGCGAAGAATACGAGGAAAATTTGAATTTTGAAAATAAGTCTAACAAGTGGTTAATCACGAATCTCGACAGCAATCCGTGTTACGATGTTTTAGATCGAGTAATAATGATTCAAATCCTTAATACAAGAGGTATTCAGTATGGCTCTAATCAATGAAGATCATTTCGACCGCTTTGATTATACCTTTTGGGAGCAGGATGGGAAATACGGAGTCATACACAAAGACGGACATTGGATGATTCCACCGATTTACGAATATGTACGAGTCGTAGAGGCTGATATTATTTACCTTAAAAACGGAGACGAACAAATCATAACCGATAGGAACGGAAAGTTTATTCGAGCCGTTGATTTTGAAAGAATAAAACGCCTTTTCTGGTATCCTAATAAGCTGTATGCCCTTCACAAAAGCAACAAATGGGCAATCGCAGGAGAAAATTTTGAACTGATTACCGATTATGAATTTGATAGTGTACCCAATTTAGGGTGCGCTCCGTTAGTTGTAAAAAAGAATGATGCGTGGGTTCTTGTTGATGTAAATCAACTAAAATAAATATTATACTTATTTGGAGGAAAAAATCATGTCAGAAAGAAAAGTTATCACAGTTATTTGTAGATATTGCGGACGTCAGTTGAGAACGCACACCGTAGTTGTTGGAAACAGATCAACGTCGAGCAGTTCATGTTCTTGCCCAACTTGCAGAAAAACGGTTAGATACGCTTATAGCGGTTGCGGTCCGGATATTGTTATAGCCGGCTAAAAAACAAGTTCATAAAGGTACATCTTTTTGAACAATTCTTTCAATCTGTTTTAGAAGATTGCGTTCTTTTGGAGTATACCCAAATGAAACATATACAAAGCGTCCCATTAGAGTTGGATTTACTCTAATGGGACGTTCTTTATTTTTTTATAACCCTATCGGGAAAAAGGAGATTTAATTATGAAAATAGGATATATCCGTTGTAGTACGACTACGCAAAACACCATACGACAGGAAATCCTCATGAACGAACTTGGTGTGGACGAAGTTTTTATAGATAAACTCAGTGGTAAGAATACCGAGCGTCCACAGCTTCAAAAAATGCTCTCATATGTGCGAAGGGGTGATACTGTCATCGTCAGCGAGATCAGCCGCTTTGCTCGCAACACAAGAGATTTGCTTGATCTTGTGGAACAACTGACACAGAAAGAGGTTGAATTTATCTCAAAGAAGGAGGCGATCGACACTACCACACCTACAGGCAAATTTATGCTCACAGTATTCGCTGCCGTGGCAGAGCTTGAACGAGAATACATCCTCAGCCGTCAAGCTGAGGGAATCGCTGTTGCGAAAGCACAAGGCAAGTACAAAGGAAAACAACCGAAGGAGCTTCCTCCTAACAGTGATGCGGTAATTAAGAAATGGAAAAACGGAGAAATAACCGCTACCGAAGCTATGAAACGCTTGGGGGTTAGTAAGACTACGTTTTATAGGAGAATAAATAATAATTTATAATGACTTGTTTTACTAATGGAAAAATGTTATAATGTTTAATATGATAGGAGGGATATTAATGAATCAAGAAAAAAACGACTTTTTTCAAGAGACCCAAAAATTCGTTGACGAAATGTTTGAAGAAGCGTATTTGGAGTATATGACTCCCGGTGAATATATCAAACTTTCTTCTGTTATTGAAAGTATTGCTGATAATTTGGATGATATAAAAAAGACTGTGTTGTTTTTGCTCTGGTATAAGGTGTTTTTGGAAAAAGAACAAGAGCAAAAAATATCTTTGCTACAAATTTTCAAAAAATATGATAGCAGTCAAGGCACGGGAAATCACTATTCCACAGTAAATGATAAGGAATATAGAGCAGCAAAATACAATTACGATACTTATTTAACTCAAAAAAGTGAAAAGATTGCAAACGATGTTTTTCCTTTTTCTTATGATGTCGATGAAAACAAATTCCATATAAAAAAAGTAATAAAGACAACAGGGTTTTATCATGAAAAAAACAAAGAAACAAACGAATTTATCAAATTGCTAACTCCTTCTTCGGTATTTTCTACTATTGTTTCAATTACAGGTAAATACAAAAAATTAAAAGCACTTAATGATCGTATTGCACGAGGAGATTTAAGAGATTCATCATATTTTGGAACTGAAGATTTTAAAGAAGCACTGAATCAACTCGAAGATTTTTATGATGAAATAGAGTGGGCTGACATAAGTTATTTTGAAAAGTGTTTTCACTATTATCAATTAGAAATTGCATTTAGATACGAAACATATTATAAGTTAGCCGTTGCAATGCAAGAACTAACACTAGCAGATCCACATATCTATACATTATCAGACAAGGAACTTTTGCCCTTTTCTGCATTTTATGCTGTTAGTGACGGAAGAACTTTTGCATATCAAAACCATCAGATCATCGGTATAGAAAAATATATACACAAGTACAAAGAAAATCCACATTCTTTTACAGAGAATATAGCAGAAGATTTGATGTGTATTTATAGCATTATATATACTACGGTTAATGCTGCGTTGGATAATTTCAAAGATAGATCGCAATTTATCTACCAAGCAAATGAAAGCTTGGAAGTCTTTTGTGAAAACCTGTGGGGAGAACGGCAACACATTATTTTCGCTAAAGCAGATGCAATTGAGAATAATGAGTTGAAAAGTTTTTATTACAGGCGTTTATTAAACCGAAGTTAAATTTTTATCGCAACCTATTTGGGTTGCGATTTTTTTGTTCTGTTACCCACTTTTCGTATTTATCATTTTTCGATACAGTGCTATAATATCCTCACAAGCGAACGATATGTTGCAACGGCAATATACGGTGCTTACACAGGATATCCTGTTCATTGATAATTGAATAAGAGGATTATCGTATAATAGCAAGCATGACTTGTATATTTGATACTTCATATCTTCGCTTGATTATTTTATAAGAGGAGGTTTTTCAATATGGAAAACTCTAATAATTTAATTAAAGCTGAAAATGGGTGCGTGAAAATGACACGTATCCATAATGAAGCTAAAAATGATTCAATGTCACAAGTGGCAAAAATTCAATCGTTCCAAAGCAATTTGGGGCTGGGAGATCGTCCCCCCTTTCGTGACCAAGCCAAACAGTTCCTAGATTACGAGGAGAGGTCAAGCTTTGTTTCCCTTGAATCTAGAATCAAGAGGAAATTGGATAAACTCGCACGAAGGGCAAAAGAGTATCCCTTAGATGATTCCGGCAACACCGATTTCGTCTGCGATATTCTCGGCGATAACATCTATTACGATTCCATTGTCGGTCAGTTTATGATCTACAATGGTATTCGATGGATGTATGTCGACAACGCATACATTTTGAGAATCGTTGAAAGATGTATGAACTGCCGACGAGATAGCATTCTCGCCTCGAATAGTGCTTCACAGGACATGTTCAAACATGCCATGTCCTGTAGCGATCATAAATCGCTCAAAGCGGTTCGCGAGATCTTGAAGTGCCGAGTGGTTTTAGACGATGAAACTCGTTTAAAATTCGATTCAGTACCGTATCTGCTAAATGTAGCGAACGGTACGATCGATCTCCGCACGGGAGAACTCAAAGAACACAAACGGAAGGATTATATCACTCAGGTAATACCTCTGGAATATCATCCTGATGCTCCCGCAAAACGGTTTAAACTTTTTTTACGGGAGGTGTTCCTTGGCGTTTTGGAAGATATAGACTATGTCCAAAAGGCTTTTGGATACTCGATTACAGGTGAAACCTGCGAGCAGTGTTTATTCTTCCTATTTGGAAATGGATCTAACGGCAAAAGTACGCTGGGGGGAGCGATAATGTATGTCATAAAAGACTACGCAAGCATCGTTTCCGCACATACTTTTGTACGTGCCGTGGCACGTCCGGATGCACCGACTCCCGAACTTGCTCAACTTGTCAAGTCTCGATTCGTGACTTGCAGCGAGTGGAACGAGAGCGATGTGTTGGACGAAGGCAAGGTCAAAATGTTGACAGGTGGTAGTGAAATCTCAGTCCGAAAGTTATTCGGCGAGCCATTCTCATATGCTCCTAAGTTTAAAGTTTTTCTTGATACTAATTATCTGCCCCATATACATGGTGGTGATTACGGTATTTGGAGAAGAATTAGGCTCATTCCTTTTTACGCCTCGTTTACGAAGAAAAAGAAGATTGATCTTAATCTTTCGGAAAAACTGAAAAACGAAGCAGAGGGGATTCTTGCTTGGCTTGTGGAAGGTGCAGTTAAATACTACGCCGAGGGCTTGAAAGAACCCCGCAACTTTAAGGATGCCTATAAAGCTTATAAGCGATTCGAGGATGCCATCGGCAGCTTTCTTGATGAATGCGTCGAGTACTCGGAAGGAGAGGAGATCTCTGCCAATAAGCTTTATGAGGCATACCTTGAGTATTGTTCCTTCAATAACTGTCGGGTAGAATCCCAGACGGTTTTTGGAAGACGTATGTCTAAGACTAAATATGTAAAACACAAGAAGTCTTCTGGATATGTTTATCTAGGAGCTAAATTAGCTCGCTAAAAAATGAACAGTATGCACACTTTTACATCACTTTTTAATTATTGAAGTGCCTCAAACTGGTATTACAATTCTTAAATCTTAGCTAAAAGTGTGCATACCCTGCATAATTCGGAGGTTTTATGAAAACGCCAAGAGACACGATCTTTATTACAGCAACCACGATTACTTTTACCGAGTACTTGCTTCTGCTCTGCAAAATGATGGAAGCAGTATCCACAGACGATGAAACCGTAATTACTACCGAAAACGTTGCATAATATGTGCAATCTCAAAATTGACTAAAAGGAGGTGAGCAAGATGAAGCGAGCGGTCGCATATGCTCGGTTTTCGAGTGATCTTCAAAGAGAAGAATCCATAGAGGCACAGACTCGTGCCATCCAGCAATACTGTGATGCCAACGGCTTCGTTTTGCTCACCGTATTTGCTGACCGCGGAATCAGCGGAACATCGGACAAGCGTCCTGAGTTCCAGAAAATGATTTCAATGGCAACCAAGGGCGATGTGGACGCAGTGATCGTCCACAAGCTCGACAGATTTGCGCGCAATCGTTATGATTCCGCATTTTACAAGAACATTCTGAAAAAGAATAACGTCAAGCTGATCTCGGTGCTTGAAAATCTGCAAGACAGCCCCGAAAGTGTAATTCTGGAATCTGTGATCGAGGGTATGAACGAGTATTATTCACTCAACCTTTCGCGTGAAGTTCGCAAAGGGTTACAGGAAAATGCCTTGGAATGTAAGGTTACGGGCGGTCCTCCCGCACTTGGTTATTCGGTTGACCGAAATACTCAGAAGTACATCATCAATGAATACGAAGCGGAGGCGGTCAGACTGATATTCCGCATGTACCTTGAAGAATATTCTTACACCGAGATCATTGACACCCTGAACGCCAAAGGATACCGCACACGGAGAGGGATTCCATTTGCGAAGAACTCCCTGTATGCCATTCTGCGAAATGAACGGTACACGGGCGTATATATTTACGTGAAGGATTCAACAAAGAACCCAAAGGGCAAATACGTCCGACACGGAGAATACGATCCCGATGCCGTCATTCGAATCCCCGGTGGGATTCCCGCCATTATCAGTGAGGACGATTTTCATCGAGTCCAAGCCAAGATGAAGGAGCGTCAGCACAAAGCCGCCAAATTCTCCGCTAAACAGGAGTATTTGTTGAGCGGCAAGATCTACTGTGGTGAGTGTGGAAGCCCTTATGCAGGCAATTCCCGCAAGCCACGCCCCGATCACCCATTATATATATCTTATAAGTGTACACGGCGCAATCAGCGTGATACAAAATGTAACAATCCCGAGATCAATCGGGATAAGTTGGAGCGGTTGGTATTGGAACGGTTGTCGGAGGTATTATTCAACCCCGACGTCATTCCTAGGCTTGTAGAGCAATATAACGAATACATAGCCGAGAAAACCGGGAGTGCCAAGGAACGAACTTTGGCATTACAGACAGAGCTTCGTGATGTAGAGCGTAAGATCACCAATACCGTAAATCTCATGATTGAAACAGGCTCAGCTGCCTTTAAGGATAAGCTTAACGAATTGGAACAGTCCAAAGAAAAGCTGTTGTTTGAGCTGACCGAAGCCGAGGAGGCATTGAAGCAGGAGAATTTTTCCGAAGAACAAATTAGCAAGTTGTTCCATATTGCCGAACAACAATTGAAGAACGGTACATTAGCGAACCGTCGTTTGGTCATCGATCAGTACATCAACAAGGTTCTCATTTATCCCGATAAGATCGAGGTGTATATGAACCTTATGAGCGACTATGTGGTGAAGGAGACTATTAAACAATAAAAAACGAAGGGAAAGGCGCGAGCCTTTCCCTAACTTTTTGGTGTGCGTCTGAGGAATCGAACCCCATGGCGGCTTTCCTTATATTATACGCACAGTTCTCCTTTTTTCTCCTTTAAGCCTTCTGCTACCACGCACAGCACAACCAGTAGGAACCATCCCCAGAACGCCGATTACCGAAAGAGCCGAACACATAATCAAATCCTCCATTTTCATGTCAAACTTAATCTCAAGTCCATTGCTGAACTTTTTTGTGATGGAAAACGATAAGGTGGATAGTAAGAAAGAAACTGCACAGATAAGGGACAAATAGTGAACAAGTCCACAACATCACTGTTGTGGACTTGGATGGCGGAGATGGAGAGATTTGAACTCTCGCGCCGGGAATACCGACCTACACCCTTAGCAGGGGCGCCTCTTCGGCCAACTTGAGTACATCTCCATATACTCTGCGAGTCGCCGGTTGCATAAACTCGCAGGAGTTATTATACCCTATTTTTTGCCGTTTGTCAATAGGTTTTTGGGATTCTTTTGATTTTTTTCGTTTTTCTTTTTTTGTGCTCGTCCCATCCCCGACCGCAAAACCGCGGAACAAGGTACGCTCCCTGCTCCGCGGTCATTTTTATAAGATCAATTTCTTCTTGTTGTGTCGAAATAGTCGGCCAAACCGTAAATGTTACGGGTGATCGCGGCGATCGCGTCCGCAAACTCGGTGTAGACCTTCATATCGTTGCTGACAAGTCCCTTGTTGGAGTCAAGGTTGGACTGGTCGGTGTCCTCACCCTTATGTACCTTGGTCATACCGTCCACATCCTTCTCCCACTGGTTGTAAAGAATGATGTTTCCGTCCGCATCGGTATAGAGCGATACGTCATTATCCTGATAGCGGTACCAAGACCAACCTACACAATATCCGGATTCCAACATCTTGAGGGCGAAGGTCTGATAATACTGACCGCGCGCCTCTTGAGACTGCACGACCTTACCCGCACCGCGGTTATTGGTCAGAATGACCTGGGGAACCGTCTGCGTTACGCCGTTCTGATCCACATAGGTGGTCTTTCCGTCGGCAATATAGTACACATGGGCAATACCCGTGCTGTCCACATAGACCGTCTTTCCGTCCGAATTGGTATGATATGCATTCTTGGTCAAGGAAGAATCGGCCTTATAGGTCACCTCCCAAACACCGTAGGCTTGGGTTCCCACATACTCACCGTCATCATTCAAACCGGAGGACTTGGCATAGAACTCGGTGACGTAGACCGGTTTGCAAGCCCACTTATGAAGGTTAGCGACTACGGAAGCATCGGGGTCACCGCCAAGATACAGGTTGACGGTCAGCACATCGCAGAAGTAACCTGCCACACGCATAACGGTCTCACACTGATAGTTGTTGCCCAACTCACGGCAACCAAGGTAAAGCTGATTGGGAGCAGCGGCCTTTACTGCACTGCCGGCAATTCCGTAGTAGCGATAATATACAAAGCCACGGAACAGATCGCGGTAGCTGACTTCCTTCATCGTGCCGCCCATGTTGACCATCGTAGAGCCCTTGGCATCCTGAATGGAAGGATTGCTGTTACCCGTCACCTGACGGAGCCAAGTCCATGCGGTCGCATAGGAGAAAGCATTGAGAGGATTGGAGGGGTCAAGGGAGAGATAACGATCCAGCATATCGCTGTTGGCAGGGATCTCGTTGTCCGACGTCCATCCCAGCTTTGTTGCGCTGGTCGCCGCGGAACCGATCTGGGTTGCGGCATGACCGTAGGCATAGGTAACAAAAGCGGGGTCAAACACATTCATGGTGTTGTTGTTGGCAAAAACGGTAGAACCGCCGATGGAAGCATTGATATCCAGCTTGGAAGCATAGCTACTGAGCAAGCCGACACCACTGTGGGTGCTGATCAGATATCCCTCATCCACCGAGGAAAGCGCAGACGAGCCGGAAGTGGTATTCAGACCAATAGAGTTGAAAAGATCGGCTGTCCAAGAAGCCCAATCGTCACCGTATACCTCCTTGGCCAAAGCTTTTTGAGCGTTGGTGCTGCCGGCATTCACCGAACACATACCAACGGCAATATAACGGTTACCCTCGGGGGTAATAAACCACCAACGGTCATTGGTCGTATCGTAATAGGTTCCGAAATATCCCTTGGTACCGTTGACATACTTGCTGTACGCGGATGTGTAATACTTACCGCCATCGGATGCCAAACCGCCGTAATTGTCATAAAGGAGCGCACCGGTGAGAGCGGTGTAACCATCGATGGAGGAAACGGTACGAACACCCATGGTGCCTACCGTACTCCACTTGTCAGCGGCAGGCGGTGTACTGCCCGATGTGACACGGATGGTGGTATCGTAGTCGGCGCCGTTGACGGAGGAGCTGACAATGGTGCTCTTTCCGTAATCGCGACCGTAGATATCTACGATATTGGTCGCCCAATCGTTCACCAGCATCTCTGCGTAGCCCCAAGGCTCATAGCCGAGGTTCTCGTACGGTGTCAGATTGGTGCTGTAATGGATCATGCTGGCCCCCGCCGTAATGGTAGCCGCCTTGGAGCCGTTGTCATATTCGCGGGAATACATGGACGCATACGAGGCATAGTATGTCTCATTCTCGATTCGGAAGGAGATGGTGGTCTTTCCGCTCGCCTTGGCTTGCAGGACACACGCGGTGATATCCACACGGACATTGGCGGAATAGGTAAAGGTAGTAGACCATCCGCTGTTGGAACGAATGCCCGATCCCGAAAGCAATCCGGAGGTTGCCGTAAGAGAGTTCTCACTCCAGTAGGAGGGATTGATCTCGGTCAGCTTAAAGACACTGCCCGAAGGACCCGAGGAAAAATACAGATCGAGAATATACTCGTTCATGTTGTCGGGAAGATCGGAGATATCAAACTTGATAAAGGACATACGGCTATTGTTATACGAGTTAGCGGTACCGTAGCCGTTGTTATACTTGACGGCAAGCTCGGTCTCGGAGCCGTAATTGGTTTTGTAGTTAGAGCCGTATCGAATGTAGGTGTCCTCTGTAACCGACACCGAGGTACCCTTCGAGGGGGTATCCGAAAGAGTAAACTTAGGGGTACCGTTAGACTCGGTTCCGCTGTACACCATATACTTCGCGTCGCCGTAGACCCTAAAGCCGTTCGATTGCTCGGAATAGGGACGAACGCAAAATTCCAAAGCGAACAGAGATGCGTCAATATTGTTGATCGAGAGTGCCGATATGTACTTTCCGCCGTGATCCGAGGCATACCACGTTGTGGGAACATTGCCCACCATGTGCTCGACGCTGGTGAATACCGTGGAAGAAGACATATCCAAGGTCTTGAACTTGACCTCACCGGTAGCCGACTCACGGTAGGCCGCGATGACCTCATAACCGGTAGCGGCATACTTGAGGGTATCCATGAGAGACAACAGGCGCAGGTCATAGGAGCTTCCGTCGGCATCCAAACCGATCTGATAAGCGGCCCAATCCGAGGTCATCACCCCATCCATCGAATACGAAGGATCCACGGTGTGAAGACCGTAATACTTCAAATGTGCCGAATAGGAGCGCTGGGTATCAAACGCACACAGACGGGAAGTCTTGATATCACCGATCGCCTTGAGAGAAGACGAAAATGCAAACACGCCGTCCACAAACACATGATACAGGCAATTGCTGCCGCGGGTGTCCAGCACAACATTCAAGGTCACATCCCGACCGGCGGGAATGGTAACATCCTTGGTCATAAGGGTACGGCTATCGTCGTAAAGATAACCGTTTTCATCCACACAAACCAATCGACCGTAGTCAGTGGTCGAAGCGCCGCTTGCCGAGGTATATACGCGCTCCCACTTCAAAAGAGACAAGGGATTGGTATAGCCTGATGAGGCGATGATGGTAGGAAGGGAGGCAAAATTGACCACGGCCGTGATCATAAGACAGCCCTCATCGTAAACGTCAATCATCGACTTGGAGGAACCGATTCCGGACTCGGTCATACGGAAGGTAAAGTGTTTACTATTCGACGTCAGTCCGTTTTTTCCATTCACATAAGGGGAACCGGAGGAGCTTATCGTTGCGGTTCCGTATGTATCGGAAGAAACCGATTGGGGAATCGAAGAAACCTTTGTAAAGTCAATCGCCCAGACCGTATCCTCGATCTCGGGCATAAACACGGTGGGCGCGGTAGTAGCAACCCCTGTGTTTTCGGAGGTCACAGCCCGTGCTTCCGATGCGGACACGGGTACTATGATACAGGACAACAGCACGCACAGACAAAGCGCGGTGCAAACCAAACGTTGTATCTTTGTGATCTTCATGTTTTTTCTCTTTTCTTTTTTATTTTTGAGTTTGGGTTTTGGCTTGCTGAAATAAAGAGGAGATCGAATTCCGACCGCAGTCCTTTTTGCGGCACAGCCTAATTATATATTAAGAAGCAGACGGTCGTCCGCCTCATATCTTCCTATCAGTGTCACATAGCGATCCCCTGCAAGGATCATGTGCTCAATGACTGCCAGATCCAGCATAGCAAACAGCTCCTCGACGCGAGCGGTGAAACGCTTATCCTCCATGGAGCCTGCGCCGAAGCCTTGCGGATGATTGTGGATCAGCACCACGCCCGCACATCGGCAAAGCGACGAGCACTGAACAAGGCTCCTTATGCTGACCTTCGCCCCCGCCGACGATCCTACCGTCAAGCGAACGCAATCCACCAACTGCAATCGGCTGTCCAAAAGCAACGCATACAGTGCCTCTCTTTCGGTGTTGCGAAACAGACGCTTGCCATAAGCCGCCAGCTTGGTAACCGTGTCCAGGTGTATGGTCGGGCGTTTTGCTTTTCCGGCTATAGATACCCCAAGCCTTGGCATCAGCTTGAGCAAGGCCGCTGCATTCTCTCCCACGCCCGCCACTGTCATCAGATCCTCGGTGTCCGCCTCAAAGACAGCAGTCAAGGTTCCAAACCGTTCCAGCAACCGATGAGCGATGTCATTGGTATTTCGCCGGGGAATGGCAAAGGTCAAAAGAAGCTCCAAAAGCTCATGGGGTGGCAGATCGGACTCGGAAAATAATTTGTGTCTCAAACGTTCTCTGTGTCCGCTGTGCATGATTTTTCCTGTTTTTCTCCATCATAAAAATCTAAAAGGAGCAATTCCTCGGGATTGTTGATTCTGGGAATTGAAACCTGGTTATAGAGTCCTCGGCTGACGATCATGATCGGCGCTTCGGGGGATAGGCGAAGCGTCCGCCCGAGTCTTTTCCGCCGATCGTAGGCACCTGCCGTATAGTAGGGAAAAAGCCCCTGCCCCGGCGCGAATATCCCTCGACCGAAAAAGCACCACTGCCCGCCGTGGGCATGACCGGAAAGTACAAGGTCGATCGAGCGATCCCACAAATGATCGGGATAATACTCGGGATGGTGGGACAACAACACCCGCACTCCATCCTCGGCACAAAAAGCCTTCAGCCAATCTGTCTTGGGCGGTGGGGTCTTCTTGGTTCTTCCCTGCTCGTGTCCCAAAAATCCGGAGGTCAAGCCCCCGATCACAAGCCCGCCGAAGCGGACATAGCGATCATCCAAGACCTGTGCACCCGTAGCCGCGATACGAGTGCCGATATCCTCGCCGCATCGCAACTCATGATTGCCCAAAGAACAAAACACGGGCGCCACGGTCACAGCCTCGCGCAAAAAAGCCAATCCATTTGCGGTGTGATCGCGGTCGTGCACCACATCCCCCGGCACAAGGATGACATCGGGATGCGCCGCGCGAAGCGCCTCAAGAAGCGAGTCCTTTTCCCGATCGTGAAAATCGGCTACCACGGCGGCGCGAAGGGAGATCCCTCGGCACGCAAGTCGATACGAATTGATCCTCATAAGCCCAAAAGACGGCACGCATTGCCGCCGAGAATATCCGCCTCGGCACGGGGCTCCAAGCCCATACCGCGAATAAACTCCACCGCTTTTTTCTGACCGCCCCAAGGGGAGTCGCTGGCCATGAGCACATTGTCGGTTCCGTGCGCCACGATGATCTGCTTGGCCGTTTCCGTGTCAGCAAACTCGGCAACCACGGCGGTGTCGAACCAAAACGGAGTATCGATCAAATGCTCCATGACCTCATCCCATTGCTGAAATCCGCCGAGATGCGCCGCAATGATATTGGTGCCCGAGACATGGTCGAGAATACCGCGAAGTCGATCGGGCGGACAATGGACGGGAGGTAAAATCCCCACATCCTTGCCCGTATGAAGCAAAACCAACAGTCCTAACCGCTCGGCACAGCGAAGCACACGGAGCGACTCGGGCGAATCAATAAAGAAATCCTGAAATTCGGGGTGCAATTTGATACCGCGGAAACCCAACTCGGCAAGTCGCTCCAAGGTTCCTTCGGGATCCTCTCCCATGGGATGCAAACTGCCGAAGGACAGCAACCCGTCATGAGAGACCTCGGCCGCATATCGGTTGATGCTTTCGGTCTGCGAGGGCTTGGTGGCGATGGGCATGACCACCGAAAGGTCGATCCCGTCCCCCTTCATGGAAGCACGAAGCCCGTCCGCCGTAGCATCGGTATACGGCACGATATCCACGCCCGAGCACCGCATGGCTCCCGCGCGCAGCACCTCTATGGTACGCGGCGCAATGGCCGGCGGAAATATATGCGTGTGAAAATCTATAATCATGTCAAAACCTCTCCGAAATCAAACCACCGCGACCTTGAGCAAGTTGGTATTACCTGTGGTATTGACAGGCACACCGGCAGTGATGACTACGCAATCACCCTTTTTGACCGCATCGATCTGTTTGGCGCAATCCACCGCGTGGACAAAAAGGCTCTCCTCATTGCTCTGATTGAGCGCCAGAACGGGGTATACACCCCAAGACAGAGACAACTGATGGAAGGTCTTGCTTTCGGGCGTAGCCGCCACAATAGGCTCATGAGGACGGAACTTGGAAACGCGACGAGCGGTATGTCCCGACTTGGTGACCGCGATAATGGCGCGCGCACCCACGTCACGGGCGGTGGTGCAGGCCGCGTCACAAATGGCATTGGTCGTGTCGGTTCGGTCGTTATCATATTGAATGCCGCGATAGACTTCCATGTCAAAGGCGTCCTTCTCCGCTTGGTTGGCGATCTTGGCCATGACCTTGACCACGCGGGCAGGATGATCGCCCATGGCCGTCTCACCCGAGAGCATGATGGCCGAGGTGCCGTCAAACACGGCATTTGCCACGTCGGTGATCTCGGCACGGGTGGGGGTGGCATTGTGGATCATGGACTCCAGCATCTGGGTGGCTGTAATGACCATTTTGCCCGACTGGTAGCACTTGCGAATGAACTTTTTCTGAAGACCCGGCAGCTTCTCGTAAGCGATCTCCACACCCATGTCGCCGCGCGCGACCATGATACCGTCGGAGTAGCGCAGAATGTCGTCAAAGTTGTTCACGCCTTCAATATTTTCAATTTTCGAAATAATCTTGACCAAATGACCGCCGTGATAGTCCAAGAACTTTCGCATGGCGATGACATCGTCACCCGAACGTACAAAGGAGGCGGCAACAAAATCCACATCGTGCTCGATACCGAAGATCAGATCGTTCTTGTCCCGCTCACTCAAAAACGGCATTTCCAAATGCACGTTGGGGATGTTTACACCCTTGTGGTTGCTGATCGGACCGCCGTCATTGACGGTGCATACGATATCGGTGTCGGTGCAGGACTGAACGGTCAGCATGATACGACCGTCGTCGATGAGCACGCGGTTACCGGGACAAAGCTGGGAGGGCAGATCGCGGTAGGTGATGGACACCTCTCGTTGGTTGCCCATGATCTCACGGGTGGTCAGGGTAAACTCCTGTCCGTCGCAAAGCTCTGCGGAGCCACCCTCAAAATCGCCCACGCGGATCTCGGGACCGCGCGTATCCAGCATGATGGCGGCGGGCAAGCCCAGCGAATCACGAACGCGGCGGAACATTTCAATACTTTCTTTATGGTATTCGTGGGTACCGTGCGAAAAGTTGAGTCGCGCTACATTCATGCCGTTTTTGAGCATCTTGGCGATCACGTCCTCTTTTCGACTGGCGGGTCCCAGCGTACATACGATCTTGGTTCTTCTCATTTTTTGCCTCTATATAGTTTATCTCCATCTTCTTTCGGAAGGGAAAAATTGCTCATTTTAATTATATACCACAAGGGCAGCTCGTTTGTGAACAAATCGTGTCTTTTGCATGAACATTCTGCTTTCATCTTTCCCTTTGCTCCTGCCGCAAAGAAAAAAACAAAAAACCGACGCCCTCCCCCTCTTCGACCTCTCCAAATTTATCATTTCCTCTTGCCAAATCCTCTAAAATATGATATACTGTAGTTTAGGTATACACTTTTTACCGTCGGTATATCCGACACGGAGGAAAAATGAAGATCGTAGTCAAAGTAGGAACTTCCACCCTTGCCCATGCAACGGGCAGACTAAACATAAAACGAATCGAGCTTTTATGCAAGATCCTCAGCGACCTGCGCAATGCAGGACACCAGATCATCCTTGTGTCCTCGGGCGCCATCGGCATGGGGGTAGGCAAGCTCAATCTCGACGCCCGTCCCTCGGACACGGCAGGCAAGCAAGCGGCAGCAGCCGTCGGTCAGTGCGAACTGATGTACACCTATGACAAGCTGTTTTCAGAATACAGTCACACGGTGGCACAGATCCTTCTCACCGCCGACGACCTGCGTGACCCAAAACGGCACACCAATTTTGAAAACACCATGACGCGTCTTTTGGAGATGCGCGTGCTTCCCATCATCAACGAAAATGACACCGTAGCCACCGAGGAGATCGGCATCGGTGACAATGACACACTGGCGGCCTTCGTTGCCGTCAGTGTCAAGGCCGATCTGCTGGTGCTTTTGTCCGACATCGACGGTCTTTACACCGCTGACCCTCACAAGGATCCAACCGCCACTCTCATCGAGCGAGTGGACAAGATCGACGAGCACATTCTCTCCTTGGGCGGCGGCAAGGGTTCGGCGCTGGGCACGGGCGGCATGGCCACCAAGCTTCATGCGGCCGAGATCGCCACCCAAAGCGGCTGTGACATGATCATCACCAACGGCTCCGACCCCGACTGTCTGTACCGCATTGCGGACGGTCTTTCGGTAGGTACCCGTTTTTACGCAAGCAAGAACCAAGCATAAGGAGGAAGAGCCATGCGAACCACAAAAAGCATTTTGGAAGCCGCCAAAGCTACAGCGCCCGCAATGGCGCGGATCAGCGCCGAAACGCTGGACAAGGCTCTTTTGATCATCGCGGATATTTTGGAGCAAGATGACTCCGTAACCGAAATTCTCGCGGCAAACGCGCGCGATCTGGCGGCGGCCGAGGGAATCTCTCCCGTCATGCTCGACCGTCTGCGTCTTGACCGCGACCGTATCCACGGCATGGCCGAGGGTATACGCGGCGTGGCGGCACTCCCCTCCCCCTTGGGCAAGACGATCGACAAATGGACACGCCCCAACGGATTGCATATCGAAAAGATCTCGGTCAGTATCGGCGTGGTAGCCATTATCTATGAAAGCCGTCCCAATGTGACCTCCGACGCGGCGGCACTGGCGCTCAAGAGCGGCAATGTGTGCATCCTGCGCGGCGGCAAAGAAGCGGCGGCAAGCTCGGCGGCCATCGTTGCGTCCATTCGACGCGGTCTCAAGGCAGCGGGACTTCCCGAAGACGCGGTGCTTCGCATCGAGGACACCACACGGCAAGGAGCCACCGAGTTGATGAAGGCCAACGGATATGTGGATCTTCTCATTCCTCGCGGCGGTGCGGGGCTGATCCGTGCTTGCGTGGAGAATGCCACGGTGCCTTGCATCGAGACAGGCACGGGGATCTGTCACATCTATATTGACCGTGATGCCGACCTTGACAAGGCGCTGGCGATCGTGGAAAATGCCAAGACCTCGCGTCCTTCGGTCTGCAACGCCGAGGAGGTCTTGATCGTCCATCGGGACATTGCGGCACAGTTGCTTCCGTCACTCAAGGCTCGGCTCTGCGACGGTCGCTCGGCGGCGGGCAAGGTGCCCGTGGAGCTTCGGTGCGACCCTCGCGCCCACGCGATCATCGGCGGCACTGCGGCCGGCGAAAAGGACTTCGACACTGAATTTCTTGATTATATTTTGGCCATTGCCGTGGTGGACAGCGCCGAGGAGGCCATCGAGCACATTCGCTTGCATTCCACCCATCACAGCGATGCCATTGTAACCGAAAACACCGAGGTGGCCGAGCGCTTTACCAAGGAGGTGGACAGCGCGGCGGTCTACGTCAATGCCTCCACCCGTTTCACCGACGGTGGCGAGTTCGGATTCGGCTGTGAGATGGGTATCTCCACACAAAAGCTTCACGCGCGGGGTCCCATGGGCTTGCCCGAATTGACCACTTACAAGTATATCGTGCGCGGGGACGGGCAGATTCGCTAAAAAGCTCGCCCAAAAGTCTTTCAAAAAAGCACCGACGCCCCATTGGGTCAAAATGACCGTGGGGCACGGAGCAGATCGAAATTCATCGGAAAGGTGTAAATAACATGAGTAAAATCGGATTTATCGGTGTAGGAAATATGGGCGGTGCTCTGGCTCGCGCGGCGGCTCTGTCGGAACACGAGATCTTCCTTGCCGACAAGGATAAGAAACGCGCGGCAACACTCGCTGTGGATATCGGCGGCAAGATCGCGGATTCCGCCATCGACATCGTCACAAACTGCGACATGGTCTTTTTGGGCGTCAAGCCTCAGATGCTTGCCGACGTTGCCCAAGAGCTGGCACCTGCCCTCTCCCAACGCGGTAAGGAGCTTTGTTTGGTCAGCTTCTTGGCCGGCGTATCGCTGGAGACGCTTTCCGAGGCATTCGGTGAGCGCCCCATCATCCGTATGATGCCCAACACCTCCGTCTCGGTGGGAGAAGGCATGATCGTATGGAGCGCCAACAAGCAGACAGACAGTGACCAAAAGGCGCGGTTCACCTCCGTACTGGCTCACGCAGGAAGCCTTGACGAGCTGGACGAGCATCTGATCGACGCAGCCACGGCAGTCATGGGGTGCGGTCCCGCCTATGTCTATCTCTTTATGGAAGCACTGGCCGACGGCGGCGTCAAATGCGGACTCCCCCGTGCAAAGGCCTTGGTTTATGCGGAGCAGATGGTTCTCGGTGCGGCCAAGCTGGCGCGTGACAGCGGCAATCATCCCGGACAGCTCAAGGATGCGGTATGCAGCCCCGGCGGCTCGACCATTGCCGGCGTTGCGGCTTTGGAAAGAGGAGGCTTCCGCGGACTGACCATGGATGCGGTGGAGGATGCCTTCCTTCGCACGCAAGAGCTCGGTAAATAATCCATCCCAAATCTGCGAGGGGCAAAGTTTTTTCGATCCCCGAGGGTTTCCCTTCCCCCTTCACAGAATCAATCCATACAAAAACCATGAAAACCAAATTCAAAGAAAACAAAATTCAAAACTGTTTTTTGCGCGTCGGCAATTGGCTGGCAGAGGCGGTGGATAAGCGTCCCTTTGTCTCCTGTCTTGTGACGGGAATGCTGATGACCCTGCTGATCTACTGTCTCCACGCACGTTCGCCCATCGGCGGCTTTGTGCTGACCTTCTCCCAGCCATGGTTCTTCCTGTTCAACGCGCTCATTATCATCACCTTCTATTCTCTCGCGCTGTTTTTCGCAAGGCGCATTTTCGTCATGTCCCTGATCACCGTGATATGGCTGACACTGGGCATTACCGAGTGTGTGCTTTTGAGTCTGCGCGATCTTCCTCTGGAGGCGATCGATTTCTATATCGTACGCACCGGCATCGCCATTCTGCCCGTATATATGGGGTGGATACAGTTGAGCCTTTGCATCCTTGCCATTCTCGCGGCCTTGGTGGTTTTGGTCATCCTGTTCATCAAGTCCCCAAAATGCCGTCCCGATTATGTGCGCGTGCTCTTGACGGTGGTCTGCTGCCTTTTGGTACTGCTTTTCCTGACGCTGGCCATCGTGGGGCTGGCCGACGCAGATCCGAAAAATTTCGACAACATCAAGGATGCCTACGATGTGTACGGTTTTCCGTACTGCTTCTTACGCAGTATTTTCGACCGAGGCATCCCTCAACCCGACAACTATTCGGAAGAAAAATTACGCGAGATCGTATCGGAGCTGGCCTCCAAGCCGTCCGCCTCACCGGAAAAGACGCCCAACATCATCATGGTGCAGTTGGAATCCTTCTTTGATGTCAATCGCATGGAGGATCTGCGCTTTTCGAAAAATCCCATCCCCAACTTCACAGCGATGGGCGAGGAAGGGGCACGCGGTTTGGTATCGGTGCCTGCCTTTGGCTCGGGAACGGCCAACACGGAGTTCGAGATACTCAGCGGTCTGGATCTGGACTTTTTCGGGACGGGCGAATATCCCTATGCCAGCATTCTCGGAGAGCGTTGCTGTGAAACGGTCGCCTACAATCTGTCGGCGCTCGGCTACAGCACTCACAGTATGCACAACCATACGGGAACCTTCTACGATCGCTATCGCGTGTATGCCAATCTCGGATTTGACACCTTTACTCCCGCCGAGCACATGGTCGGCTTGGAGTACACCGATCTCGACTGGGAAAAGGACAAGATCCTGACCCAATATATCATCAAAGCGCTGACCTCCACCGAAAGTCCCGATTTTGTTTTTGCCGTCTCGGTTCAGGGACACGGAAAATACCCCGAGGTTCCCACAAACGAGGAACCGTGCATCACCCTTTCGGGAATTCGCAACGAGGAACGGCACAACGCATTCGAATATTACATCAATCAGCTCTATGAGATGGACGCCTTCATCGGTGAGTTGAAGGAAGCTTTGTCAGCCTTGGACGAAGACACGGTACTGGTGCTGTACGGCGACCATCTGCCCTCACTGGATATCACCAAGGACGAGCTGGTCAACCGCAACTTGCTGCAAACCGACTATGTCATATGGAACAATTTTGACATCACCTTTGAAGCACCCGACGTAGAGGCCTATCAGTTGTCCGCCCTGATCCAAGGGACGCTCGGCATTGACGAAGGCTTGATCAACAAGATCCACCGCGAATATGCCGACACCCCCGATTACAGCGAGATCCTCCGTCTTGTCGGCTATGATATGCTGTACGGAGATCAGTTTGCCTTCGGAGAGGAATTTCCCTACACCACGCGGGACATCACCCTCGGACTTGACACCATCGCCGTCACGGGCATCTCACCGACCGAGGACAAAGAAGTGTTTATCGACGGACGGTTTTTTACGCCCTACAGCCACGTTTTTATCAATGGACGCAAGGTGAAAACCATCTATATTTCGGAAGAACTGCTGTTTGTGGAGAATTACATTCCCCAAGCGGGGGATCTGATCTCGGTCGTCCAGATCAGTGTCGACCTGCAAAAGCTGTCACAAACCGCCGTCTATAAAGTTTCTCGGAACGATATCCTTCAATCGGCAGAGATATCGCCTCAGTCAGAATCATAAAAGGAGTACCCTATGAACAAAATCACCCTTCGCCGCCTTTTGCCCATTGTTCTTGCGCTTGTCGCATGGGTGTGTTTGATCTCACTTTCTTCCTGCGGCAAATCCGACTGTTTGCATCTGCGCACCAAGGATGCAACCTACCAACCCACCTGCTCACAGCAAGGATACACGATCACCGTCTGTCGGGATTGCGATTATTCCTACAAAAGCAATTTTGTAGAGCCAAACGGACACCAATTCGAGACCGAGCCGCTGTCCCCCACCTGTACCGAACAGGGAGCCACGGTCTATCGTTGCACCAGCTGTGACTATTCCTACACCACCGACTACATAGAGCCTCTCGGACATCAGATGTCCACCTCCGTAGTGGCTCCCACCTGCGAGAACAGCGGTCATACCGTGTACACCTGCGACCGAGAGTGCGGCTACACTTACACAGCGGACTTTGTCGAGCCCAACGGACACTCGTTGACCGAAAAACAGTTCCCTGCCACCTGCACCGAGGGTTCCTACACCCTTTATGAATGCCAAAACTGTGATCTGGAGTACCGCTCGGCAACCTCTTCCCCCCTCGGACATGATCTGATCAGCGCACAGTCGTTGGCCACCTGCACCGAGGGCGGCTATACCCTTTACCGTTGCATGGTCTGCGATTTCAAATACCGCACAGCCACCTCGGAGCCTCGGGGACACCTCTTCACGGACACGGTCATCCGCCCCTCCTTCGCGCGTACGGGCTATACTCTCCACACCTGCTCGGACTGCCAATATTCCTACAAGGACAATTATGTTTGGTACAGCGATGTATTTACCGGCTCAGCGGGAGACGGAAAGGGCATTCTTGCCGACGGCATCGACCTCTCCCACTGGAACACCGACATCGATTGGAGTGCTTTGGCAGGTACGGGAATCGACTATGTCATCCTTCGCGCCGCGTCCTCTCGGCAGATGCCGGATGCGATGTTTGAAGATCACTATACCAACGCTCGCAAAATGGGATTGGACGTCGGCTGTTATTTCTACACCTATGCCATGAGCGTAGAGGAACTGGAAGCCGAGATCGTTCAACTCCTTAAAATTCTGGACGGCAAGATCTTTGAATATCCCATCTACTTCGATATGGAGGATCCCTCCCAGGTAGGTCTTGAAACCGAGGTCTTGATGGAGATGGCATTGGTATTCTGTCAGACCCTCACCGACAACGGCTACTTCCCCGCCATCTACACCAACAACGCATGGTTGCTCAAGCAGTGGAATCAAGAGCAACTGACAACATACTACGACATTTGGTATGCTCGCTACCCCCTCGACAACTTCGAGCCGTCCTTCTCCTTCGGCAAGTGGGACTGCGAGACCGAGTATGACAACTACGGAATGTGGCAATACACCGAGCGCGGCACCATCGCCGGTGTCCCCGGAAATGTCGACCTCAACTTCTGCTACAAAGACTACCCCACCATCATAAAAAAATACGGCTATAACGGATACCCCGTCGACTGAGTCGCCTGCGGGCGGGGGAGGTCGCTTTTTGAAAAAAGCTCCGCAAAAACTTTTCTATTGTGCCCTTGCGAAATTAGAGCGAACATACTGCCCCCCTTGGGGGATTGCCATGTTCGCACCAACTGCAAAAGGGCACAATAGAAAAGTTTTTTGCGGAGCTTTTTTTCAAAAAAGCGACCTC